>CAMLKW010000028.1 GCA_946480605.1 uncultured Roseateles sp. | reverse complement strand
GCTCTCGGCCATGGACTCGAAGTTGCTCCAGCAGTCGCCGCCCCAGTGCACCGGGAAGCGCTGGCCCGACGCATAGGTCGAGCGCGCGAACACGATGGCGTCGTCGCCCTGCACCTCCTGCAGCAGCTCGAACACGGCCTGGTTGTATTGCAGCGCGTAGAGGTTGTGCATCTCCACCGGGTCGGAGCCGTCGTGGTAGACCACGCCCTGGTCGGGGATGCGCTCGCCGAAGTCGGTCTTGAAACAGTCCGCGCCCATGGCCAGCAGGCGGCGCAGATGGCCTTGATACCAGGCCTTGGCGGCCGGGTTCGTGAAGTCCACGATGGCCATGCCGGGCTGCCACTGGTCGGTCTGGAAGGTCAGGCCGTTCGTGCGCTTGATGAAGTAGCCCTGCTTCACGCCTTCCGCGAACAGCGGCGACCGCTGCGCGACGTAGGGATTGATCCAGAGGCTGATCTTGAGCCCCTTGGCATGCAGGCGCTTCAGCATCGCCTCGGGCTCGGGGAAGCCGCGGCGGTCCCACTCGAAGTCGCACCACTGGAACTCGCGCATCCAGAAGCAGTCGAAGTGGAAGACCGACAGCGGCAGCTCGCGGCGCGCCATCTCGTCGATGAAGTGGGTGGCCGTGGCCTCGTCGTACTGCGTCGTGAACGAGGTGGTCAGCCACAGGCCGAAGCTCCAGGCCGGCGGCAGCGGCGAGCGGCCTGTCAACGCTGTCAGGCGGCGCGCGACGTCCTTGGGCGTGGGACCGGCGATGACGCAGTAGTCGAGGCTCTCGCCCTCGCGGCTGAACTGCACGCGCGCGACCTTCTCCGAGCCGACCTCGAAGGACACCGGACCGGCCTCGTTGACCAGCACGCCGTAGCCCTTGCTGGTCATGTAGAAGGGCACGCTCTTGTAGGCCTGCTCGCAGGCCGTGCCGCCGTCGCGGTTGCTGTTCTCGACGATCTGGCCGTTCTTGACCCACGGCGTGAAGCGCTCGCCCAGGCCGTAGACGTTCTCGCCGACGGCCAGCGTCAGCTGCTCGTGCAGGTGGTTGCCCTTGGCGCCCCACTGCACGTAGCCCAGGCTGCGCCAGTCGCTCTTGGTCAGCACGCGGCCGCCCTCGCGGAACACCAGGCTCCAGCCCTCGCCCTTCTTCACCTCGACCGTGAGGGGGCCGGAGGTCAGCGTGGCGTGCGTGTCGGTCTGGGCCGTCTGCACGGCCGGATGGTCGGCGCCCGGCATGGGCACGTGCAGGCGCGGCGGTTGCGACGCGCTGTAATGCTCCACGCTGACGCGCACGACGCCGCTCGCGGGCGAGGTCAGCGTCACGGTCAGCGTGGGGCCTTGCAGCGTGTCGCCGCGGTGCTTGATGGGGCGGGTCGTGGCAAGCACGACCAGGCGGTCTGCGTGGACTTCAACGGCATAGGCCTCGGCCGCGTAGTGCGCGGCGACGCCCGGCTGAAGCATCCACTGTCCGTCAGTGAACTTCATGGGGTGGTTTCCTGGTTGTCTCCGTTCGGCCGGCTGGGATGCCGGCCCCGTCTTGCTTGTTGTGGTGTGCTTGCCTTCTCCTCAGGCTGGTGCAGGCGCCTTCACGTGACGTGAGATGTAGTCGGCGTGGTCGGGCATGCCCGCCACGGTCTGGGCGATGGCCTGGCGCAGCCTTGCGAAGTGCTGCACCAGGGCGGCTTCGTCGACGAGATCGACGAAGGGGTCGTAGGCCTCGGGCTTGAGCCCCAGGCCCATGAAGAGGGACACCCAGGACGGCTCGGCAAAGCTGTCCCGGTCAAAGATGGCGACGCGGCCCGTCGTGCGGAACAGCTCGATCTGGTGGGCCAGCTTGTCGGGGATGGGCATGGCCGCGCAGTAGCGCCACAGCTCGCTGTCGCGCCGCTCGGTCAGCTTGTAGTGCAGCGCGATGAAGTCGCGCGTGGACTCGTACTGCTGGCCCATCAGCCGGTTGAACTCGGCCGCCAGCTGCGGTTGGCAACGACGGTCTGGCAGAAACTGGATCAGCCGCCCGACGCCGTCCATGATGAGCTGGATGCTGGTCGATTCGAGCGGCTCCAGGAAGCCGCCGGACAGGCCTATCGCGACGACGTTCTTCACCCAGCCCTGCCGGCGCCGGCCGGTGGTGAAGCGCAGCTGGCGCGGCGTGTCCAGCGCGGGGCTGTCCAGGCCCGCCAGCAACGTGCTCGCGGCCTCGTCGTCGCTGACGAAGCTGCTGCAGTAGACGTGGCCGTTGCCCGTGCGGTGCTGCAGCGGGATGCGCCACTGCCAGCCGGCCGCCTTGGCGGTGGACGTGGTGTACGGCGTCAGCGGTGCGACGCGTTCGCTGGGCACGGCCAGCGCGCTGTTGCAGGGCAGCAGCGCGCTCCAGTCCTCGAAGGGCGACTGCATCGCGCCGCCGATGAGCAGCGCGCGAAAGCCCGAGCAATCGATGAACAGGTCGCCGTCGATGCGGCGGCCGTCGGCCAGCTTCACGGCCGAGACGAAGCCGTCCTGCGGGCGCAGCTCCACGTCCACGATCAATCCCTCGATGCGCTGCGTTCCGCGCGCCAGCGCGTACTCGCGCAGATAGGCCGCGTACAGGCCGGCGTCGAAGTGGTAGGCGAAGGAGAAGGCGTTGGCCGCCGATGGCGTGTCGCCCTCCGGCGGCGTGAAGCGGTTGCGCCGGGCCATCACCGTGGACGTGGACCAGTCCTCGTAGTGCGGCATGTCCTGCACCACGCGGGCCAGCCTCAGCCAGTGCTGCCATGGCGAGCGGTTCTCGATGGGCGGGCCGAAGTCGCCGAAGCCGTGGAAGAAGCGGTGCCCCACCCGGCCCCAGTCGCGGAACTCGATGCCCAGCTTGAAGCTGCCCTGGGTGCGCTTGACGAAATCGGCCCCGTCCAGGCCCAGCGCGCGGTTGTAGGCGCGAATGGGCGGCAGCGTGGCCTCGCCCACGCCGATGGTGCCGATGTCGGGCGACTCCACCAGCACCAGCTCCGGGCGCACCGCGCTGGCGCGGGCGAACAGCTGCGCCAGCGGGGCGGCCGCCATCCAGCCGGCGGTGCCACCGCCAACGATGACGATCTTGCGAAGAGACGGGTCGGACATCGGGATCTCGCGGGCGCTGCGCACGCCGGACCGGCAGGGTCCAGAGCGGCGAGCGGCGCGATCTTCGTTGCGTCGGCACCAAACGCGCTAGGGGCTTTCACCCAATTTACTTCGTGCGACGGCCGAACTAATATGCTCCAAAGCCTGCCCTGACAGGCCCTACCAAGTACTAGGAGACAACGCTTGCAGGTCGAAGCCGCCGGCAGCCAGCAGCTGCTCAAGGTCATCAATCGCATGGCACTGGTGAGGCACCTCTGTGCCAACCCGGGGCTGTCGCGTGCCGACCTGGCCGGCGCCGTGGGCCTGACCAAATCCACCGTCAGCCTGCTGGTGCGCGAGCTGATCGCCGAGGGCTGGCTGGCAGAGCGCGAGGTCGTCGCCACCGGCGACCTGGGCCGCCGCCCCACGCCGCTGTTCATCGACCCGGGCCGCCTGCTACTGCTGGGCGCCGAGGTGGGCATCGAGTCCGTGCGCGTCGTCGCCACCTCGCTGACCGGCGAGATGCGCGCCTGCACCGTCGCCAACTACGGCGCCAGCCGCTCGGCCAAGGCCTGCATCAACAGCCTCGCCGCGGCGCTACTGAAGCTGCGCAAGCAACTGGATGCCAGCCAACAGGTGCTGGGCATCGGCGTGGGCCTGCCGGGCGGCGTCAACGAGGCGCGCGGCGTGCTGCACTTCGCTCCCAACCTGGGCTGGCGCGACGTGGCCTTCGGCGCGCTGCTTGGCGAGAAGCTGCAGGACAGCGCGCTGGCCGGCGTGCCGCTGTTCATCCAGAACGAAGCCGACGTCGCCGCCCTGGGCGAGCTGGAGTTCAACCCCACGCCGGCATCGGACCCGCTGCTGTACGTGTCCATCAACCAGGGCCTGGGCGCCGGCGTCATCGTCGGCGACCGGCTGCTGACCGGCAGCCGCGGCTTTGCCGGCGAGGTCGGCCACATGGTGCTGCAACTGGGCGGCCCGCGCTGCTCCTGCGGCCGCCGCGGCTGCGCCGAGGCGCTGATCGCCACCCGCGCCATGCTGGGCGACAGCGAAGACCCCACCGCACTGCGCTCGCTGGCCGAGGTGCGCGCCCACCTGGTGGACGAGGACCCGCTGACGCTGAAGGCCGTCAATTCCGCCGGCCGCTACCTGGGCGTGCTGCTGCAGAACCTGGCCACCGCCTACGACCCCGCCGGCATCGTGCTGGGCGGTGCCGTCGTGGAGCTGGGCGAACCCTTCCTGAAGCCGGCGCTGGACGCGCTGCTGGACTACGCCGCCGCGGCCAGCCTGCCGCCGCCGGCCGTGCGCATCTCGCGCTTCGGTGCCAACGCCGTGGCCATAGGCGCCGCCGCGCTGGCCCGCTACCGCCTCACCCGCCCCGCCGTGCCGCTGGCCGACACCGGCGTCGCCACCAACGAATCCATGGAGATGGCCTGATGTTCCTGGGCATCGATCTCGGCACGTCCGAAGTCAAGCTGCTGCTGCTCGACTCGGCGGGCCGCATCGTCGGCACCGCCGGCAGTGCGCTGACGCTGCAAAGCCCGCAGCCGCTGTGGTCCGAGCAGGACCCGGCCGCCTGGTGGCAGGCCACCGAAGCCGCCGTGGCCACGATGCGCGCCGCCCACCCGGCCGAGTTCGCCGCCGTGCGCGGCATCGGCCTGTCGGGCCAGATGCACGGCGCCGTGCTGCTGGACGAGGCCGACGCCGTGCTGCGCCCGGCCATCCTGTGGAACGACGGCCGCAGCCACGCCGAATGCACCGAGCTGGAAGCCGCAGCCCCCGCGCTGCACGACATCGCCGGCAACCTCGCCATGCCCGGCTTCACGGCGCCCAAGCTGCTGTGGGTGCGCAAGCACGAACCCGAGGTCTTCGCCCGCGTGGCCAGCGTGCTGCTGCCCAAGGACTGGCTGCGCCTGCAGCTGACGGGTGAGAAGGTGAGCGAGCCGTCCGACGCCGCCGGCACGCTGTGGCTGGACGTGGCGCGCCGCGACTGGTCCGACGAGCTGCTGGCCGCCACGGGCCTGAGCCGCGCCCACATGCCCCGCCTGGTGGAAGCCAGCGAGCCCAGCGGCGTGCTGAGGCCCGAGCTGGCCGCCGCCTGGGGCCTGGGCGCCGAAGTCGTCGTTGCCGGCGGCGCCGGCGACAACGCCGCCAGCGCCATCGGCATCGGCGCCACGCAGCCGGGCGACGGCTTCATCTCGCTGGGCACCTCGGGCGTGCTGTTCGTCGTCAACGACCGCTACCGGCCCAACCCGGCCTCGGCCGTGCACGCCTTCTGCCACGCGCTGCCCCAACGCTGGCACCAGATGAGCGTCATGCTGTCGGCGGCCAGCTGCCTGCGCTGGTTCTGCAATCTCGTGGGCCAGCACGAGAGCGCCCTGCTGGCCGAGCTAACGTCAAATGACAGCGCAGTCACGGAGCGCGCGCCGACCTTTCTGCCCTACCTGGCCGGCGAGCGCACGCCGCACAACGACCCCTTCGCGCCCGGCGTGTTCCACGGCCTGAAGGCCGCCACCACGCGCGCCGACTGCACCTATGCCGTGCTGGAGGGCGTGGCTTTCGGCCTGGCCGATGGCCTGGCCGCGCTGCGCGCCGCCGGCACCGAGGTGCGGCAGCTGTCGCTGGTGGGCGGTGGCTCGCGCAGCCCCTACTGGGCCCAGTTGATCGCCGACGCGCTGGGCGTGGAGATCGTCGTCCACAGCGGCAGCGAAGCCGGCGGCGCGCTGGGCGCAGCCCGCCTCGGCTGGCTGGCCGCGGGCGGCGAGGTCGCCACCGTCTGCACCCGCCCCGACATCTCGGCGCGCTTTGCGCCAAGCACAGAACGACATGCCCGCCTGGCCCCGCGCCTGACGCGCTTCCGTGACCTTTACCGCCGACTCCGATCCGAGACATGAGCTACTTCGAACACATCCAGCCCATCCGTTACGAGGGCGCCGACAGCCTCAACGACCTGGCCTTCAAGCACTACGACAAGGACCGCATCGTGCTGGGCAAGCGCATGGAAGACCACCTGCGCTTCGCCGCCTGCTACTGGCACAACTTCGTCTGGACCGGCCTCGACCCCTTCGGCGGCGCGACCTTCGAGCGCCCCTGGTTCCAGGGCGGCAGCGCTATGGAGCTGGCGAAACTGAAGGCCGACGCCGCCTTCGAGTTCTTCAGCAAGCTCGGCATCCCCTACTACTGCTTCCATGACCGCGACGTCGCCCCCGAAGGCGCCACGCCGCGCGAGAGCCAGGACAACTTCAAGCGCATCGTCGACCTGCTCGGCGAGAAGCAGCAGGCCACAGGCCTGAAGCTGCTGTGGGGCACGGCCAACCTGTTCAGCCACCGCCGCTTCATGTCGGGCGCGGCCACCAACCCCAATCCTGAAATCTTTGCCCTGGCCGCGCTGCAGGTAAAGGAAGCCATGGACGCCACGCTCAAGCTCGGCGGCGAGAACTACGTGCTGTGGGGCGGCCGCGAGGGCTACGAGACGCTGCTGAACACCCGCCTGGGCCAGGAGCTGGACCAGATGGGCCGCTTCCTGAACATGGTGGTGGACTACAAGCACAAGATCGGCTTCCAGGGTGCCATCCTCATCGAGCCCAAGCCGCGCGAGCCGTCCAAGCACCAGTACGACTTCGACACCGCCACCGTCTACGGCTTCCTGAAGCGCTATGGCCTGGAGAACGAGGTCAAGGTCAACATCGAGGCCAACCACGCGACGCTGTCGGGCCACAGCTTCGAGCACGAGATCGCCACCGCCGCGGCGCTGGGCATCCTGGGCAGCATCGACATGAACCGCGGCGACCCGCAGCTGGGCTGGGACACCGACCAGTTCCCCAACAACGTGCCCGAGACGGCCATCGCGCTGTACCACGTCATCAAGGCCGGTGGCCTGGGCTCGGGCGGGCTGAACTTCGACGCCAAGGTGCGCCGCCAGTCCATCGACGCGGCCGACCTCTTCCATGGCCACATCGGCGGCATGGACGTCTGCGCGCAGGCGCTGCTGGTCGCCGAAAAGATGATCAACGACGGCCGTCTGCAGGCCGCGCAGGACGCGCGCTACGCCGGCTGGGACGCACCCGCCGGCCAGGACATCCTGCAAGGCCGCCGCTCGCTGGCCGAGCTCGCCGACGAGGTGCTCGCGAAGAACGTCGACGTCGCCCCCGTCTCCGGCCGCCAGGAGGTGCTGGAGAACCTCGTCAACCGCTTCTGCGCCTGACGCCGTCCGCACCATCGGCATGACACCCCGCACCCCTTTCCAACACATCGCCCGCCGGCACGGGCGATGTTGATTCCAGAGCACTCCCGCCGAACCAGCACCACGACAACGGCCCAGAGCCCCCGAAACCCAGCAGAGGAGACATCGTGAAACAACACCAGAGAACCATCATTTCCCTCGCCGCCGCCCAGGCCGCGCTGCTCAGCAGCGGCCTGGCGATGGCGCAGACACCGCCCGCGCCGGCAGCCGCCGCGTCGGCCCCCGTCCAGAAGGTCGAGACCGTCGTCGTCAGCGGCCGCCGCGCGGCGCTGGAGTCGGCGCAGCGCATCAAGCAGAACTCCGACGAGATCGTCGACTCCATCGTCGCCGACGACATCGGCAAGCTGCCCGACCAGTCCGTCACCGAGGTGCTGCAGCGCGTCGTCGGCGTGACCATCGACCGCACCATGGCCAAGGGCGACCCCGAGCACTACTCGGTGGAAGGCTCCAGCGTCAACATCCGCGGCCTGTCCTATGTCCGCTCCGAGGTCAACGGCCGCGACACCTTCTCCGCCAACGGCGGCCGCGCGCTGAACTTCGAGGACGTGCCGCCCGAACTGCTGGCCGCGGTGGACGTGTTCAAGAACCCGTCGGCCTCGCAGATCGAAGGCTCAATCGGCGGCCTGGTGAACCTGCGCACCGCCATGCCCTTCGACTATGCCGGCTTCAAGGGCCACATCACGGCCGTCGGCAAGTACAACGAGCTGCAAGGCAAGTTCAGCCCCTCGGCCTCAGGCCTGCTGGCCAACAGCTGGCAGACCGACATCGGCAAGGTCGGCATGCTGCTGAGCCTGGCCAACAGCAAGAGCACCACACGTACCGACCTCTGGCAGGTCGAGCCCTACTACAAGATCGACGGCACGCACTGGGTGCCCAAGGGTGCGCAGTGGCGCGACTCCAACTTCGAGCGTGACCGCAACGGCCTGTACGGCGCGCTGCAGTGGAAGAAGGACAACCTCAGCAGCTCGCTGACCTACTTCCAGTCCAAGTACCGCATGCAGTGGGACGAGAACGCGCTGTTCGCGCAGACCAACCCCTGGAACATCGTCATCGGCAGCGACGCCAAGTACAACAGCAACAACGTCTTCGTCAGCGGCACGCTGACCCAGCCGGCCGACGGCGGCGTCAACTTCGGCGCCGACACGCGCTACATGACGCGCAACTCCAAGACCCGCGACCTGGGCTGGAACCTGGCCTGGAAGGCCAGCGACCGCTGGAGCTTCAGCACCGACCTGCAGCTGGTGCGCTCCAACACCAACGCCTTCGACTCCACCGTCGCCACCGGCCTGCTGATGCCCAAGGAGACGCTGGACCTGACCGGCTCGACGCCGCGCGTCGTCTTCGACGCCGCCGACCTGGCCGCGCTGCAGAACAAGGCCAACTACTATTGGGCCTTCACGATGGAGCACCTGGACCGCAGCAAGGCCGAGCAGAAGGCCTGGCGCGCGGACGCCAAGTTCAACTTCGACCACGCCGTGCTGCAGGACCTGTCCTTCGGCATCCGCCTGACCGACCGCGACGCCACCACCACCAAGACGGTGCCGGACTACAACTGGTCCGCCATCACGCAGACCTGGCAGCGCGGCTGGGACATCAGCGACGTGGCCTACCTGAGCGACCCGCGCTTCAATGCGCCGGTCACGCTGCACACGTTCAAGAACTTCTTCGGCGGCCAGAACGTGCCCGCCATCTACGTGCCCCACGTGTCCCTGGCCAAGGACTACCCGACCAGCTACGCGGCGCTGCACAAGTACCACGACATCCGCTGCCAGGAGTTCACGGCGGCCAACGGCTGGGGCAGCGGCTGCGCGCCGTGGCAGCCGGCCAGCTTCGGCACCAGCCCGGCCGGCGACAACGAGCAGCATGAGCGCACCCAGGCCGCCTACGCCCAGCTGCGCTTCGACTTCACCGACTCCGGCGCGCCGGTGGACGGCAACGTCGGCCTGCGCGCCGTGCGCACCGAAATGAAGGCCGCGGGCTACACCGTCTTCACCAACAACGCCGGCGTCAACCCGACGCCGCAGCAGACGGTGCGCGGCGTGCCGGTGCCCACCATCGCCAGCTTCGCGGCGCCGATCGGCGCCGAGCAGAGCTATGTGAACGTGCTGCCCAGCCTGAACCTGCGCTTCAAGGCCAGCGACAAGCTGCAGTTCCGCGCCGCCGTCGCCAAGGGCGTCTCGCGTCCCGACTTCTCGGACATGCAGGCCTACACGTCGATGGAGCTGACGACGACCAAGCACACCGAGAACAACGACACCGTGCTGGTCGTCGATGCCGTCAACCTCAGCGGCACGGCCAACGGCAACCCGCTGCTCAAGCCGGTCAAGTCCACCCAGCTGGACCTGACCGCCGAGTGGTACTTCGCCAAGAACGGCTCGCTGACGCTGGCGCTGTTCAACAAACAGCTGGACGACATCATCGTCAAGCAGTCGGCCACCAGCGTGCTGCGCGACGCTGCCGGCAACCCGCTGAACTTCACCGTCACGTCGCCGGTCAACGGCGCCAAGGGCCACGCCCGCGGCTTCGAAATCGCCTTCCAGCGCTACCTCGACATGCTGCCGGGCTGGATGTCGGGCATCGGCGTGCAGGCCAACTACACCTACGTGGACAGCAAGACCACGCCCTACAACCCGGTCACCACGCCGTTCTGCGCCGGCACCAGCACGAACGCCGACAACCTGAACCTCAACATCAACGGTTGCGACACCGACGGCCGCACCTTCGGCAACCTGCCGCTGACCAACCTGTCCAAGAACGCCTACAACCTGGCGCTGCTGTACGACTGGGGCCCGTTCTCGGCGCGCGTGGCCTACAGCTGGCGTTCCAAGTACCTGCAGGGCGTCAACGTCAACGGCACCCGCGGAGGTGACGGCCGCCTGGCCAACGCTACCGGCGTGGCCTACGCGCTGCCGACCTGGAGCGACGACTACGGTCAGGTCGATGCCGGCGTCAACTACCGCATCACCGACAAGTTCAGTGTCAGCCTGGAAGCGCAGAACCTGAACAACGCGCTGGCCCGCCAGCTGATGCAGCAGAACATCGGCATGATGACGCGCGCTGTCAACTACACCGGCCGCCGCTACTCGGTGCAGGCCAGCTACTCGTTCTGATCTCCGGCAACTCCGGCGGCCTCCCTCCCGGGGCCGCCGGCTTTTTCACCTCACCCCCCAATTCCCGATGATGATGAAGAAGCTTCTCCTCGCGGCGGCGCTGGCCTGTCTGCTCGGCACCGCAGGCGCCGCCGAATTGCCGCGCCTGGTTTCCAAGGACGGGCGCCACGCGCTGCTGGTGGACGGCAAACCCTTCCTCATCCTCGGCGCGCAGGCGCACAACTCCAGCAACTACCCCGGCGCGCTCAAGCCCGTCTGGGACGCGGCCAACGACCTCAAGGCCAACACGGTGCTGATGCCCGTGGCCTGGGAGCAGGTCGAGGCCGTCGAAGGCAAGTTCGACTTCAGCTTCGTCGACACGCTGGTCAAGGAAGCGCGCCAGCAGAAGAAGCGCCTCGTGATCCTGTGGTTCGCGACCTGGAAGAACACCAGTGCGCAGTACACGCCCGAGTGGGTCAAGCTCAACCCCAGGCGCTTCCCGCCCAACCTGGACCCACAGGGCAAGCCCAACTACAGCCTCAGCCCCTTCGGCGCCGAGACGCTGAAAGCAGACAAGCGCGCCTTCGTCGCGCTGATGAGCCATCTGAAGAAGATCGACTCGAACGAGCGCACCGTGCTGATGGTGCAGGTCGAGAACGAGGTCGGCACCTACGGCCTGGTGCGCGACTTCGGCAAGGACGCGCAGGCCGCCTTCGAGCAGCCCGTGCCCGCCGCCGTGCTGGCGCGCCAGAAGCCCAAGGCCGCCGCATCCGGCAACTGGCGCCAGGTCTATGGCGACTACGCCGACGAGTACTTCCACGCCTGGGCCGTGGCCCGCTACATCGGCGAGATCGCCGCCGCCGGCAAGGCCCAGTACGACCTGCCCATGTACGTCAACAACGCGCTGCGCGACCCGCTGGAGCAGCCGCCCAAGCCCTGGAACAAGAACTTCGCCAGCGGCGGCCCGACCTGGGACGTCATCGACATCTACAAGGCCGCGGCTCCCGCCATCGACATCGTCGGCCCCGACATCTACCGGCCCGAGTCCGACCAGGTCAACGCCAACCTGAAGCTGTTCCAGCGCCCGGACAACGCGCTTTGGGTGCCCGAGTTCGGCACCAAGCCCGCCTACGCGCGCTTCATCTACGCCATGCTGGGCCGCGGTGCCATCGGCATCTCGCCCTTCGGCACCGATTACTTCAACTACACCAACTACCCGCTGGGCACGCTGGCCACGGACAAAAAGCTGGTCGAGCCCTTCGAACGCGTCTACCGCATGTTCGCGCCCATCCAGCGCCAGTGGGCGCAGTGGTCCTTCGAAGGCAGGGTCCAGGGTCTCGGCGAAGGTGACGACCGCAAGCCCCAGCAGCTCGACTTCCCCGGCTGGTCGGCCAAGCTGACCTACCGCATGGGCCGCTTCGGCGAGTCCGCCTGGGGGGGCGAATTTGCCAAGCCGGCCGCCGGCACCGAGGAGCCCGACGGCGGCGCCGCCATCGCGCAGATTTCGCCCGACGAGTTCATCCTCATCGGCCAGCGCGTGCGCGTGCGCATGGAGCCGGCCGAAGGCACGAGCGGCATGATGCTGCGCGCCGAGCAGGGCCGCTTCGACGACAAGGGCCGCTGGGTCATGGAGCGCGTGTGGAACGGCGACCAGGTGGACTACGGCCTGAACCTGCCGGCCGAGCCGGTCATGTTGAAGGTCAAGATGGGACGCCCGGGGCAGCCATGATCCAACGACGCCACCTGCTGCAGGCCGCCGGCCTGCTGGCCCTTCCCGTATGGGCCGCCGACGGCGCGCCGGTCTACGACTGGCGCAGCCTGACCTATGGCGCGGGTGGCTTCATCGACGGTTTCGTCTTCCATCCCAAAGAGCGCGGTCTGCTCTACGCCCGCACCGACATCGGCGGCGCCTACCGCTTCGACCCCGCGGGAAAGCGCTGGCTGCCGTTGCTGGACCATCTCGGCAAGGACGACGGCGATCTGATGGGCGTGCTGAGCATCGCCGTCGATCCGACAGATGCCAACCGCGTCTACGCCGCCTGCGGCCTCTACACCGGCGAGTGGGCGCGCAAGGCCGCGCTGCTGTCGTCCAGCGACCGCGGCGCCACCTGGCAGACGCACGAGCTGGGCCTGCGGCTGGCTGGCAACGGCCCCGGCCGCGGCAGCGGCGAGCGCCTGCAGGTGGACCCGCGCCGCCCAGAGCGCCTGCTGCTGGGCACCACGCAGGACGGCCTGCAGCAGAGCAGCAACCGCGGCCAGAGCTTCAGCCGCGTCGGCGGCTTTCCAGGCAAGCATGTGTCCCTCGTGCTGTTCGACCCCAGGGCCAAGGCCCTCTACGCAGGCAGTCACGACCAGCCCGGCCTGTACGCCTCCACCGACGACGGCGCCAGCTTCACGCGCATCGCCGAGCTGCCGGCCCAGGTGCCGCAGCGCGCCGCGCTCGGGCCGGACGGCTCGCTCTACGTCAGCTTCGCCGCGGGCGATGCGGGCCAGGTGGTGAACCCCAGCAACGCCAGGACCGGCAGCGTCTGGCGCCGCACGCCCGAAGGCAAGTGGATCGACATCACGCCGTCCAGGCCGAACGCCAGCCAGACCTTCGGCTACTCCGGCCTGGACGCCGATGCGCAGCGCCCCGGCCGCGTCGTCGTGACCACCATCGAGCGCTGGAATGGCGGCGACGAGATCTACCTCTCCGACGACTTTGGCGCCAGCTGGAGGCCGCTGAGCCCGCGCTCGCGCTTCGACGCCAGCACCCACCCCTGGCTGCAGGCCTACCAGGCCAAGCGCCACGACAAGGCCGGCCACTGGCTGGCCGACTTCAAGATCGACCCGCACGACGGCAACCGCGCCGTCTACGGCACCGGCTACGGCCTGTGGATGACCGGCAACCTCGGCGCGGTCCAGGTGGACTGGGCCTTCACGGTCGACAACCTCGAAGAGACCGCCGTGCTCGGCCTGGAGAGCCCCTCCGGCGGCGCCTCGCTGCTGGCCGCGATGGGCGACGTATCCGGCGCCGCGTGGGACGACCTCGCGCAGGGCCCGAAGAACGGCGTCTTCCTGCCCGCGGGCGAGACCAATCGCTCCATTGCCTTCGCCGAACTCAAGCCCGGCATCGTCGCGCGCACGTCCGACGGCGCGGCCAACGGTGGCTACTGGTCGCCCGACGGCGGCGCCAGCTGGCGGCACTTCGGCCCCAGCACGCGCAACGCGAAGACGCCCGAGGGCTGGACCGCCTCCAGCGGACGCATCGCCGTGTCGGCCAAGGGCGGCTTCTTCCTGTGGGCGCCCGACAAGCAGGCCGCGCTGTTCTCGAAAGACCGGGGCAGGACCTGGGCCACCGCCCAAGGCTGGCCCGAAGAGCGCGACGTGACGCTGACGCCGGTGGCCGACCGTGCCGTCGAAGGCGTGTTCTACGTGCACGACCGCGCCCATGGCCGCATCCTGGTCAGCGTGGACGGCGGCGCGAGCTTCCAGCCCGGCGTGACCGGCCTGCCCAAGCTGGAAAGCTGGCGCAGCGCCCAGCTCATCTGCGCCCCCGGCCAGGCCCGCGACCTGTGGCTGTGCACGCATGAGGGGCTGCTGCACACCCCCGGCATCGGCGCCAAGGCCAGGACCGTGCGCGGCGTGGCCGAGCCCTGGCTCGTGGCCGTGGGCAAGGCGGCGCCGGGCGCGAGCTATCACGCCATCTACGTGTGGGGCAAGGTGGGCGTGGGCGGCAACGACCCGGTCGAGGGCCTGTACCGTTCCATCGACGGCGGCGCCAGCTTCCAGCGCATCAACGACGACGCCCACCGCTACGGTCGCCTGGGTGCGCTGGCCGCCGACCCGCTGGAGTTCGGCGTCGTCTACCTCGCGCCGGAAGGGCGAGGCGTCGTCATCGGCAAGCCCCGCGCATGAAGCGCCTGCTCGTCACCCTGTGCCTCGCCCTCGCGCTGCCCTTGCAGGCGCGCGAGCTGGTGCTGCACTACGACCGGCCCGCGCCCGACACGCCCCAGGGCTGGGAGCAGCAGGCCCTGCCGATCGGCAACGGCCGGCTGGGCGCGATGCTGTTCGGCCAGGTCGCGCGCGACCGGCTGCAGTTCAACGACATCACGCTGTGGACCGGCGACACGAAGACCATGGGCGCCTACCAGCCCTTCGGCGACGTGGTGTTGACGCTGGACGACGCCGACGCGCCGGTCACCGAATACCGCCGCGAACTGGACATAGGCCGTGCCGAGCACCACCTGGGCTACACGCAGGGCGGCGTGCGCTTTGCGCGCGAGACCTTCGCCAGCCACCCGGCGCAGGTGCTGGTCTGGCACCTGCACGCCAGCGCGCCGGGCCGCTACCACGGCCGCATCGGGCTGACCGACCGCCACGGCGCGGCGCTGTCCGCCGCCAACACGACGCTGACGGCACAAGGCGCGCTGCCCAACGGCCTGGCCTACGCCAGCCAGCTGCACGTGCTGCATGACGGCGGCAGCGTGGCCGTCGAAGGCAACACGCTGCGCTTCAGCGGCTGCACCTCGCTGACGCTGATCCTCGGCGCCGGCACCAGCTTTGCCGATGGCAAGCCGCCGCTGCCGCGCGTGCGGGCCCAGGTGGCCGCCGCGGCGGCCAAGCCCTGGCAGCAGCTGCGCGCCGAGCACCACGACGACGTCGACGCACTGCTGGGCCGCGTCAGCCTGGACCTCGGCAACAGCCCGACCGCGCGCCGCGCGCTGACGACGGACGCCCGACTGGCCGAATACACGAAGCGCGGCGGAGACCCCGAGCTGGAGGCGCTGTACTTCCAGTTCGGCCGCTACCTGCTCGTCAGCAGCTCGCGCGACTCCCTGCCCGCCAACCTGCAAGGCCTGTGGAACGACCACCTGCAGCCGCCGTGGAACAGCGACTACCACTCCAACATCAACCTGCAGATGAACTACTGGCCGGCCGAGGTGACGAACCTCGCCGAAGCCGCGCGCCCCTTCCACCGCTTCGTGCAGCGCCTGGTGCCCGAATGGCGCAAGGCCGTGTCCGAACGCGCCGCGCTGGCGCTGAAGGACCCGACCGCGCTGCCGCCCGAGACCCCGCCCTGGGACCACTCGGTGCAGCCGCCGCAGGAGACCTTTTTGACCGCGAGCGGCAAGCCCGTGCGCGGCTGGGCGCTGCGCACCGAGACCAACCCGTTCGGCCACCAGGGCTACCTGTGGAACATGACCGGCAACGCCTGGTACGCGCGCCACTTCTGGGAGCACTACGCATTCACGCAGGACAAGGCCTTCCTGCGCGACGTGGCCTGGCCCGTGCTGAAGGAGGTGGGCCAGTTCTGGGAAGACCGGCTCAAGGCCTTGCCCGATGGCCGGTTGGTGGCGCCCAACGGCTGGTCACCCGAGCACGGCCCCATCCAGGACGGCGTGGCCTACGACCAGCAGATCCTGTGGGACCACTTCGACAACATGGCCCAGGCCGCAGCGCTGCTGGGTGACAAGGCGGCACAGGCCCAGGCCGCCTCCATCCGTGACCGACTGGCCGGTCCGCGCATCGGCAGCTGGGGCCAGTTGCTGGAATGGATGGACGAGCTGACCGACCCGGTGCTGGACACGCCCAAGGACACGCACCGTCACGTGTCGCACCTGTATGCGCTGTACCCCGGCCGGCAGATCTCGCCCGCACGCACGCCCGAGCTGGCCGCCGCCGCGCGCAGGACGCTGCGGGCGCGCGGCGACGTCAGCACCGGCTGGTCCATGGCCTGGAAGATCGCGTTCTGGGCCCGGCTGCTGGACGGCGACCACGCCCACCAGTTGCTGCGCGGCCTGCTGGCCCAGCCCGGGGCGCGCAAGGCCCGCGAGGGCGCCGAGGTCCATCAAGGCGGCACCTATCCCAACCTGCTGGACACGCATCCGCCGTTCCAGATCGACGGCAACTTCGGCGCGACCGCCGCCATCGCCGAGATGCTGCTGCAGTCGCACGACGACGCCATCGCGCTGCTACCCGCGCTGCCCGCCGCCTGGCGCGACGGCGCGGTGAAGGGCCTGCGGGCGCGCGGCGGCTTCGAGGTGGATATGGCCTGGGCCGACGGCAAGCTGACGCGCGCCACGGTACGCTCCGCCGCCGGCGCGGGCGGCGGCCGCGTCCGCGTGGGCGGACGTGTCGTCGAGCTGAGGCTCCAGCCCGGCCAGTCGCGCACGCTGAACGCCAAGGACCTGCACTGACATGACCCGCTTCCTGCTCGCGCTGCTGGCCGCACTGCCGCTGACAACGCAGTCAATGACGCTGGACGACGGCAAGCCTGCGCCCGGCTGGCACATCGCCGTGACCGATTTCGAGGGCGAGGCCCGGCTGACAGGCGACCGTGTCACCGTGCCCAAGCCGGCCAACCCGCGCGTGCCCAACAGCCGTGTGGCGGCAAGCCGTGGTGACGACGGTGCCGTGACGCTGCAGTTCAGCAACTCGTGGATCGCGCAGGCCCGTTGGCAGGGCGGCCAGCCGCTGGACCTGCGCGGCTACCTGCAGTACGGCACCGTCGAGTTCGACCTGGACGTCATCGACCTCGCGCGCGGCGGCATGAAGTTCAAGCTCGGCTGCGGCAAGGACTGCGAGCGCAAGATCCCGTTCCTGTTCGCCGGCCGCGAGCTGGTGGGCAAGGGCAAGCAGCACCTGAGCTTCGCGCTGAAGTGCTTCTGGCGCGACGGCGACGATTTCAGCGCCGTCAACGTGCCCTTCACACTGGAAGGCACCGGCAGCGGCGAGGTGCAGATCAGCAAGTTGCGCATCAACAAGACCGGCAAGGCGACGACGGCCTGCCCCGACTACCGCACGCAGTCCGTCACGCCGCAGCGGCTGCAGGAGTCCTGGGCCGTGGACTGGTGGCTGCCACGCCACGAGGCCAAGCTGGCCGAGATCCGCGCCCACCGCGAAGCCGGCCGGCGCGTGGACCTCGTGTTCCTCGGCGACTCCATCACGCAGGGCTGGGAGAACGAAGGCAAGGCCGCTTGGGGCCAGCACTTCGCCAAGCACAACGCTGTGGCGCTGGGCTTCGGCGGCGACCGCACCGAGAACCTGCTGTGGCGCCTGCAGCACGGCGAGCTGGACGGCATGGCGCCGAAGGCCGTCGTCGTGATGATCGGCACCAACAACACCGGCGAGCGGCTGGAAGACCCCGCGCTGACAGTGGCCGGCATCAAGGCCAACCTCGCCGAGATCCGCAAACGCCAACCCCAGGCCAAGGTGTTGCTGCTGGCGCTGTTCCCGCGCGGCGAGAGACCCGACGACCTGATGCGCCGGCACAACGCCAGGATCAACGCGCTGCTGCCCGCCCTCGCCGATGGCAAGCGCGTCGTCTTCCTCGACATCGGCCCGCAGCTGATGAACCCGGACGGCACGCTGTCCAAAGACATCCTGCCCGACTTCCTTCACCTCAGCCCGCAGGGCTATGACCTCTGGGCCCGCAGCCTGGAAGCCACCTTGACCTCTCTGATGGCGCCCTGACGGCGCTGGTTACCTGACCCCATGACCGCACTGACCTACTCCAGCCCCTTCCCCGCCAACTTCCTGTTCGGCGTTGCCGCCGCCTCCGCCCAGATCGAGGGCGCGGCCTTCGTGGACGGCAAGGGCGAATCCATCTGGGACCGTTTCTCCCGCACGCCCGGCAAGGTGCACGACGGCGACACGCTCGACGTGGCCTGCGACCACTACCACCGCTTCGACGAGGACTTCGCGCTGATGGCCTCGCTGGGCTACAAGCACTACCGCCTGTCCATCGCCTGGCCACGCATCTACCCCAACGGCGACGGCGAACTGAACCAAGCGGGGCTGGACTTCTACCACCGCCTGTTCGCCAGCATGAAGAAGCACGGCATCGAGCCCTGGGTCACGATGTTCCACTGGGACCTGCCCCAGAGCCTGGAAGACCGTGGCGGCTGGACCTCGCGCGTGACGGTGGACGCCTTCGCCCGCTACGCCGACACCATCGTCAAGGCCTTCGCCGGCGAGGTGAAGCACTGGATCACGCTGAACGAGATCCGCTGCTTCACGCTGCTGGCCTACGGCTACGGCACCAAGGCGCCTGGCCGCAAGGAGAGCGCGGCCGTCGTCAACCAGACCTTCCACCACGCGCTGCTGTGCCACGGGCACGGTGTACGCGCCGTGCGCGAGTTCGGCGGTGCAGGTGCGGTGGTGGGCCTGACGGACAACCTGGACGTCTGCATCCCCGTCACCGAGACGCCCGAGGACATCGCGGCCGCCAAGGCCTGGTTCCTGGAGAAGAACGCCCACGTGCTGGGCGCCATGCACGCCGGCCACTATCCGGCGGACTACCTGGCCCGCGTGGGTGCCGACGCGCCGAAGGTGGAGCCGGGTGACTTCGACCTCATCAGCCTGCCCACCGACCATCTCGGCCTGAACATCTACACCGGCACCTATGTGCGCGCCGGTCAAAGCGGCGCCTGGGAGATCGTGGCCCTGCCCGCCAACTACCCCAAGGCCGACAGTCCCTGGCTGCACATCGCGCCGCAGTGCATCTACTGGGCCACGCGCTTCGCGGCCGAGTGCTACGGCCACACCGCGCTCTACATCACCGAGAACGGCTGCGGCTACAACGACGAGCCCGTGGTGAACGGCGAGGTGCTGGACCTGCACCGCCGCGACTTCCTGCGCAACCACCTGCGCGAAGCCCACCGCGCCATCAGTGACGGCGTGCCGCTGAAGGGCTACTTCCTGTGGAGCTTCATCGACAACTACGAGTGGGAAGACGGCTACCAGCGCCGCTTCGGCATCGTGCATTGCGACTACGAGACGCAGGTGCGCACGCCCAAGCTGTCGGCGCGCTATTACGCGCAAGTGATCAAGCACCGCCGCATCCTCTGACCAGACGCGAAACCGGGCAAAACCATGCCGCCTATATTCCTCGCGCCGCTGCGGGCCTGTCGCCCGCCTGCGGTTCAACGAGGACTATCCAGATGACTCAGCTCCGCTCCACTCGCCGCCGCCAGTTGATCGCTTCCGCCGCGATGACAGCGCTGGCACCCGCCGCCACGGCGGCCACGCCGCAACGCACGGACACGGCCAGGGCGCTGACCTACGCCAGCACCTTCCCGGCCGAGTTCGTCTTCGGCGTCGCCGCGGCCTCGGCGCAGATCGAGGGCGCGGCCTTCGAGGACGGCAAGGGCGAGTCCGTCTGGGACCGCTTCGCGCGCATCCCCGGCAAGGTCCACGGCGGCGACAACCTGGACGTCGCCTGCGACCACTACCACCGCTTCGACGAGGACTTCGCCCTGATGGCCTCGCTGGGCATCAAGACCTACCGCCTGTCCATCGCCTGGCCGCGCATCTATCCCAAGGGCGACGGCGAGCTGAACCCCGCCGGGCTGGACTTCTATCACCGCCTGTTCGCCAGCATGAGGAAGCACGGCATCACGCCGTGGGTCACCCTCTTCCACTGGGACCTGCCGCAGGCGCTGGAGGACCGCGGCGGCTGGACCTCGCGCGTCACCGTGGACGCCTTTGCGCAGTACGCCGACACCGTCGTCAAGGCCTTCGCCAAGGACGTGAAGCACTGGATCACGCTGAACGAGATCGTCTGCTTCACGCTGCTGGGCTATGGCACCGGCACCAAGGCGCCCGGCCGCGTGGAGAGCGCCAAGGTCGTCAACCAGACCTACCACCACGCGCTGCTCTGCCACGGCCATGGTGTGCGCGCGGTGCGCCAGTTCGGCGGCGAGGGCGCCGTGGTCGGCCTGACCGACAACTGCGGCGTGGCCGTGCCCGTGACCGAGAAGCCCGCCGACATCGCCGCCGCCAAGGCCTGGTTCATCGACCGCAACGCGCAGATCCTCGGCGCCATCCAGGCTGGCAGGTACACCAAGAACTTCCTGAAGCGCGTCGGCGCCGCCGCGCCCAAGGTGAAGCCCCGCGCCGTCGACCGCATCGGCCTGCCGACCGACTTCCTCGGCCGCAACAACTACACCGGCCCCGTCGTGCGCGCCGGGCGGAACGGCGAAGCCTACGAGGCCATCACCAACCCCAAGAACTACCCGCGCGCCGACAGCACCTGGCTGCGCCTCGTGCCGCAGTCCCTCTACTGGGGCCCGCGCTTCAGCCACGAGGTCTACGGCCACAAGGCGATCTACATCACCGAGAACGGCTGCGGCTACGACGACGAGCCGGTGGTGAACGGCGAGGTGCTCGACCTGCACCGCCGCGACTACGTGCGCAGCTATCTGCGCGAGGCGCACCGGGCGATGACCGACGGTGTGCCGATCAAGGGCTACTTCCTGTGGTCCTTCATCGACAACTACGAGTGGGAAGACGGCTACCAGCGCCGCTTCGGCATCGTGCACTGCGACTTCAAGACGCAGGTGCGCACGCCCAAGCTGTCCGCCCGCTATTACTCCGACATCATCAAAGAGCGACGAATCCTGTGAACGCCAGCACCCTCCACATGTCCCAGGCCGTGCCGTCCGCCGGCCGCCTGCCGATGAAGCAGAAGATCGGCTTCGGCCTCGGTTCCATCCTCGACATGTGGGGGCACTGGCTCTACCCGGCGCTGGCCTTCCACGTCTTCAACATCTTCCTCGGCGTCGCACCGGGCCTGATCTCCACGGTGCAGATGATCAAGGTCTTCATCGACGCCGCGAGCGATGCCATCTTCGGCTGGCTGTCCGACAACACCCGCACGCGCTACGGCCGCCGCCGCCCCTTCATCCTGATCGGCGGCGTGCTGGCCGGCGTCGGCCTGCCGCTGATGTTCGCCGTCGGCAAGGACTGGACGCAGACGCAGTACTTCATCTTCATGCTGGTCAGCATGCTGATCTACGTGCCGGTGATGGCGTGCTTCAACATGCCCTGGGTCAGCCTGGGCTCGGAGATGACGCCGGACTACCACGAGCGCACCGCCGTGATGGCCATCCGCAACGCCATCCAGAAGGGGCCGGAGCTGGCGATGTTCTTCGCCGCCCAGTTCACGACGCTGGCCATCTTCAACGACGCCCAGACCGGCAAGCCCGACATCCTGCGCGGCGCGCAGACCTACTGCGCCATCCTCGGCGCCATCATGGTGGCGGCGTCCATCGCCATCTTCCTGCTGGTGCGCGAGCGCTACTACGAGAAGCTGGTGTCGCACACGCAGACTCACATCCCGTTCAAGGACACGCTGTGGCGCACGCTGCGCTGCAAGCCCTTCCGCAACGTGCTGGCGCTGTCGCT
This sequence comes from uncultured Roseateles sp., assembly GCA_946480605.1. The sequence continues at coordinate 6,423 of CAMLKW010000028.1, read as the reverse complement.
GGCCTACGGCCTGGGCACCGCCATGGTCGGCGCGCTCGGCTACTACGCGACGGTCTACTACGTCTGCAAGGGCGACGTGAAGCTGGCCACCCAATGGAACACCGCGATGGGCCTGGCCGGCATGGCCTTCGGTTTCGCGGGCATCCCGTTCTTCACGTGGATCGCACGCCAGTGGGGCAAGCGCACGGGCCTGGTCGTCGTGCTGCTGATGGCCATCGCCGCCTTCATCGGCGACTGGTGGCTGTACGACCCCGAGCTGCCGTATCTGCAACTGTTCGCCTGCGGCTTTGTCGCCTTCACCGGCGCCGGCTTCTGGACGCTGTACGGCGCCACCATCGGCGACGTCGTGGACTACGACGAACTGCAGACCGGCCAGCGCCGCGAAGGCTCGTTCTCGGCCTGCCAGTCGTGGATCTCAAAGGTCGGCATCGCGCTGGGCGTGGGCGCGTCCGGCTGGATCCTGCAGTTCACCGGCTTCGACGCCGCCAAGGAAGGCGCGCAGTCGCCCGAGGCCATCTTCTGGATCCGCTTCCTGCTGTCCGGCATCCCTGTCGTCGGCCTGGTCATCGCGCTGGCCGCCATCCTGCGCTTCCCCTTGACCGAGGCGCGCATGCAGGACATCCGCAAGCAGCTCGAAGCCAAGCGGGGCACGGTATGAGCATCTCGCGCCGCATGGCCATGCAGGCCACCTTGGCTGGCGCTGCGCTGCCCGCAGCCGGTCCGGCGCTCGCCGCGCCGCGCTTCGGTGCAGGCATCGAAGGCCAGCGCAAGGCGGACCTCGGCAATGGCACCTACCTGAACCCCATCGTCGCCGGCGACCACGCCGACCCGACGATCCTGAAGGACGGGGCCGACTACTACATGACCTTCTCGTCCTTCCAGTCCTACCCGGGCGCCGTCATCTGGCACTCGCAGGACCTGGTGAACTGGACGCCCATCACCGCGGCGCTGCACCAGCCCATCGGCACCGTCTGGGCCATGGACCTGATCAAGCACCAGGGCCGCTTCTACATCTACATCCCGGTGCTGCAAGAGAACGGCACGGGCACCTACGTCATCCACGCCGACGACATCCGCGGCCCCTGGAGCGCGCCCATCGATCTGAAGCTGCCCGGCTGCATCGACCCCGGCCACGTGGTGGGCGAGGACGGCAGGCGCTACCTGTTCGTCAACGGCGGCCGGCGCGTGCGGCTGAAGGACGATGGCCTCGCCACCGACGGCGCGCTGGAGGACAACGCCTGGAAGCCCTGGCAGTACCCCAGGGACTGGGTCGTCGAGATGTTCGCGCCCGAGGGGCCCAAGCTGTTCAGGCGTGGCGAGTGGTTCTACCTGATCAGCGCGGTCGGCGGCACGGCCGGGCCGCCGACCAGCCACATGGTCACCGTCGCCCGTTCGCGCTCCGTGCACGGCCCGTGGGAAGACGCGCCCAACAACCCCATCGTGCGCACGACGAGCATCGACGAACCCTGGTGGTCGCGCGGCCACGCCACCGTCGTCGAGGGGCCTGCAGGGGACTGGTGGATGGTCTATCACGGTTATGAGAAAGACTTCCGCACGCTGGGCCGCCAGGCCTTGCTGGAGCCGGTGGAGTGGACCCGGGACGGCTGGCTGCGCGCCAAGGGCGGCACGTTGAGCAAGCCCCTGCCCAAGCCGCGCGGTGGCAAGGCGAGCAAGGCGGGCTTCGCACTGTCCGACGATTTCTCGTCCGGCAAGCTGGGCCTGCAATGGGCCTTCCACGCGCCCGGGCCGGATGAGGCCAAGCGCCTGCGCTTCGACGGCAAGTCGCTGGTCATCAAGGGCAAAGGCAAGGCGCTGCCGGACTCGTCTCCGCTGACCTGCGCCTGCGGTGACCGCAGCTACGAGATCACGGTCGAGTTGGAGATCACCGGCGAAGGCCACGGCGGTCTCGCGCTGTTCTACGAGGAGCGCGGCCACGTCGGCATCGGCTTCAGCACCACGCAGATGCTGACCTACGGCTACGGCCAGGAGCACGGCTGGATGCGCCAGAACATGACGACCCGCCGCGTCCATATCCGCCTCGTCAACCGCGAGAACCTCGTCACCTGGCACTACTCGCACGACGCTGGCAAGACCTGGACCCAGCACTCCTGGCAGATGGAGGTCTCCGGCCTGCATCACAACGTGTTCGGCGGCTTCGTCAGCCTGCGCCCCGCGCTGTTCAGCGCCGGCAATGGCGAGGTCCGCGCCCGCAACTTTGTCTACAAAGGACTCCCCGCATGACCTCCCGCCGCCAACTGCTCGCCGCCGCCGCCGCCATGCCCCTCGTCGCCAACGCCGCCGCGCCCAAGCCGCGCCGCATCGTGCTGGACGTCGCGCAGGCCCGACAGCCGCTGGACCGCTTCTTCGACCACTGCGTCGGCGCCGACTACCCCGGCACCACCTACCGCGAGGACGCACTGGCGCAGCTGAAGACGACGGTGGACGAGCTGGGATTCCGCTACCTGCGCTTCCACGCCATCTTCCATGACGTGTTCAAGACGGTCACGCGCGACGCCAGCGGCCAGCTGGTGTTCGACTTCTCCGGCATCGACAAGCTCTACGACGCGATGCTGGCCCGGCGCATCAAGCCCTTCATCGAGCTGGGTTTCACGCCGCTGGCGCTGAAGACCTCGGACCTGAAGATCTTCTACTGGGCCGGCAACACCTCCCACCCCGAGCCCACCGGCTGGGTCGCGCTGATCGACGCCTTCACGCGCCACCTGCTGAAACGCTACGGCGAGCAGGAGGTGCGCAGCTGGTACTTCGAGGTCTGGAACGAACCCAACCTGGACGGCTTCTGGGAGAAGGCCGACAAGCAGGCCTATTTCGACCTCTATACGCGCACCGCCAAGGCCATCAAGGCCATAGACGCCACACTGCGCGTGGGCGGCCCGTCCACGGCCGGCGCGGCCTGGGTGCCCGAGTTCCTGGCCCACGCCAAGGCGACGAACACGCCGGTGGACTTCATCACCACGCACACCTACGGCGTGGACGAGGGCTACCTGGACGAGTTCGGCAAGGAGGACCGCATGCTGTCCAAGTCGCCCGACGCCATCGTGGGCGACGTGCGACGCGTGCGCAAGGAGATCGAGGCCTCGCACCTGCCGGGCCTGCCGCTGTTCTTCACCGAGTGGAGCAGCAGCTACAACCCGCGCGACCTGGTGCACGACTCGTACATGAGCGCGCCCTACGTGCTGACCAAGCTGAAGCAGACGCAGGGCCTGGCCCAGCACATGAGCTACTGGGTCTACAGCGACCTGTTCGAGGAACCCGGCCCGCCGGACGCGCCCTTCCACGGCGGCTTCGGCATGATGACCCGCGAGGGGGTTCGCAAGCCGGTGTGGTTCGCCTACAAGTACCTGGCCGCGCTGGCCCGGCTGGGCGGCCGGGAGATCCCGAGCAGCGACGAGTTCAGCTGGGCCGCGACGACCGACGGGCAGGTCCAGGCCCTGGTGTGGGACTGGCGCCTGCCCGACCAGAAGACCAGCAACCGCAGCTTCTTCGGCAAGCCGCAGCCGTCCCGCGACGTGGGCACGACCACGGTCGAGCTGCGCAACCTGCCGCCGGGCCGCTACCAGCTGACGCAGCACCGCACCGGCTACGAGGTCAACGACGCGCACACGGCCTATCTGAAGATGGGCTCGCCCAAGAACCTCGACGCGAACCAGCTCGCCACGCTGCAGGGCCTGACCGCCGACAAGCCCGAGACGCAGCGCGAAGTCCGCGTGAGTGCCGGCGGCACGGCCACCGTCACGCTGAAGCTGCGCAGCCACGACGTGGTGCTGCTGGGGCTGAAGCGGGTCAGCGCATGAAACGCCGCGACGCCGCGTTGACGCTGCTGGCCGGGCTGGCCGGCTGCGGTGGCGGTGGCGGTGGCGGCGCCACGGCCGTCGCGGCCGTCACACCGCCGCCACCCCCTCCTGCGCCGCCGCCCCCACCACCACCGCCAGCCGCCGCCTCGCCCTACCCCGACTACAACACCAGCCCGCGCGCGGCCGACGCCACCGGCATGGCCGACACCGCCGCGCAGATCGCGCAGAAGCTGCGCATCGGCCTCAACATCGGCAACACGCTGGAGGCCATGGGCGGCAAGTCCGAGACCTACTGGGGCAACCCGCGCATCACGCGCGAGTTCGTCCAGTTCACCAAGGCCTCGGGCTTCAATGCGATCCGGCTGCCCACCTCGTGGAACCAGTACGCCGACGCCGCCACCGCCCGCATCGAGGCCGCCTGGCTGGCCCGGGTGCAGGAGGTGGTGCAGTACTGCATGGATGCCGACCTGCACGTGGTTCTCAACATCCACTGGGACGGCGGCTGGCTGGAAGAGCACGTCACGCCCGAGCAGCAGGTGGCGGTCAACCACCGGCAGAGGGCCTTCTGGCAGCAGATCGCAACGGCCCTGCGCGACTTCGACGGCCGCTTGCTGTTCGCCAGCGCCAACGAGCCCAACGTCAAGACGGCTGCGCAGATGGCCGTGCTGATGAGCTACCACCAGACCTTCATCGACGCCGTGCGCGCCACCGGCGGCCGCAACGCCCACCGCACGCTGGTCGTGCAGGGCCCGTCCACCGACGTCGAGCTGACCAGCCAGCTGATGACCGGCTGGCCCACCGACACCGTCAGCGGCCGGCTGATGGCCGAGATCCACTACTACACGCCCTGGAACTTCACCGGCATGACCAAGGACGAGAGCTGGGGCAACCAGTTCTATTACTGGGGCCAGGGCAACCACTCCAGCACCGACGCCGCGCACAACCCCACCTGGGGCGAGGAGGCCACCCTCGACGCCATGATGGCCTTGATGAAGGCCCGCTTCATCGACAAAGGCATTCCGGTCATCGTCGGCGAGTACGGCACGCAGGACCGCAGCAACACGCTGACCGGCGACGCGCTGGCCCTGCACCAGAAGAGCCGCGCCGCCTACTGCAAGGCCGTGACGCAGCGCGCCCGCGCGACGGGGCTCGTGCCCTTCTACTGGGACACCGGCACGCTGCTGGACCGCAGCCGCAACCAGGTGCTCGACGCCCCCATCCTGGCCGCGCTGATCGACGGCGCCCGCTGACGCTGGCGTCAGCCTCTCGGAGACGACAACGATGAAATCACTGTTCGCCCTGCTGCTGTCGCTCGCGCTGCTGGGTTCCGCCGCCGCCGCGCCCTGGCGCGAGGTCAGCAGCCCCGATCTGGCCCGCGAGATGGCGCCGGGCTGGAACCTCGGCAACTCGCTGGAGGCCATCGGCGGCGAGACCGCCTGGGGCAATGCGCGCACGACGAAGCCGCTCATCCAGGCCGTGAAGGCCGCTGGCTTCAAGTCCATCCGCATCCCGCTGGCCTGGAAGCAGTACGCCGATGAGCAAGGCCGCATCAAGCCCGCGTGGCTGGCGCGCGTGAGCGAGGTGGTGAGCTGGGCCCGCGAGGCCGGCCTCATCGTCATGATCAACATCCACTGGGACGGGGGCTGGATGCAGCCCACGGCGAAGCACCAGGGCGAGGTCAACCGGCGCCTCGCGCTGTACTGGACGCAGATCGCCGAACACTTCAAGGACCACGACGAAGGCCTGCTGTTCGCAGGCACCAACGAGGTCATGGTGGAGGGCGACTACGGCAAGCCCACGACCGAGTACGTGCGCGCGCAGAACAGCTTCAACCAGACCTTCGTGACGACGGTGCGCGCCACCGGTGGCCACAACCCGCGCCGCCACCTCGTCGTGCAGGGCTTCAACACCAACATCGACCACACGGTGGACTTCGCCGTGCTGCCCGCCGACCCCACGCCCGGCCGGCTGATGATGGAGGTGCACTACTATGACCCCTACGAGTTCACGCTGCAGAACGAAGGCAAGGTCTGGCAGTGGGGCCGGGGCGCGACGGCCCCCAAGGTCACCGCCAGCTGGGGCGGCGAGGCCCACGCCGACAAGCAGTTCGACAAGATGAAGACCCGCTTCATCGACCGCGGCGTGCCGGTCATCCTGGGCGAATACGGCGCCGTGTCACGGCCGGCCGTGCCCGGGGCGGCGCGCTACCGCGCCGACTGGAACGCCTACATCACCCGCTCGGCCCACCAGCGCGGCCTGGTGCCGGTCTACTGGGACAACGGCGTGTTCAACAAGCCCGAGGGGTTCGCGATCTTCGACCGCGCGACGGGCAAGGTGCTGGACGCCGAGCTGCTGAAGGCCATCGTGGGAGCCGTGGCGCGGCATTGATCCGCAAGCGGGCTGCACCGCTTCGGGCGCGCGGCCGGCATGGGCTGGGCATTGCGGTGCCGCTCCACACGCAGCGCACGTGGAGGGGCGGTGGGTGGGGCAGATCCTGTCGAGTTCGGGCCACCCCGGGCGAGGCATCGTCGGTCCAGGCCTACAGCCGCAATCGCCTCCTCCCGACCCTGCAAACGCTGCGCGGGGCGCAGATTGGAGGCCTGGTGCATGC
>CAMLKW010000027.1 GCA_946480605.1 uncultured Roseateles sp. | reverse complement strand
TGCGCCGCGCCTACGACGGCGCACCCGGCGAGGAGATCCTGAAAGCCTGCGAGCACCAGGGCATGGTGGGCCTGGCGCTGTACGACTCCGGTGCCCGCTCGGTCTACGCGCGCAAGCCCATCAAGACGCTGGCCGACATGAAGGGCCTGAAGATCCGCGTGCAGCAGACCGACCTGTGGGTGGCCGCCATGCAGGCCATGGGCGCCAACCCGTCGCCCATGCCCATCGGCGAGGTCTACACGGGCCTGAAGACCAACCTCATCGACGCAGCCGAGAACAACATCCCCAGCTACGAGGGCTTCCGCCACTTCGAGGCGGCCAAGTTCTACAGCCGCACCGAACACTCCATGACGCCGGATGCGCTGTTCATCAGCAAGCGCGTGTGGGACAAGCTCAAGCCCGAGCAGCAGGCGCAGCTGCGCGCCGCCGCCAAGGCCTCGGTGCAAGTGCAGCGCGAGAAGTGGGATGCGCAGGAGGCCAAGGCGCTGGCCGTCGTGAAGGCCGGCGGCTCCGAGGTCGTGCAGCCCGACCTGGGCCCCTTCCGTCAGGCCATGCAGCCGGTCATCGCCAAGTTCACCGCCACACCTGAGCTGCAAAAGCTCGTCAAGGCCATCCAGGACATCAAGTGACGGCCTATACCAAGCTCTGCGCGGCCTTGTCGCGCTGGTCGCTGCGCGCGGCCGTGCTCGGGCTGGTGCTGCTGGTCTGCTGCGTGCAGTGGCAGGTACTGGGCCGCTACGTGCTGAACGACTCGCCCACCTGGACCGAGCCGGTGGCGCTGCTGCTGGTGCTCTACATCACGTCGCTGGCCGTGGCCGTGGGCGTGCGCGATGCGGGTCACCTGGGCATGGAATCGCTGGTGGCACTGCTGCCGCGCGGCGCGCAGCGCGTCGCCGAGGCGCTGATCCATCTGTGCGTCATCACCTTCGCGGTGCTGATGGGCATGGCCGGCTGGGAATGGCTGACGCTGAAATGGGCCGAGCCCAAGCCGCTGCTGGGCGTGCCCGAGGGGCTGGACTACCTGCCGCTGGTCATCGCCAGCGTGCTCATCGTGCTGTTCTGCATCGAGCATCTGATCGCGCTGTGGCGCAACGAAGAAGTGGCTGAGGCCGGGGTCTGAGATGGAAGGAATGGAACTCTGGATCATGTGCGGCAGCTTCGTGCTGCTGCTGCTGCTGGGCGTGCCCGTGGCGTTCTCCATCGGCCTGGCCTCGGTCGCAACCGTGCTGGCCGCCGATCTGCCCATGGCCATCGTCTTCCAGAAGATGGTGGGTGGCATGCAGATCTTCTCCTTCCTCGCCATCCCGTTCTTCATCTTCGCGGGCGAGCTGATGCTGCACGGCGGCATCGCGGAGCGCATCGTCGTGTTCGCGAACCGGCTGGTGGGTCATGTGCGCGGTGGCCTCGGCATGAGCAATGTGGTGGGCTGCACGCTGTTCGGCGGCGTGGCCGGCTCGCCGCTGGCCGACGTGTCGGCGATGGGCTCGGTGATGATTCCGCTGATGAAGCGCGAGGGCTACGACGCCGACTACGCGGTCAACGTGACCACGCACTCGGCGCTGGTGGGCGCGCTGATGCCGACCTCGCACAACCTCATCATCTACGTGCTGGCCACGGCCGGCATCGCGGCGGTGAGCGTGTTCAACCTCATACTCGCGGCGCTGCTGCCGGCACTGCTGCTGACGGTGGCCAACCTGATCGCCGCCTACGGCGTGGCGGTCAAGCGCGGCTATCCCACCAACGGCGCCTTCCCCGGCTGGGGCCTGGTGTTCTCTGCCCTGCTCGCGGCGCTGCCGGGGCTGCTGGTCATCGTCATCATCCTGGGCGGCATCTTGAGTGGCGTGTTCACGGCCACCGAGTCGGCTGCCACGGCGGTGTGCTGGGCGTTGATCGTCACCGGGCTGGTCTACCGCACGCTGAGCTGGAAGGGCTTTTTGGCCGCCTGCGCCAAGGCCTGCAAGACCACCGGCGTCGTGCTGCTGCTGATCGGCATCTCGGCCGCGTTCGGCTACTTCCTGGCGCTGTACGAGGTGCCGCAGAAGACCGGCGAATGGCTGGAGCAGATGAGCGGCAACCAGGCCTGGCTGATCTTCCTGTGGGTCAACGTGCTGTTGTTCCTGCTGGGCACCTTCCTGGACATGGCGGCCACCATCCTGATCTGCACGCCCATCTTCCTGCCCATCTGCCAGCAGTTCGGCATGGACCCGACGCAGTTCGGCATCATGATGCTGATCAACTGCGCGCTGGGCCTGAACACGCCGCCGGTGGGCAGCACACAGTTCGTCGGCTGCGCGATCGGTGGCGTCAGCGTGGGCCAGGTGATGCGCTCCATTGCACCGTTCTACGGCGCGCTGCTGGTCACGCTGCTGGCAGCCACCTATATCCCGGCGCTGTCGCTCGCGCTGCCCGCATGGGTGGGCGGTCAGTAACCGGGGTAGCGGGCCAGCACCTGCGCCCATTCGGGCGTGCGGCGCGCGCTCTGCAGCCCCTGGTTGAGCCGCTGCAGCAGGTCGGGCCGCTGCGCCAGCGTGGGCCGGCCCACCAGCAGGTGCACGGGGCTCACCGCCAGCTCCAACGCCACCTGCAGCGCGGCCCCGGGGTTGCGCGTGGCGCGATGGGCCAGCGTGGCGGGATCGTCGATGACGTAGTCCACCCGCCGCGCCCTCAGCGCCGACAGCGTCAGGTCGTTCGCATGCAGCGGCACCAGCAGCCGCGCCAGCTCGGGGTCCTCCAACTCACGCCGCACGACCGTCGGGAAGGCCACGCCGCGGATGACGCCGATGCGCACCGCCCGGCCCTTCAGCTCGCCCAGGCGGCGCAGCGGCGGCGTCTCGCCGGCCAGCCCCAGCAGCGCAACGCGCTCCATGCGGTAGGCCTGCGTGAAGTCGCCGAACGCCATGCGCTCGGGCGAGGGCGTTGCGGCGGGCACGAGGTCCAGCTCCCCCTGGGCCACGTCGGCCATCTGCCGGGCCCAGGGCCGGCGCAGCCACTGCAGCCGCTCGCGGGCGGCGCGCGCCAGCAGCTCCAACAAGTCGACGTCCAGCCCCTGCGGCTGGCCGCTGGCGCCGGGCGACTGGAACGGCGGATAGTCGCTCCAGCCGATGCGCAGCGGGGCCCGCTCCTCGCCCACGGCTCGCGCCGACGGCACGGCCAGGGGCAACAGGCAGACGGAGCGGCGACGCAGGCGCACAGGGGTTTCTCGCAGGAAGGCCACCCGACTCTCTCACAGCCGCGCGCGGCTGACAGCCCCGACCAACCATGAGCCTGCAACGCCGACACCTGCTCGCCCCGCTGGCCCTGTGGCCGTTGACCGGCCGCGCCGAACCTCTGGACGACACGCTGGCCGCGCTGCAACGCGGCTGGCGCCCGCGCCTGGCCTGGCGCGACACCCCCGGCTGGCGCGCCGACGCGCGGGCCGCCGCGCGGACGCTGATGCTGCGCCCGGGCGACGACGGCAGCGGCTTCGCTGCCGAGCTGCGGGCCGAGCAGCAGCGCAACGGCCACGTGCTGCAGTCGCTGACGCTGCGCGGCGCCTTGGGCGACCGCGTGCCGGCGCTGTTCCTGCGCCCCCGGGGCGACGGCCCGCACCCGGCCGTGCTGCTGATGCACGACCACGGCGCGCGCTTCGACATCGGCAAGGAGAAGATGGTCCGGCCGCTGGCCGCCAACGCGTCGGCCGAGGCCTGGGTGCAGCGCTACTACGGCGGCGCCTTCGTCGGCGACACGCTGGCGGACGCCGGCTTCGCCGTGCTGGCCATAGACGCGCTGGGCTGGGGCGAACGCAGCCGGCCCGGTTTCGCCCGCGACGACCAGCAGGCGCTGGCGAACCACCTGCTGCAACTGGGCCACAGCTGGGCCGGCCTCATCGCCAGCGACGACCTGCGCGCCCACCGCTGGCTGCGCGAGCAGCCCGGCATCGACGCCCGGCGCGTGGCCGTGCTGGGTTTCTCGATGGGCGCCTTCCGCGCGTGGCAGCTCGCCGCTGTCTGCGACGAGGTGTCGGCCTGCGTGGCCGCGCACTGGATGTGCACGCGCGAAGGCCTGCTGCGCCCGGGCGAGCACACGCTGGTCGGCCAGTCGGCGTTCAGCATGGCCCACCCAGGCCTGGCCGCCGAGCTGGACCATCCCGACGTGGCGGCGCTGATCGCACCGCGGCCGTTGATGCTGATGGGCTCCAGCGAGGATAGGCTGTTCCCCTGGGATGCGGCACAGCAGGCGTGGCGCACGCTGAACCGGGCCTGGCCACGCGGCATCACGACGCTGGCCACGCCCGGCGGCCATCGCTTCGATGGCGAGCAGCAGCGGGCCGCCATCGCCTGGCTGGCCAGGCAAGGCTGAACAACGGCTATGGTTTTCGCGTCGTTGCAGGCCACGCACCGCCCTGATGGGCTGTTAGCGTGTGAGCCGCGTCTTCGTGGCCCCATCATGCTGCTGTCCAGAATCCTCTTCACGCTCGCCTCGCTGGGCTGCACGGCCTGCGCACCCATTCCGCACATGGCGACGACCCTGCCCGCCATCTCGGGCTCACTCACCGACGCGGGCGCGCCGGTTGCGGGCCGACAGGTCTGGGTGGCGCAAGGGCCCGATGCCGCGCCCTGCTCCAAGCCCTGGGTGACGGCCACGACCGCCGAGGACGGCAGGTTCCAGATGGCCCGGCAAACCGAGTTCAGGCTGATCTACGCCCCGCACTTCACGCCATGGCGCACGTTCAGCTTCTGTGCCGCGACCGCGGACAAGCCCATGCTGCTCTTCAGGGGCGGGCTCTCTCCCGACGGCAACGCCCAGACTCTGGAGCTGTCCTGCCAGCTGAAGGAGTTCGTTGCTCGACAGATCCTCTCGGCGCCCTGCCTGCTCGCCTTCAAAACCGCGGGCTGAGTGCGGAGGACGGACCAGACCGCGATGTGCCGCAGGCTGCGGCAGCGACGCGGGTCGGACGGGGGCTGCCCAGCGCGCGGCGACCGGTGCATACTCGACCGCATGGCCCTCACCCATGCCGCTCCAGGTCAAGCCATCGCCGTTCAGCCCGTCGCGGGCGATGCGGACGCACACCGCACCGTCGCGCTGTTCAAGTCGCGCGACCTGGAAGTGATGCGCCTGGTGCTGCCGGCCGGCAAGGGCTTGCCGCCGCACAAGGTGGCGGGCGAGATCACCGTGCAGTGCCTGAGCGGCCGGCTGACCGTGGGCACGGCGGCCGGCCGCCACGAGCTGCTGGCGGGCCAGCTGCTGTACCTGCAGCGAGAAGCCGTGCACGACGTGCAGGCGCTGGAGGACAGCAGCGCCCTGGTCACCGTGGCGCTGCTGGCCTGACGGGGGGCCCCCTCAGGGCGACAAGGTCCTCGCGCTGGCCAGCTCCGGCCGGAGCTTGATCAAGCCCTCCACCACCTGCTCCGAGAACAGCGCCGCGCCCTTGGGGCCCAGGTGGGTGCGGTCGAAGCGCGGCGGCGCCTCGGCCAGGGTGTCGGCCTGGGCCTGGCCCATGGCGGCCACGGCGGCATTGCTGACGGCGTTCAGGTCCAGCACAGGCACGCCCTGCTCGGCGCCGACCTTCAGGATGGACTCCGCCCAGGGGCGCAGGTCGTTGGGCAGCACACCTTCCTTGAAGGTGCGGCGCGTCAGCGGCGTGACGAGCACCACCTCGCCGCCCGCGGCCTTGACCTCCTTCACGTAGCCGGCCATGTTGGGGCCGAACTCGGTGGCCAGGTCGGTGGAGCGGCCGGGCTTGCCGGGCTGGTCGTTGTGGCCGAACTGGATCAGCACCAGCGTCTTTTGCTTGGCCGTGCCGCCCTCGTTCAGCAGCGCCAGCACGGTGTCCCACAGTCCTTCGGCGCGGAAGCTCTTGCTGGAGCGCCCGCCGCGCGCGAGGTTGATGCAGGCCACCTGCTGGAAGCGGGCGCACAGCGCATTGCCGTAGCCGCTGCGCGGCGCCATCGTGGAGTCGCCCACGAGAATGAGGCGCGGGCCGGTGGCGACGTTGGCGGTGGTCTCGCCGCGCGGCGCGGAGGTGGCGGGCGCGGTCTGGGCGGAAGCCGTCAGGCACAGGCCCGCGGCAATCAAGGGCAGCAGTTGTTTCATCATTTCGCCAGGGCCGGCCAGCCGGCTTTCGGGGTCATGTCATCGAGGTTCCAGTCCTCGGCCTTGAACGCGCGGCGCGTCTCGGCGTGGCGCGGGTAGCCCAGCGCGTTCTCGACCTCGGAGTCGATCAGCCTGCCCTTGCCCTGCGCCATGTCGGCCAGCAGTCTGGCGTCGATGGCATCGCGCGCCCAGGGGCGCGCGCCCACCAGCACCGGCAGCTCGCGCGCCAGGTCGGCAGCGGGGCGGATGGCCAGGCCGGCAGGCAACTCGGGCGTGGGCGCCACGATGATCTTGCCGGTGGTCTGCGCGTTGTTGCCCAGCAGCGGCACGGCCCGGCCCTGGTTGTCGTGCGCCAGGTTGTCGGTCATGTGCAGCTCCAGGTCGCCCTGGCCCAGCATCATGAAGAAGGGCGTGCCCGGCACGGTGCTGGGGCCATGGCGCATGGCGTTGCCCACCAGCGTCAGCTTGCCGTTCTGCCAGGGCTGGCCCTCCCATTCCTTGGCCAGCAGGTTGTAATGCACGGCGCGGTCGCCGGGGTTGAAGATGTAGTTGTTGACCATCGCCCCCTGCGCGCCGCCCTTGAACAGCGCGTTGCGCTGGCGGTTGGACACGTAGACGTTGCCGTACAGCAGCACCTGGCTGGTGTTGTCGTGGATCAGCGAGCCCTTGCTGTGCTCGCCCTTCTCGTGCACCGAGTGGCCCAGCCCCTCGTAGATGAGGTTGTGGCTGTAGGTGATGCGGTGCGAGGTGGCGCGGCGCCAGTCCTCGGGCGTCTTGCCCTCGAAGCGCGGGCCCGAGGCGGACAGGTTCTCGTCGGTGGCCCAGGAGAAGCTGCAGTGGTCCACGATGACGTCGCGGGCGCCGCCGATGCCGGAGATGCCGTCCTGGTCGCCGCCGCCCTTCTTGGGCCGCCCGAACTCGCCCGGGCGGAAGCTCAGGTGCTGGATGACCACGTCGTGCGTGGCGATGGTGGTCTCGGCCTTCAGGATGTGGATGCCGGGCTCGGGCGCGGTCTGGCCGGCCAGCGTCAGGAAGGGCTGCTCGATCTTCAGCGGCTTGCCGGCCATGTCGATGACGCCGCCCACTTCGAAGACGACGATGCGCGGCCCGGTGGCGGCGATGGCCTCGGCCAGGCTGCCGGGGCCGGAGGCCGCCAGCGTGGTGACCTTGATGATGCGGCCGCCGCGGCCGCCGGCGGTCTGCGTCCAGCCCTTGTGGACGATGGCCGCATGGGCCGGTGCCGCCGGCTGGGCCTGCGAGGCGGCGATCGGCAGCGCGCTGGCCAGCGCCAGCACGGACAGGGCGAAGGTCTTGATGCTCATGGGATTCGGATGCGTCAAATGAAACGGCGCGCAAGGGCCGGGAGGCCGATTGCGCGCCATGGGGGTCGTCGTGCTTAGAAGAACGAGTACTCGGCCGTGAAGCGGTAGGCGCGGCCCAGCACGTCGGCGTTGCTGGTCAGGTAGCCGCTGTAGGTCGTGTTGGCCGTCAGCACCGGGTAGACGTTGGTCAGGTTGTTGATGCCGAAGCTCAGCTTCACGTTCTTGATGCCGCTGTAGCTGGCGCTGAGGTTGTACTGCTTGTAGGCCTTGACGTCGGTGTAGTTGGAGCCGGCGCGCGGCGTCAGGTCGTTCAGGCCGCTGCTGTAGCGCTGCGACAGCTGGGTGGACCACTTGCCCAGGCGCCAGTTCACCGCCGCCGTGTGCTTCCAGCGGTAGACGATCTGCTGCATGGTGGCCAGGCCGGCGTTGGGGCCGGTGAACTTGCCGTCGCCGGTCAGGATGCCGACGTTGTCATACATCTGGCCGCCCTTCTCCACCGAGAAAGCGTACTTGTCGTAGTAGGTGCCGTCCAGCTTGAAGTTGAACGTGCCCCAGTTGCCGGCCTTGAGCTGGTAGGTGGCGGCGATGTCCAGGCCGCGCATGTTCATGTCGCCACGGTTGGCCTGGCTGGCCAGGATGTGGTCGATGGTGCCGTCGGCGTTGCGCAGGATGTTGGCGGCGTACTTGGTGGGGGCCGACTGCACTTCGGCCAGCGTCAGCGCGCCCAGCACGTCGGTGATGCGGATGCTCCAGTAGTCCGCCGTCACCAGCAGGCCCGGCAGCGGCTCGAAAGCGCCGCCGAAGCTCCAGCCCTTGGACTTCTCGGGCTTCAGGTGGCTGTTGTCGGGCGACTTGGTCCAGTAGTCAGTCTGCACATTGCAGACCAGGCTCTCGCGGCCGACGAAGCTGGCCACGGCCGTGCCGGTGCCGGCGATCGTGGGCGTGGGACCGGGGCACAGCACCGGGTCGTCCATGGCCACCGTGCGCACTTCGGGCGTCGGGTTCTGGATGTCCATGATGGACGGCGCACGGAAGCCGGTATTGGCCGAGGCACGCAGCATCACCTCGGTCATGGGCTGGAAGCGCACCGACAGCTTGGGGTTGACCGTGGTGGTCTTCAGGTCGCTGTAGCTGTCGGAGCGGACGGCACCGTTGACGCTCCACATCTTGGTCAGCGGAGCATCCAGCTCGATGACGGCGGACTTGATGTTGCGATGCAGCTTGGCGGCGACGCCGGTCGGGTTCTCGCCGACGATGTCGTCCTTGGTCACGACGCCCGCGCTGCTGACGGTCGTGGCGTAGTCCATCGGTGCGGCGCTGACCTTGGCCTCGTCGCGGCGCAGCTCGCCGGTGATGGCCAGCGTCAGCGGGCCACCGCCCAGCTCCATCAGCTCACGCGTCAGCGTGGCGTCCACCGACTTGTTGTAGGCCTCGTTCTTGCGGTAGATGTAGTCGCGCAGCTCGATGCTGCGCAGGTACTCCAGACCGGCCGCGTCCTGCGGGCCGAAGGGGTTCAGGATGCCCTTGGTGAAGCCTTCCTGGGCCTTGCTGTACAGGATGTAGCCGCCGCCGGTGCGGGTGTCGCGGGTCGAGTGGCCGTAGTTCAGGCCCACGCGGTAGTCCCAGTTCCACACCGAGCCCTCGGCGCTCAGCACCATGCGGTCGTTGAGCTGCTGGTCGTTGCGGTAGGCCGAGCCCAGCTCGCCCGGGCCCCAGGTGAAGTAGACCAGCCGGTTGTTCATGTTCAGCGGGCTGACCACGCCGGGCGTCTTCACCGGGTCGATGTACATGGTCGGCGAGTTGGCGCCGGTGTTGCTGCCCACCACGTTGACCAGCGGCGTGATGCCCTTGCCGGGGTAGAACTTGCTGGTGGACGGGATGTTGTAGGTGGTGGCCGGCTCGTTGCCGCTGGGCAGCTGCATGCCGCGGTACTTCTGCACCGTGAAGTCGGCATGCGCCAGCTCCAGGCTCACGCGGTGGCCCTTGCCCAGGTTCAGCGTGCCCTTGCCGTACAGGTTGCTGATGCGGCTGCCGTCGCTGACCGCGTCGAAGAAGTTGGGGTCGCGGTAGCAGCCGGCGTTGTTGTAGGTGGCGGGCGTCGCCACGCTGCCAGCGCCCAGCGTGGGCAGCGAGTAAGGCGCCACGCAGCCGGTCGCGAAGCTGGAGTTGTAGTTGCTGTTGGCGTTGGCACTGAAGCCGTAGTTGGCGATCGGGCTCTGGTTCTTGTTGCTGGGCGTCATCAGCAGGCCCAACTGGTTCAGCGCCGTGCCGTCGTACAGCTCGGGGCGGTCGCCCTTCATCAGCGCCGACTTGGTCTGGTAGTCCATCGTGGCATAGACGTTCCAGCCGTCATTGCCCAGATCGCCGATGCCGGCGATGAAGCCCACGGCATTGGTCTGGCCGCGGCTGCCGCGGTCCGGCGCGTTCAGGTCGACCTTGATCTTGGCGCCTTTGTAGCTGCTGTGCGTCAGGAAGTTCTGCACGCCGCCGATGGCATCCGACCCGTAGATGGACGAGGCGCCGTCACGCAGCACTTCCGTGCGCTGCAGCGCCATGCGCGGGATCACGTTGGCCGACACGTACTGGTCCTGCAGCGGCTCGTTGGCCAGGCGGCGGCCGTTGAGCAGCGTCAGCGTGCGCATCGGGCCCAGGCCGCGCAGGTTCAGCACCGGGCCGGCCGCGCCGGAGTTGAAGCCCAGCGACTGCGACTGCGGCAGCTCCAGGATCAGGTCCTTGAGCTCGGTGTGGCCGCGCGCGTCCAGCTCCTCGGAGCGGATCGCGGTGACGGGCAGCGCGGTCTCGCCGGCCACGCGCTTGATGGACGAGCCGGTGACCTGGATGCGCTCCAGCGTGGCGGTCTCCTGCGCATGGGCCAGGCCGGTCACGGCCAGGGCCGCGGCGGCGCACAGGCTCAGGCGGGGGCGGAAGTTGCGGGTGGTGGGATTCATCGGGTCTCTCTCCGTGGTTCGCGTTGTGATGTGTTGAGGGGCGCCGCTCAGGGCGCCGGCACCCAGCCGCCGGCCGCGCCGGTGGCAATGGTGGAGCGGTAGAAGATGTCGGCGCGGCTGGTCAGGCCGGTCGTGCTGTCCAGGGTCTTGGCCAGTTGCACGGTGCTGCCGCTACCGCCCACCGTGACGGTGGCGGCCGCGAGCCGGGCAGCGGTGTTCAGCGGGTTGCCGTCCAGGTCCTTGCTGCCCCATTCACGCCAGCCGGCGGCGTCGGTCGCGCCACCGTTGGCGGTGCCGGCCCAGGGCGGCGGGTTGCTGCTGCAGGCGCCCTGCCCCGTGCCGGTCTTGCTGGTGCCGGTGCCCACGCACCAGCCCACCGGCAGGATGTGCGGACCCATGCGGCTGTTGATGAAGGCGATGTTGTCGACGTAGGTCGAACTGGCCGTGCCGCCGCTGCGCGCGAGGTAGGCCGAGGTCACGCCAGGGCCCGCCGTGAGCTGGCTGTTCAGGAACACGAAGCCCACATCGCCGGCGATGGCGCGGGCCTGCAGGATGTAGCCGGGCGAGCTGCTGGAGGCATCCAGCACGCTGCGGATCTCGCTGTCCTCGAACAGCGCCGCCATCACGCTGCCCCAGATGAAGTCCACGTTGCCGGCCACCAGCGAGTTGTAGATCCACACATAGCCCTTGAGCTGCAGCGTGTCCTGCTCGGAGATGAAGTTCATCTCGCGGCCCACCATGCGGTGCGCCGCCTCCGTGGTGCTGGTGTTGAAGTAGATCGCCTCGGCCTGGTTGTCGTAGATCGAGGCGCGCCCGTGCGGGTTGATCAGCGTGAAGCCGCGCAGCGTGAACAGGTCGCTGTTCTCGACCAGCAGCACCGAACGACCACCACCCAGCACGCGGTGGCCCACGACGCGACCACCGGTGGTCAGCGCGGTGCCGGCCGCCGTGGTGCTGGCGCCGCTGCCGCTGTTCAGCGATTCGTAGTTGGCACGGCCCACCTGCACGCCGTCGCGGCTCTCGCCGACCAGGCTGAGGTTGGCGACGTTGCGCAGCATCAGCAGCTCGGGATAGAGGCCGTTGCGGATGCTGATGGTCTTGGGCGTGGCGACCGTGTTGCAGCCATGCGCCGACGAGCTGCCCGTGGAGCACCAGGTCATGACCCAGTTCAGCGCACCCTGCACGCTGCGGAAGTCGGCCGTGGCGCCGTCGTCGTCCACCGTGACGGCGGTCTTGCTGGCCGGCGCGCTGCGCGTCGTGAAGCTCCAGCTCAGGCCCGCGAACGGCGAGTTGTTGATGCTGCCGTTGAAGGCCGCGGCGTCGACCGTGACCGTGTAGGCCGTGTCGAAGGCCAGACGGTTGCTGCGCAGCCGGATGACGGCCTGGTTGCCGCTGATGCCGACGGGCCGGTACCAGACGAAGCGGGCCCGTGCAGCGTTCTCGGGCATGGCGCCCAGCGCCAGCGCGTCGATTTCGAGGTTGGTGCGGGGGATGACGGTCTGCGTGTCGGTGGCCGACGGCGCGCTGGACAGGTCGATGCGGTCGATGACGGCGTTGTCACTGTTGCGACGCACGGTGATGAAACCGCTGCTGCCCAGCGTGGGCGCGGCGTCGAAGGCGATGGCGAGCGGGGTGTCGGTGTGCACGCCGGTCGCGTTGCGCGCGGGCTCCACGCTGCCGGGTGTGACACCCACCGCGCCGCTGCCGCTCACGCTGGTGCTGATCTTGCCGGCGCCGGCACGGGCCAGCGCATTGGCCTTCACCAGCGCAGCGGGTCGCGGCGTGACGGCGTAGGGCAGGCTCCAGCCCACGGCGCTGGACACCGGGCAGGCGCCCAGCGGCGCGCCGTTCAGCGTCGAGCCGCTGTCGACGAAGGCGCTGCTCGCGTCGGCGTTCAGCGCCTGCAGCACGGACGCGCAACCCGGCGCCGCGCCAGCGATGGCGTGCACGTTGGCCTGCGAGATGACCTGCGCGCCGGTGCCTATGCCCACGCCATAGCTGTGCCCATAGGGCGACGCGCCCTTGCTGCCAGCGTGGTAGTTGTTCAGCAGGTGGACCTGGCCGAAGCGCACGCGCGGCACGCGCTGCGTGACGTTGGAGAAGACGTTGTTGGCGATCGTGACCTTGAGCCGGCCGATGTCGGCCGTGTAGCTGTCGGAGTGGCCGATCAGCATCGTCTTGTCGTGCTTGTCGATGAGGTTGTAGCTCACCGTCACAAGGTTGGCGCCGCGCGTGATGTCGATGGCGCCGTCGTGGCACTGCTTGAGCTTGCCGTTCTCGACGGGCAGCTGGTCGTCTGTGACGGGTGCGTCGGTGATGGTGTTGCGGTCGATCCAGACGCGTTCTGCGCCCTGGATGCTGATGGCGTCGTAGGCCGCATTCCAGGCGCCGGTGGCGCCGTCGGTCGGGTCCCAGACCGGGGCCACGTCGCAGGGCGCCGCGATGTGCAGATTGCGCACGATGACATTGGCCACGCCGGTGATCTCGATGCGGCCGTTCACCAGGCCCGCGCCAGGACCGGCGCCGATCAGCGTCGTGTTGGAGGGCAGCCTCACCAGGGCGCGCTGGTCCTGGTCGGCGCGGCTGGCGAAGGGCTGGCCCTCGCTCATGTCGATACGGCCCACGACCTTGACGATCTTGGGCAGGCTGCCGGCGTTGGCCAGCGCGGTCAGCAACTGCTGGCGGTTGGCCACGGTGTAGATCTGGCTGGCGCCGGCGGCGGCGCCGCCGCTGGTGCCGCCACCCAGAGCGGCAAAGCCGTCGGCGGGTGCGGACTCGCGCGCGGCATCGACCTGGGCCCAAACGGGCAGTGTCAGCGTCAGCAGCGCACCCAGCGCCGCAACGTGCAGCTTCATCACAGACTCCTCGACAGAGGGATTAGCGGTGTTTCAGGCGGCGCAGCGCCAGGCCCAGCAGGCCCAGGGACAGCAGTGCGGCGGGTGCCGGCTCTGGCACGGGGGCCAGGGCCAGCTGGACATCGACAAATTCATAGGACGGCGCGATGCGAGCCTCCGTCAGCGTCAGCCGCACGGACTGCGGCCCCAGCAGCTGGAACTGCACGCTGCCCGAAAGCAGCGGCGTCGCGGCGCTGAGCGTGGGCAGGCCCAGCTTCAGCGTCGCGTCCGCGAAGCTCAGCTCGATGACGTGCGTGCCCAGCAGGCCGGTGCCGGTGTTGTCCCACAACTGCAGCAGGCCGTCGCTGCCGAGGTCCAGCCCGAGGCTGGAATCGGCAGACATGAACTCGAAGTCGCCGTCGAGCAGCGGCACCGCCAGGCCGGCGATGAACGTCTGGCTGTCGACGTCGAAACCCAGCAGTGCGTTGGCGTCGCCGTCGAGCGTGCCGGTGACGGGCGTACCCGGCACCAGCACGGCGGCCGAGGCCGCCACCGACGTTGCCAGACACGCCACCGCTACCAGCGGTAAGTAGCGCTTCATGGCGAGCCTCCGCGTCAGAACTTGTAGCGGCCGCCGATGATGAACTCGCGACCCGTGTAGTGGTTCACCACCACGTTGTCCATGGAGCGCGAGATGAACTGGTCGTTGGGCTGGTTGGTCAGGTTGGCGGCCTCGAAGGTGACTTCGAGCTGCTTGTTGATCTTGTAGCCCATCGACAGGTCGACGTTGAAGGTCTTCTTCTTGCCGGCCACGTCCTGGTTGTTGCCGGCCGGGACGGTCGTCAGGAAATCCGAGCGCGAGGACGTCGAGATACGGCCGCTGAAGCTGCCGTCGTCGTAGTAGAACGACAGGTTCCAGGAGCGCGGCGACAGGTTGACCAGGTCTTCCGTGACCGTCGCCGCACCCACGCCCGTCGCCGACAGCACGTACTCCATCTTGGACTTGACCTGGGTGTAGTTGGCCAGGATGCCGAAGTTCTTGCCCCAGCCCGGCAGGAAGCTGAAGGGCTGCTGCACGTTGATCTCGAAGCCGCTCAGGTTGCCGCCGGGCGAGTTGACCGGGGCGCTGAAGCGGAAGATCTCGTCGCCCGTGAAGTTGCTGGGCAGCAGGGACATCGGCAGGCCGCTGTCCTTGTAGGCCTGGTCGAAGCCCTTGGTCAGCACATAGCTCTTGATCTTCTTGTGGAACAGGCCCAGGCCCACGAAGGCGTTCTTGGCGTGGTACCACTCCAGGCTGGCGTCCAGCGTGGTGGCGCGGAACGGGTCGAGTTGCGGGTTGCCACCGGTGTAGCTCAGCGTGCCGGTGGTGGACAGCGTGCCGCCCGGGTTCAGGTTCTGCAGCGGCGGACGCGACATGACCTTGGCGGCCGCGGCGCGCAGCATCAGTTCGCGGGTCAGGTTGATGGACACGTTGGCCGAGGGCAGCCAGTCCTTGTACTGGCGCTCCGCCGTCACCAGGCTGCCGCCACCGGTGGCCAGGTAGCCGGCCGCGTCGATGTCCGTCTTCACGTAGCGCGTGCCGACGTTGCCTCGCACGGCCATGCCGGCCAGGCGGGTCTCGAAGTCGGCCATGAACCAGGCACCGGTATCGGTCTCGGTGATGGAGCGGTTGCCGCCGCGGGCGTTGCCGTTGGTGATGGAGGTCAGGCGGTAGTCGCCGGGACCGCCGGCCGCACCGGTCTTCAGGCAGTTGCAGTAGATGTCGTAGGCCGAAGCGATCGCGTCCAGGTTGGGGATGACCCAGGACGTGACGGAGCCGGCAGGCATGCTCTGACCCTTGCCGAAACCGTCGACCCGGGTCACCAGGCTGTTCGGCAGGACGTTGGCCGGCAGCGTGTTCATGGTCTCCACCGTGCGGCGGAAGTCGTAGCTGTCGAAGCTGAACTTCTTGTAACTGACGCCGCCCTTCAGCGTCAGGCCGTCGGCCGCGTCCCAGGCCACATCGGCGGTCAGCACGTCCTGCTTGTTGGTCACGCCGTTCGGGCGGATGCGGACCTCGCTGGGCGTGAAGTTGGCGATGCTGCTGGAGCCCACCGGCACACCGTAGATCTGGAAACCGCCGCTGGCGCTGCCGGGGTTCAGGTTGCCGTAGGTGATCAGCGGCGCACGGTCGTCGCCGCGGGCGTCGTACACATAGCCGTCAACGTTCGGCGCTTCCAGCGTGGTGGTGGTCTGGATGGGATTGGTGAAGCGCGACTTGGCGCGGCCGCCGCGCAGCGTCACCTTGATGGTGTCGCCGATGTCCTGCTCCAGCGTGAGGGTGGGCTGGGTGAACTCGGTGCTCAGCACGTCGAAGCGCGACTCGGAGCGGATGTCCACGCCGTTGAACTTGCCGTAGACCATCTGGCCGGCCGGGTTGAACTGCGCTTCCAGGACGCTGGTCTGCGACTTGCCGCCGGCCGTCAGCGCGCGGCTGAAGGAAATGGCCTCCAGGAAGTCTTCCTGGCGCGTAGCCTCCAGCTTGGAGTACAGCATGTCGGCCGTCAGCAGCGTGGTGTCCGACAGGCGGAACTGCAGCGAGCCGGTCAGGCCCAGGCGTTCCTGGTCGTGCGTCAGGCGGCCGTAGCGCGGCAGGCGCGGGTGGAAGTTGGTGGCCTTGCTGGCCTCGGTGTAGGCCGCCAGATTGGCCGCCGTGTTCGGCAGGCGCGCCACACCCTGGGCCGCCGGGCCGCAGGTGGTGGCGGTGGAGCCGGCCGGCAGGCCGGTCGTCACACCCTGGGGCGGGCACCAGCCGCCGCTGGACGGGCCGTTGTCCCAGCGCACGGTGCTGAAGCCTTCTTCGTAGACCTTGCGCTTGGAATAGGCGCCCGACAGCAGCGCACCGACCTTGCCGTCGGCAAAGGTGTTGGAGATCAGGAACGAGGTCTTGGGCGTGACCTTGCCACGCAGGTCGTTGTAGGTGCCCTTCACGGACACGGCGGCCGCGAACTTCTTCATGTCGAAGGGGCGGGCCGTCTGCAGGTCGATGGTGGCGCCCAGCGAGCCCTCGTCCACATCGGCGGAGCTGCTCTTGCGCACCGTCAGCGAGTTGAACAGGTCGGCCGCGAAGACGTTGAAGTCGAACGCGCGGGTGCGGTTGGCGCCGCCGGAGCTGTCGGTGCCGCCGGTGGTGGCCAGCGCCTCGATGCCGTTGATGCGGGTGCGGGCGAAGTCGCCACCCAGGCCGCGCACGGTGATGTTGCGACCTTCGCCGGCGTCACGGTCGATCACCACGCCGGGGATGCGCTGCAGCGACTCGGCCAGGTTGGTGTCCGGGAACTTGCCCATGTCCTCGGCCTTGATGACATCGACGATGCCCTTTTCCTGCCGCTTGGCATTCAGCGCGCTCTCCAGCGACGCGCGGATGCCGGTGACCGTGACGGTCTCCAACTGGTTGGCGGGCGCGGTCTGCGCCCAGGCGGGGGCGGCGATCAGGGCTGCGGCCAGGGCCACGGGGCTCAAGGCAGGACGGAATGCGGGCATGAGGGTCTCCTGGTGCTAATTGGTCGCCTGTGCACGTGGCTGGCGACTCTGGGGTCTGGGGCTGGTTCTGGCCCGGGCGCTCGCGGGGCACCCGACGTTCTTGGCGCGACTCCGCTGCAGTGCGGGCGCCGCATCGGCCGAAACGCCTACGAACAGTCGTTGCGGCCCGGTTAACAGGCGGTCACAGAAGGTTTCTGTGAGCTTGCTTGTAGACGATGATAGGGGGAAGCTGGCAAAATCGGAACATCGGTTCACTAATTAGAAACCATGATTCCGCAACACTTGCGCCACACCTAAAGTCGGTGAACCGAATTTTTGGAACCGCGTTTCAACCATCCCGGTACAACGGTTTCGCGTTCGGCACGGCGCACATCTTGAGCAGGATCGACGGTGATGTGAACCGGGCCACCCCTCAAGCGGGCCTCAGGCCCGTGAACTAATTGCCTTGATCGGATAACAACACCATGGTGCTTCAGAACTTCAGCCTGGCCGGCAAGACGGCCATCGTCACCGGCTGCAACACCGGCCTCGGCCAGGGCATGGCCTTGGCGCTGGCCCAGGCGGGCGCAGACATCGTCGGCGTCAATGTCTCCGAGCCGGACGAGACCAAGGCCGCCGTCGAGGCGCTGGGCCGCAAGTTCCTGGACCTGCGCGCCAACCTCGGCGACATCAGCTGCATCCCCGACCTGGTCGCCCAGGCCAAGGCGCTGAACGGCACCGTGCACATCCTGGTCAACAACGCCGGCATCATTCGCCGCGAGGACGCCATCAAGTTCTCCGAAGCCGACTGGGACGACGTCATGGACCTGAACCTGAAGTCGGTCTTCTTCCTGTCGCAAGCCGTCGCCAAGCAGTTCATGGCCCAGGGCAGCGGCGGCAAGATCGTCAACATCGCGTCCATGCTGAGCTTCCAGGGCGGCATCCGCGTGCCCTCCTACACCGCCAGCAAGAGTGGCGTCATGGGCATCACGCGCCTGATGGCCAACGAGTGGGCCTCGCACGGCATCAACGTCAACGCCATCGCCCCGGGCTACATGGCCACCAACAACACCGCCCAGCTGCGCGCCGACGAGCAGCGCAACAGCGCCATCCTGGAGCGCATCCCGGCCGGCCGCTGGGGCAAGCCCGAGGACCTGGCCGGCCCGGTCGTGTTCCTCGCCTCGACGGCGTCGGACTACGTCAACGGCTACACCATTGCTGTCGACGGCGGTTGGCTCGCGAGGTAAAAGCCCCTTGCCTGGTCTCGCGCCGCTGAACGCGGGCGAGCCCAGTCGGGACCGCGCAGCGGCCAACGGCCGCTACGCTTCGGCAGGCACATCGAGCCCAGTGGGCTCAATGTGTCCGGCCTCAGCCCCCTAGGGGACGGCGATGCTCGCGGCGTTGAGCCGCTCGCACATCGCCAGCGCGGGCCGGCTTGGGGCGGCCCGGCGCTCGGCCCGCAAGTCAACGCACCCACGAGGATGCCGCCATGAAATCCACCGAACGCAAATTCGAGTTCCTCACCCGCGAGGATCCCGACACCGGGGCCCGCGTCACGCGCCTGACGCCGCCGGACGTGACCTGCCATCGGAATTACTTCTATCAGAAGTGCTTCACCAACGATGGCCGCAAGCTGATCTTCGGCGGCGAGTTCGGCCCCCACCCCAGCCCGAACTGGAACTACCACCTGCTGGACCTGGACACGCAGACCGCCATCCAGCTCACCGACGGCGCCGGCGAGAACACCTTCGGCGGCTTCCTGAGCCCCGATGACAAATACCTCTTCTTCGTGCGCGACAAGCGCCAGTTCATCCGGCTGGATCTGGCCACGCTGAAGGAAGAAGTGCTGTACGTCGTGCCCGACGCCTGGGTCGGCTACGGCACCTGGGTCAGCAACAGCGCCTGCACCAAGATCGTCGGCATCGAGATCGCCGCCGAGGACTGGTTCCCGCTGAACACCTGGCAGAAGTTCAACGAGATGTTCCACAAGAAGCCGCTGTGCCGGCTGTTCTCGGTGGACCTGTCCACGGGTCGGCGCACCGTCATCCTGGAGCAGCGCGGCTGGCTTGGCCACCCGCAGTACCGTCCCTTCGACGACAACACCGTCGCCTACTGCCACGAAGGCCCGCACGACCTGATCGACGCGCGCATGTGGTTCATCGACGAGGACGGCACCAACCGCCGCTGCGGCAAGGAGCACAGCGAAGGCGAGAGCTGCACGCACGAGTTCTGGGTGCCGGACGGCAGCGCGATGATCTACGTGTCATACAACACCAATTCGCCCGAGCGCTGGATCTGCAGCCTGGACCCGGTCACGCTGCAGAACAAGGTGCTGACCACGATGCCGCAATGCTCGCACCTGATGAGCAACTACGACGGCACGCTGATCGTCGGCGACGGCGTGGGCAAGGTCAGCCACGACAGCACGGCCAGCAACGCGATGCTGGTGGGCGACCCCTACCTGCACCTGTTCGACCTGAAGGCGGGCACGACGCGGCCCATCGCCCGCCACGACAGCGGCTGGGACGTCTACAAGGATGACCGCCAGGTCACGCACCCGCATCCCAGCTTCACGCCGGACAACAAGCAAGTGCTGTTCAGCTGCGACAAGGAGCGTGAAAGCGGCGTCGAGCCGGCCCTTTACCTGGCCGACCTGTGAAGCTGCTTGCACTCGCCCTGGCTGCGCTGGCGACGACGGCGCAGGCGCAGCGCCCGCAGTTGACCGCCGAACAGGCCGCCGCGCACACGACGGCGGCCTACCTGGCCGACTGGACGCCCGCACCGCTGGCTGACCTGGCGATGGCCACGCCCGACTTCGTCGTCAAGCCAGGCGACGCCTTGCAGGCCGTCATCGACAAGCTGCCCGAGGCCGGCAAGGGCGACGGCAGGCGCTGGGTCATCCAGATCCAGCCCGGCACCTACCGCGGCCCGCTGTGCATCAAGGACAAGGTGCCGCTGGCGCTGGTCGGCACGGCGCTGGACGCCGCGGCCGTCGTGCTGGTGGACAACCGCTTCTCCGGCCAACCCAAGGGCGAGAACGAACCGTCCCACCCCTGCTGGCCCGAGCTGGGCAAGACCACCATCGGCACCAGCGGCAGCACCAGCATGCTGGTGCAGAGCGACGACGTACAGCTGCTGCACCTGACCGTCGCCAACGACGCGATGGACGCCGGCCGCCGCGGCGAGGCCTTCCCCGCGGCGCTGGGCGAGAACGTCGGCGCGCAGGCCGTCGCGCTGACGCTGACCGGCGACCGCATCCAGCTGGAGAACGTGCGCCTGCTGGGCCACCAGGACACGCTGTACGTCAAGCGCCGCGCGCCCGATGCCCCCGCCCGCCAGTTGATCCGTCACAGCCTCATCGCCGGCGACGTGGACTTCATCTTCGGCGCCGCCACGCTGGTCATCGAGCAGTCCACCCTGCTGACGCGCGCCCACCTTCGCAAGCCCGGTCAGGGCGGCATCGTCCTCGCACCCAGCACGCCGCCGGGGCTGAAGCAGGGCTTCCTCGTCACGCACAGCCGCTTCATCGGCGAGCCCGGCATCAACCCCGGCGCCACCGCCCTGGGCCGCGCCTGGGATGCCGGCGTGAAGGCCGGCACCTGGGTCGCCGGCACCAGCCCCAATGGCATGGCCGTCGTGCGCGACAGCGAGATCGGCGCCCACGTCGGCGCCTGGGCCGCCAGCACCTCGCGCCGCCCGCCCGACGCCGACCGCCTGACCGAGTTCAACAACCGACAGCCATGAACTTCACCCGCCGCGACCTGCTGGCCCTCGCCGCCCTGCCTGCCCTGCCCGCTTTCACCGGCTGCGCGAGCACGACGCCGCCGGCGGCGGACCGCCCGCTCGGCTGGGCAGCCGTCGGCCAGACCACCGGCGGCGCCGGTGCCCGACCCGAGCACGTGTTCGACGTGCGCGACCGCGCCGGCCTGGACGCCGCGCTGAAGCTGGGCGACACGCCCAAGATCATCCGCGTGCACACGCTGATCGACCTGGGCCCCGGTGGTGTCGAGTCTTTCCGCGACCCGGCCTTCAGCTTCGACGCCTTCGACCGCGCCTACGACCCCGCCACCTGGGGCCGCGCCGACCCCGCCGGTCCGCTGGAGGAGGCGCGCGAGCGCTCCGCCAAACGGCAGGCCGCGGCCATCGTCGTGCGCGTGCCGTCCAACACCACGCTGATCGGCGCCGCGCCCGGTGCCGGCTTCCAGCACGGCACGCTGCTGCTGGACAAGGTCGAGAACGTCATCGTGCGCGACCTGGATCTGTCCGACGCCTACGACCACTTCCCCGCCTGGGAGCCGCGCGACAACGGCCACGGCGAGTGGAACTCCGAGTACGACCCGCTGAGCATCACCGGCGCCCGGCGCGTGTGGGTGGACCACTGCAGCCTCAGCGACGGCAAGCGCCCCGACCACCTCGAACCCGTGCGTCTGGGCCGCCGCGTGCAGCATCACGACGGGCTGCTGGACATCACGCACGGCGGCGACCTGATCACCGTGTCCTGGTGCCGCTTCAGCAGCCACGACAAGACCATGCTGATCGGCGGCGACGAAAAGCACACCGAAGACATCGGCAAGCTGCGCGTCACGCTGCACCACAACCACTTCCACGGCTGCAAGGAGCGCACGCCGCGCGTGCGCTACGGCCGCGTGCACGTGGCCTGCAACCTTTTCAGCGCCGACCGCGCCGAGGACTTCGGCTACTCCCTGGGCATCGGCTACCAGTCGCAGATCGTCAGCGAGTTCAACCACTGGCAGTTGCCGCCGGGCGTCCCGGCCGGCCAGCTGATCCGCCGCCTCAAGGGCAGTGCGCTCGCCGACCGTGGCAGCCGGCTCAATGGTCGCCCGGTGGACCTCGTGGCCGCCTGGAACGCCGCCCGACCGACCGACACCCTGGCCGCCGATGCGGGCTGGCGCCCTGCCGACGCCTACGAAACCCGCGGCCTGCAGCCCGCCGACCCCGATCGACTTGCTGAGCAAATCCGCGCTGGCGTCGGCCCACGTCGGGTCTGAGTCAGAATCCGCCATCCGGAACACGCGCCCGAAAGAATCAAAACGATGGACGAAGACATTGGCGACTCAAAGCAACCCGAATCGGTCGCCGCGGTTCTCAAGGTGTTCGCCATCCTGAACGCTCTCGGGGAACGCAGCGACATCGGCATCACCGACCTGTCGGTGCGCCTGGCCATGCCCAAGGCGACGGTCTACCGCTTCCTGCAGACCATGAAGGGCCTGGGCTACGTGCGCCAGGAGGCCGACAGCGAGCGCTACGGCCTGGCCATGCGCATGTTCGAGATCGGCGCCAAGGCCCTGCCCTCGCCCGACCTGGTGGACCTGGCCAAGCACCCCATGCAGATGCTGGCCGACGCCACCGGCGAGACGGTCCACCTGGGCAACCTCATCGACAGCGAGATCATCTACATCCACAAGGTGGACTCGCGCCACATGCTGGGCATGTACTCCCGCGTCGGCCGCCGTGCGCCGCTGCACTGCACCGCCATCGGCAAGGTGCTGCTGGCCTGGGAACACCCCGAGCGCCGTGACCGCATCCTGGACGGCGCCGTGTTCACGCGCTTCCGCGACAAGACCATCACCGACCGTGCGGCCTTCCTGGCCGAGCTGGAGCAGGTCAAGAAGCAGGGCTTCGGCGAAGACCGCGAGGAGTTCGACGACCACATCCGCTGCCTGGGCGTGCCCATCTTCGACCGCCTGGGCCAGCCCATCGCCGGCATGAGCGTGTCTTTCCCGACCTTCCGCTTCGACGAGCAGAAGGCACCGGAGGTGGTCCGGATGCTGCAGACCGCCAGCCGCGACATCTCCGAGAAGCTGGGCTGCACCAACTACCCGATCCAGACGGCGGCCTGACGCTGTCGCCCCTGGGACGCGACGCGCCCCGCCCGGGGTGATTCAATGGCGGCTGTTTCCAGAACAGGTAGCCGCCATGAGCCCCGTCAACCGCCAGATCGTCCTCGCCTCCCGCCCCAAGGGCGAAGTCAGCCCCGACAACTTCCGCCTCGTGGAGGCTGCCCTCGCGCCGCTGGCCGACGGCCAGGTGCGCGTGCGCAACCACTTCCTGAGCCTGGACCCGTACATGCGCGGCCGCATGAACGACAGCAAGAGCTATGCGGCTTCGCAGGCGCTGGACGAAGTGATGATCGGCGGCACCGTCGGCGAGGTCGTCGAATCGAAGAACGAGCACTTCAGGGTCGGCGACAAGGTCGTCGGCATGGGCGGCTGGCAGGAGTTCCAGACCGTGGACGCCAGCCAGCGCGGCGTGCTGCAGAAGGTGGACACGACGCGCATCCCGCTGTCGGCCTACCTCGGCGCCGTGGGCATGCCCGGCGTGACGGCCTGGTACGGCCTCGTGAAGATCATCAACCCCAAGGCCGGCGAGACGGTGGTCGTCAGCGCCGCCAGCGGTGCGGTCGGCTCGGCCGTGGGCCAGCTCGCCAAGGCGCGCGGCGCGCGCGCGGTGGGCATTGCCGGCGGTGCCGACAAGTGCCGCTACGTGACCGAGGAACTGGGCTTCGACGCCTGCATCGACTACAAGCAGCACGGCGACGTGAAGTCGCTGTCTGCCGCGCTGAAGGCCGAGTGCCCGAACGGCATCGACGGCTACTTCGAGAACGTCGGCGGCTACATCCTGGACGCCGTGCTGCTGCGCGCCAACGCGTTCAGCCGCATTGCGATGTGCGGAATGATCTCCGGCTACGACGGCCAGCCCATCCCGATGGCCGCGCCCCAGCTCATCCTCGTCAACCGCATGAAGGTCGAGGGCTTCATCGTGTCCGAGCACATGGAAGTCTGGCCCGAGGCGCTGAAGGAGCTGGGCGGCCTGGTCGCCACCGGCAAGCTCAAGTACCGCGAGTCGGTTGCGCAAGGCCTGGAGAGCGCGCCCGAGGCCTTCATGGGCCTGCTCAAGGGCAAGAACTTCGGCAAACAGCTGGTGAAACTGGTCTGATGCGCTGGACCTGCGTGCCGTTCGCGGCGCTGACCGTGCAGCAGCTCCACGACGTGCTGCAACTCCGCGCCGAGGTCTTCGTCGTCGAGCAGCATTGCGTGTTCCAGGAGATCGACGGCCTGGACCCCAAGACCTCGCACTTGCTGGGCCATGGTGAGGACGGCGCGCTGAAGGCCTATGCGCGACTGATCCCGCCCGGCGTGAAGAGTGCCGACTGCCTGATCGGTCGCGTCGTCACGTCGCCCGCCGCGCGTGGCGGCGGCACGGGGCGGTTGTTGATGGCCGAGGCCATCGCGCGCTGCGGGCAGCTGTGGCCCGGCCACGCGATCACGCTGCATGCGCAGGCGCACCTGGAAAAGTTCTACGGCAGCTTCGGCTTCGTGCAGTCCGGCGAGCCCTACATCGAAGACGGCATTCCCCACATCGAGATGAGAAAGCCATGAGCAAGAAGACCGCAGTCATCACTGGCGCCGGCTCCGGCTTCGGCCTGGAGACCGCCCGCCTCGCCGCCGGGCGCGGCATGAACCTGGTGCTCGTGGACGTACAGGCCGACGCGCTGGACAAGGCCGCGGCCGAGTTCACGCAGGTCGAGGTGCTGTCCCGTGTCGTGGACGTCGCCAAGGCCGATCAAATGGAAGCGTTGGCCATCGCCGTGCAGCAGCGCTTCGGCGCGCCGCACTTCGTCTTCAACAATGCCGGCGTCGGTTCGGGCGGGTTGATCTGGGAGAACAGCGTCAGCGACTGGGAATGGGTGCTGGGCGTCAACCTGATGGGCGTCGTGCACGGCGTGCGCCTGTTCACGCCGCTGATGCTGGCCGCTGCGCAGGCCGACCCTGCCTACCGCGGCCACATCGTCAACACCGCGTCCATGGCCGGCATGCTCAACCCGCCCAACATGGGCGTCTACAACGTGAGCAAGCACGCGGTGGTGTCGCTGTCGGAGACGCTGTACCAGGACTTGTCGCTGGTGACGGACCAGGTGCGAGCGTCGGTGCTGTGCCCGTTCTTCGTGCCCACCGGCATCAGCCAGAGCCACCGCAACCGCCCGGCCGAATTCGCCAGCGCGAAGCCCACCAAGAGCCAGCTGATCTCGCAGGCCCAGACCGACAAGGCCGTGTCCTCCGGCAAGCTGACCGCGGCGGACGTGGCTGCGCTGGTGTTCGACGCCATCGACCACGACAAGTTCTACATCTTCAGCCACCCGCAGGCGCTGGCCGGCGTGCAGACGCGGCTGCAGGACGTCATGCTGGCGCGCAACCCGACGGACGCCTTCGCCGACCGGCCGGAGATCGGCGCGGCCTTGCGGGCCAAGCTGCGCACCGACTGAGCCGCCGACAATCGGGGGCATGACCTCCCCCGATTCCATCGCCATCATCGGCGGCGGCCCCGCCGGCCTGATGGCCGCCGAGGTGCTGGCCGCGGCCGGCCATGCCGTCACCGTCTTCGACGCCAAGCCCAGCGCGGGCCGCAAGTTCCTGCTGGCCGGCAAGGGCGGCCTGAACCTGACGCACTCCGAACCCTTCGAGCCCTTCCTGGGGCGCTTCGGCATGCGGGCCCCGCAGATCGCCCCGCTGCTGCGCGGCTTCGATGCCGACGCGCTGCGCACCTGGGCCGCCGGCCTGGGCGTGCAGACCTTCGTCGGCACGTCAGGCCGTGTTTTCCCCAGCGACCTGAAGGCCGCGCCGCTGCTGCGCGCATGGCTGCACCGGCTGCGCACTGCAGGTGTCAGGTTCGCGATGCGCCACCGCTGGACTGGCTGGGCCGACGACGGCGCGCTGCGCTTCGACACGCCCGACGGCGACCGCCTCGTCACGCCGCGCGCCACACTGCTGGCGCTGGGCGGCGCGTCCTGGCCGCAGCTCGGCTCGGACGGCGCCTGGGCGCCGTGGCTGGCCGCGCGCGGCGTGGACGTCGCGCCGCTGCAGCCCGCCAACTGCGGCTTCAACGTGGGTGCCACCGCCGCGCACCCGGCCGGGCCCGGCTGGAGCGAGCGCTTTGCCACCGAGTTCGCCGGCCAGCCGGTCAAGCCCGTGGCGCTGGCCACCGACGGCTTCGCCGGCCGCCCCGGCGAGTTCGTCATCACGGCCACCGGCATCGAAGGCTCGCTGGTCTACGCCGCCAGCGCCGCGCTGCGCGAGCAGATCGCGCGCGATGGCAGCGCCACCCTGACGCTGGACCTGCTGCCGCAGCTGCCCCCCGAGCGCGTGCTGGCCGAGGTCAAGCACCCGCGCGGCAGCCGCTCGCTGTCGTCGCACCTGAAGAGCCGGCTCAACCTGGGTGCGCTGAAGCTGGGCCTGCTGCACGAGCTGCTGACGCGCGAGCAGATGCTGGATGCGCCCGCGCTGGCCGCCGCGCTGAAGCAGCTGCCGCTGACGCTGCACGCCGCCCGCCCCGTGGTCGAGGCCATCAGCACCGCCGGCGGCGTGCGCTTCGAGGCGCTGGACGACGACCTGATGCTGAAAGCCCTGCCCGGCATGTTCGTGGCCGGCGAGATGTTGGACTGGGAGGCGCCGACCGGCGGCTACCTGCTGACGGCCTGCTTCGCCACGGGCCAGGCTGCGGCCCGGGGGCTGGACCGGTGGCTCAGATCTTCAGCAACGCCTTGACGCGCAGCAGCCAGTCGCGCCGATCGGCAATGCCGACCTGGCCGCCGTTGATGCGCTGCGTGACCTGGGTGATCTGATCCGCGTCGGCCAGCCGGTTGCAGCCCTTGGCGTCCCACTCGGCGGCGGCGATGGGCAAGGCCCAGGCGGCGCTGAAGACGAGGTCGGGCTCGGCCTCGAAGTCCGGCGCATCGGGCGAGAAGCCGCGCACGATGCGCGTGGCCTCGCGGTAGCTGTCGCGGCCGGTCAGCTGCATCAGCCCGCGCCCGCGATAGCGGAAGCCGTCGCCCGGCTGCGTGTTGCCCATGCGTTTGCCGTAGACCTCGTTGGCCAGCTTCTCGGGGTTGTTCGCGAAGGCGGCGGGGTCCAGCGGCCCCTTGGGCTGAAAGCGGCTGGGCCACACCACCGGCAGCCGCGGGGCGCTGTAGTTCATGTTCTCGACCTGCAGCGTCAGCGCGCCGCTTTCATGCAGGATCTGGGCGAGGAAATGCGCCAGCCTCAGCTTGCTCTGCGTGATGCCGTGGCGGTCCAGCACCGGCTGCGCGTTCGCTGCGGCCTCGCGATAGCTGGAGCGGGCGTTGGGAGCGAGTTGCTGCAGCAGCGGCAGGGACAGGGCAATGGGCATGGCGGGCCTCCGGCGGTGGGGCTCCAGCCTAGTCAGCAGCGATCCTCGGCGCCTCCCAGCGATTGAGGATGGCACCCCGGCCGCTTTGGCAAAATGCGGCCATCGCGTATTCCCAGGGCGCCCGGCCGGCGCCCTTTGTCTTTGTGGACCCCATCGTTTCCCAGATTGCCGCCGAACTGAAGGTTCGGCCCGCCCAGGTTCAGGCCGCCGTCGAGCTGCTGGACGGCGGGGCCACCGTGCCCTTCATCGCCCGCTACCGCAAGGAGGCCACCGACGGCCTGGACGACATCCAGCTGCGCGAGCTGGACGCCCGCCTGGCCTACCTGCGCGAGCTGGCCGAGCGCCGCGAAGCGGTGCTGAAGAGCATCAACGAACAGGGCAAGCTCACGCCCGAGCTGGAGGCCGCCATCCGCAGCGCGCCCACCAAGCAGGAGCTGGAAGACCTCTACCTGCCCTACAAGGTCAAGCGCCGCACCAAGGGCTTGATCGCCCGCGAGGCCGGGCTGGAGCCGCTGGCCGACCAGCTGTTCGCCGACCCATCACTGGAGCCGCTGACCGAGGCCGCCAAGTTCATCAACGCCGAGGCCGGCTTTGCCGACGCCCACGCCGTGTTGGACGGCGTGCGCGACCTGCTCAGCGAGCGCTGGGCCGAGGACGCGGTGCTGGTGGGCAAGCTGCGCGAGTGGCTGTGGGCGGAAGGGCTGTTCCAGTCCAAGCTGATGGACGGCAAGAACGGCGAGCTGCCGGACAACGCCAAGTTCCGCGACTACTTCGACTACGCCGAACCCATCCGCACCGTGCCGTCGCACCGCGCGCTGGCCGTGTTCCGCGGCCGCACGCAGGAGCTGCTGGACGCCAAGCTGGTACTGGATGAGGAACCCGTCGCCGGCCAGCCGGGCCTGGCCGAAGGCCGTATCGCGTCGCACCTGGGCTGGCGCCATGCCAACCGCCCCGGCGACGCGCTGATCCGCAAGACCATTGGCTGGACCTGGAAGGTCAAGCTGAGCCTGAGCCTGGAGCGCGACCTGTTCGCCCGGCTGCGCGAAGCGGCGGAAGCCACCGCCATCAAGGTGTTCGCCGAGAACCTGCGCGACCTGCTGCTGGCCGCGCCGGCCGGCAAGCGCGTCGTCATGGGGCTGGACCCCGGCATCCGCACCGGCGTGAAGGTGGCGGTCGTTTCGGACACCGGCCGCGTGCTGGACACGTCCACCGTCTACCCGCACGAGCCCCGCCGCGACTGGGACGGCGCCCTGCACACGCTGGCCAAGCTGTGCGCGACGCATGGCGTGAACCTCATCGCCATCGGCAACGGCACCGCCAGCCGCGAGACCGACAAGCTGGCGGGCGAACTCATCAAGAAGCTGCAGACGCTGGACGCGAGCGTGAAGATCGAGCGCGTGGTCGTCAGCGAGGCCGGCGCCTCGGTCTACTCGGCCTCCGAGTTCGCGTCCAAGGAGTTGCCGGACCTGGACGTGAGCCTGCGCGGCGCCGTGTCCATCGCCCGCCGCCTGCAGGACCCGTTGGCCGAGCTGGTCAAGATCGACCCCAAGAGCATCGGCGTGGGCCAGTACCAGCA
>CAMLKW010000026.1 GCA_946480605.1 uncultured Roseateles sp. | reverse complement strand
TGAAGTCCTCCTCCAGCGAGCCAAAGCTGCGCAGATAGGCCAGCGTCACGTCGTCGTCGGCCGCGTTGTAGCCGCCCATGAAGCCGCAGGACGACGCGAACTGGCTGGACAGCACCTTGTTCTTGGCCGCGATGACGGCGCTGGGATCGATGCTGCGGGTTCGTTGGCCCGAGACCTTGACCGCGCCCAGCGACTGCACATCGGTGGCGGCAGGTGCAGGTGCAGGTGCAGGTGTCTGCTGCGCCTGCAATGGCGCAGCAGCGAGTGTTGAAGACAGAGCCAGGACGGCAAAAGCCGTCCGGCCCAAACTGAAGTTGCGCCGGACGGCTTGAGTCATCGTGTCTCCCAGTGGTTAGCGCGGGCTGCGGTAGGTCATGCCCACGTAGTAGGTGCGGCCGTAGTAGGCGTCGCTGTAGATGCTGGGGATGCCGCCCTCGTAGTTCTGGTACCCACCTGTGCTGTTCTGTTTGCGCTCGCCGGTCAGGTTGCGCACATCGGCGAACAGCTCGATGCCGCTCTTGAAGCGGTAGGAGACTTTGGCGTCCACGAATGCCGTGCGCTTGCTGAAGTTGGGCGCGCCGGGGTTGTAGGGCACGCGCCAGCTGGACACACCTTCGCCCGGGAAGTTGTTGACCCCGAGACTGCTGTTGCTTGCCGGCGAAAAGGTCGACAAGCTGGATGCCACCACCTGCTGTGCAACGCGGAACTGCAGCGCACCATCGTCGTACCACAGCGAGGCGTTGTACGAATACTTGGGCTGTCCGATCATGGGCAGGACTTCACCACTGATCTGGTCGATGATTGGCGCACCACCCGAGTTGCGCAGGCGGCTGTAGTTGGCGTCAAAGCCCGTGTAGCGCAGCACGGACGGCAGGAAGGTGAACGCCGTCTTGGAGCCGAACTCGATACCGCGCCGCTTGCCCGGCGTGATGTTGTCCCACTGGCTGAACGAGAACTCCAGATCGCGCAGCGGCGTGCCGGTCAGCGGGTCCACGGCGTTGCTGCCCTCGAACAGGCGAACGTCCGAGCGGCCGACGCGCAGGTTGGGGGCGCCGACGACGTCGCGCTGCACGAAGCCCGAGATCGACAGCGAGGTGTCGCGGTTGACATACCACTCCAGCGACAGGTTCTGGTTGATGGTGGTCTGCGGCTTCATGGCCGGGTTGCCGAAGATGCGGTTGCACCCTTGGTCGGCCTGCGAGCCGTCGTCCTCGGGCGGAAGGTCTTCGGTGAACTGGCTCAACGTGCAGGTGATGGTGCCATCCGCAACCGGCGAGACGCGGCTCATCGGCAGGCGGGCGATCTGCTTCGCCCACGAGAAGCGGGTCACGAGCTTGTCCGGTACCGGCCACAGCGCCAGGTTCAGCGAGGGGCTGACGTCGGTTCGGCTGCCCTTGAAGTCGACGTTCTGGCTGACCTGGGCGGTCGTCACGTTGTTGGTCTGGCCGTCGGTCTCCGTCCAGTTCGCGTTCTTGCGGACGGAGCGGAAGATCATGAAGCCGGTGCTTTCCATGTCGGTGCGCACCACGCGCACGCCGACGTTGCCGGCCAGCTCCAGGCCGAAGGGCAGGGGCTTGTCCGTGAACGGCAGGCGGTCGATCTCGAAGTCGGTTTGCAGGTAGCCTGCGGTCTGCTTGTCCTTCAGCCCGCTCTTGGGCATGTCGTAGACCTTGCCGTCGCTGGCGGTGCAGGTGCGGAAGCAGTTCAGCGGCACATTGAAGCCCGCCAGTTGGAACAGCTTGTCGATGTCGAGCTGGTTCCAGCCATTCAGCAGCGTGGCCGGGCGGTCCTTGGCGCCGCCGAAGAACTGGCCGCCCGGTGCCACCGTCATGGTCTGGCGCACCAGTTCCTGGAACTGTGCCGTGGTCAGCGTGGTGGTGCCGCCCACGGTGGCGCCCACGCCGGCGTCGTAGCGCGGGTTCAGCACGGTGCCGTAGGCGCACGGCTGGCCGCCCGCGGCCAGCGAGCCAGCGGTGTTCTCGCAACCGATCACGTTCCAGCGGCCGGTCACCGAGGGCGCATAGACGCCGGGCACGAAGCCCGGCTGGCCGGCCGTGCCCACGGGGGCGACGAGCTCGCCGCCGCCGCCGGCCCACCTGGTGGAGCTGTAGTCGATCACCTGCAAGCCGCTCTTCAGCGCGGTCAGGAACGGCAGCTTGTCGACCGTGTTGTAGGTCAGGTCGAGCTTGAGCTGCTTCTCTGTGTTCTCGTTGTCAAAAGTGTTGCCGCCGAGGACCTGGAGCTGGGTGTTGTTGGTGTACCGGGCCCGCTGCGCTGCCGTGTAGGCCGGCGTGAACACCGGGTTGAAGTTGTCGACGTTGACAGCCGCGCTGGCCACGGCGGGGTTCAGCGTCGCGTAGCCGGCCAAGTTGCCCAGCTGGTCGATGGCCGCACCGCCCGGGCGCGTGAAGTTCCAGTAGCCGCTGGGCTCCAGGTTGAAGTTGCCCACGCCGTACAGCGAGGCGAACCCTGCGCGGCGGTCATAGCGCAGGGCGGTGCCCTGGTTGTAGGACGCCATGAACTTGGCGCGCAGGCGGTCGTTGCGGTACTCGCCGCCGCCCTGCAATGTCTTGTTCGTGATGTCGATGGAGCTGAAGATCGTGTTGGTATCGAGGAAGTTGCCGTCCGTCGAGTAGCTCGTCACGTGGTGGCTGCTGTCCACCGTGTAGCCGGGCAGGAGGTTGGTGGTGGCGCCCTGGATCAGCGGCGCGTTGTTGGCGCGCCAGACGTAGGTGCCGGGCAGTGCGGAGCCCGAGGCGCCGGCCGTCAGCGTGCGGGTGTTGGTGGTCAGGTTGTCCGTGAACGTCCCGGCGCCGTTGATCACCGGGGCGCCGCCCATGCCCAGGAAGCCGACGATGTCATCCACATGGCGGCGGCTGCTGATGAACTTGCCGTAGACGGAGAGCTGGCTGTTGACCTTGTAGTCCAGCCGGATGTCGCCGCTGGTGCGGGTGTCGTCATTGGACCGGAAGTTGTAGCGCGGCCCGACCGAGTGGGCGAGCGTGTAGTCGTTCCACTGGTTCAGGCAGGTCAGCAGTTCGTTCTGGCGGGACGCGTAGGCAGCCGTGCGGCTGTTCGCGGCATTGACGGTGCCCGTCGTTGTGATGTTGGCCAGTTGGGCCGTCGTGTACATCGGGAACGCGGCCAGGCATTCCTCCTTGGTCTGCGCCGCGGCAGACTTCTCCAGGATCTGCCGGGGTGTCAACGACGTGAACACCCCGCCACCCGTGGTGTTCCACTGGGAAACCGGCACGTCTGCTGCACTGGGCAACAGTGCGTTCAGGCTGTTGGCGAAGGAGAAAGTCTTCTCGGGCGAGTTGTCGAAGTCGGCCAGACGCACCAAGCCTTGCTGCGCGTTGCTACCGCCCTGGCTGAACTGGTGGTTCTCGCGGTAGGTGCTGGAGCGGTTCAGGTTGACCATGACGCCCAGCTTCTTGTTGAAGAGCTTGTCGGTCCAGATCAGGTTGGCATCCGGCGTCGCCTTCTTGGCCAGGTCGTTCTTGCTGGCGGCCAGCCGGAACGAGTAGTAAGGCTTGTCGAAGTCCAGGCCGTTGCGCGTCTCGATGATGACGCTGGCGCCCAGCGAGCCCTGGGTCATCGAGGCCGTGGAACCCTTGACGATGTCCACGCTCTTGATCAGGTCGGACGACAGCTCACGGAACTCCGTGCCACGGCCGTCACCACCGCCCAGCAGGTTGGTGCCGGCACCCGAGGACACGCCCACGCCGTCCATCTCGACGCGGGTCGATTCCGGGCCGTTGCCGCGGATGGTCACGTTCACGCCCTCGCCGTAGTCACCGCGCTCCAGCGCCACGCCGGCGATGCGCGAGATGGCTTCGCCGATGTTGCGGTCGGGGAAGGCGCCGACGTCCTCGGCGACGATGGAATCCTGCACCGTCGCGGCGTTCTTCTTGCGATTGATGGCCGACTGCTGCGACTGGCGCGTGCCGACGACCAGCACGGTCTCCAGTTCATTCACCGCTGCCTTGGCCTTGGCCTCGGCGGGCTTGGCGGCCGCCGTCGCCGGAGCGGAGGCCGCGGCAGCCGGGGCGGCGGGCGTCTGGGCCAGGGCGGCCTCGTGGGCCATCAGGGCGAGGGCGAGGGAAACGGCGGCGCCGACGCGATCACGGCGCGGCACGAAAAGGCTGGATTGGGTCACTGAGGGTCTCCGCTGCCGGTCGGGGGCCGGCCATCGTTGTAGTCAAGGGTCTATGCCCTGGCAGGCGGCCCACCCCACAGGTGGCGGGGCGGCAGGCCTGGGCGGCGGAGATCTTTTTGGGTCACTCCACCGTGGGCGCGGAGCGGACCTTACGCAGCCGGTTACAACGCGAGAAATATGATTTCTCCGTTTTTCTATATGTCAACGGAATACCGGGCGCGGAAACACTGGTTAACCCGTGGAGGCAAACAGAAACACTCACGGCCGTGATTGGGCGCCGTGCGTGGACGCAACGGTTACGCCCGGTTTGAGCGGCCTAGGGGACTGTTCGAACGGTGTGCGCAGGAGCGTTCGCGCCCACCAAGCCGCACCATGGGCTGCCAGCGTGTGGAACGAGTGCTCAGGCGTGGGCCTTGGCCCGCGACACCCGCTGCACGGCCGGTGCCCGGCGCAGCACCCGCAGTACGTCGGCCAGGTGCAGGCGGTCGCGCACGGCGATCAGCAGGTTCATCTCGGCCGTCTCGGCCGCGTCGCTCAGGGGCGCGTCGTTGCCCATGGCGATGTGGGTGATGTCGGCCTCGGCCTGGGCCACGGCCTGGGCCACCTGGGCCAGCACGCCCTTGCCGTTGCTCAGCAGCAGCGTGATGCCGGCCTCGAAACTGCGCGTCAGCTCCTCGGCCCACTCCACGCGTATCCAGTGTTCGCTGTCGCGCAGGTACAGGCGTTTACCGACCTGGCAGTCGCAGGTGTGCACGACCAGGCCCTCCCCACGACCCAGGTAGCCACGCACCTCGTCGCCCGGAATGGGGCGGCAGCAGCTGGCCAGTTGCACGGAGGCACCTTCGCTGCCATCGATGGTGATGCTGGCCGCCGCGACGGGCGCCTCGGTGAAGCGGCCGCGCGTCAGCGCCAGTGCGTCGGGCCGCTGGCCTTGCTCGGCCATCAGGCGGGCCAGCTTCTTGGCGATGATGGCGGCGATCTTGCGGCCTGCGCCGATGTCCATCAGCAGCTGTTCGGTGCTGGCGGCGCCGGCCCAGGCGGCCAGCTCGTGCCAGATCGGCGCTTCGGGCGCGTCCAGCTCCAGGCTGGGCAGGCCCAGGCCCTCCACGCGCATGGCCTGGGCCAGCATCTTCTCGCCCAGCTCGCGGGATTCCTCCTGCTCCAGATCCTTCAGGAAGTGCCGGATCTTGGAGCGCGCCCGGCCGGTGCGCACGAAGCTCAGCCAGGCCGGGTTGGGGCTGGCGCCGGGCGCCGTGACGATCTCGACGATGTCGCCGCTCTTCAGCTCGGCGCGCAGCGGCACGGCCTCGCCGTTGACCTGGGCCGCCACGCAGTGGTCGCCGACGTCGGAGTGGATGGCATAGGCGAAGTCCACCGGCGTCGCGCCCTTGGGCAGCGCCATGATCTTGGACTTGGGCGTGAAGACGTAGATCGAGTCGGGGAACAGGTCGATCTTGACGTGCTCCAGGAACTCGTTGGCGTCGCGCGTCTCGTCCTGGATGTCGATGAGGCTCTGCAGCCAGCGCGCGTTGGCCTGCTGGGCGATCAGCGCCGAGGCCTGCTTGCCGCGGCTCTTGTAGATCCAGTGCGCCGCCACGCCCTGTTCGGCAATCTGGTGCATGCCCACGGTGCGCAGCTGGAACTCCAGCGGCGTGGCCAGCGGGCCCATCAGCGTCGTGTGCAGCGACTGGTAGCCGTTGTCCTTGGGGTTGGCGATGTAGTCCTTGAAGCGGCCGGCCTGCGGCTTGTAGAGCTGGTGCAGCACGCCCAGGGCCGTGTAGCACTGCAGCGGCTCCTCGGTCAGGATGCGAAAGCCGAAGATGTCGCTGACCTGGGCAAAGCTCATCAGGCCCTTCTCGTGCATCTTCTTGTAGATGGAGTAGACCGTCTTCTCGCGCCCCTGCACCTCCACGCGCAGGCTGGCCTTGGCGTAGGCCGCGCGGATCTCGCCCTCGATGCGCGAGACCAGGTCGCGCCGGTTGCCGCGCGCCTTGGCCACGGCCTTGTTCAGCGCCGCGTAGCGCCAGGGGTGGAAGTACTGGAAGGACAGGTCCTCCAGCTCGCGGAAGGTCTGGTTCAGCCCCAGGCGGTGGGCGATGGGGGCGTAGATGTCGAAGGTCTCGCGGGCGATGCGGCGGGCCTTGTGCGGCGCCATCGCGCCCATGGTGCGCATGTTGTGCAGGCGGTCGGCCAGCTTGATGAGGATGACGCGCAGGTCGCGCGCCATCGCCAGCAGCATCTTGCGGAAGGACTCGGCCTGCGACTCCTCCTTGGTGGAGAACTGGAGCTTGTCCAGCTTGGTCAGCCCGTCCACCAGGTCGGCGGTGGTGGCGTCGAACTTCTCGATCAGCTCGGCCTTGGAGACGCCGCAGTCTTCCACCACGTCGTGCATCAGCGCGGCCATCAGTGCCTGCGCGTCCAGCCGCCATTCGGCACAGATGCCGGCGACGGCGATGGGGTGGGTGATGTAGGGCTCGCCGGTGGCGCGTTTTTGGCCCAGATGGGCCTCGTCGGCGAACTTGTAGGCCTCGCGCACGCGCTTGACCTCGGCCTTGCTCAGGTAGCCGAGCTTGGGCAGCAGGGCGTCAAAGGAGGCAGCCTCCGCCGGCGTGGGCGGAGCCTTCTCGCGCAGCCCGGGCAGCGTGAACCAGGCAGTGAGGGAGCGTTGGGCCATAGGCTCCCGAATTTATCCGAAGCCGCAAAGGCAACGGGCGTCCGAGGACGCCCGTTTCAGGTTCGGAAGCAGCCGACTTAGACCGGCACCTTGCGCAGCATCTCCACGCCCACCTCGCCGGCGGCGATTTCGCGCAGCGCGGTCACGCCGGGCTTGTTCTTGCTCTCGATGCGGGGGCTGTGGCCCTGGCTCAGCATGCGGGCGCGGTA
The DNA here is from genome assembly GCA_946480605.1 of uncultured Roseateles sp. The sequence goes on along the minus strand of CAMLKW010000026.1, from coordinate 21,932 downwards.
GGTGGCGGCCAGCACCAGCTGGAAGCGGTTGGGGATCTTGGTCAGGCAGTCTTCGACGGTGATGCGGGCCATGGTTTTCCTTGGGTGAAGCGCGATCAGGGCAGATCGAGCGCCTGAAAGACGGCAGAGCGGTTGCGCCGCTGAGCCGCGTATTTTAGCCGCTGCGCGTGGACGATGGTTTTGAGGTCGAAGACGGCGGTGTCAAACACCGCATTGACGACGACGAAATCGAAGTGCTGCGCCTGGGCCACCTCCACGCGCGCGGCGTTCATGCGCTTGGCGATGACCTCGGGCGCCGTGTCGCCGCGGCGGTTGAGCCGCAGGCGCAGCTCGTCCCAGCTGGGCGGCAGGATGAAGATCAGCACCGCGTAGGGGAACAGCTGCTTGATCTGCAGCGCGCCCTGGTAGTCGATCTCCAGCACCACGTCCTCGCCGTGCTGCAGCCGGTCCTCGATGCCGGCGCGCGAGGTGCCGTACAGGTTGCCGTGCACCTCGGCCCACTCGAAGAAGTCGCCACGGTCCGCCATCGCTCGGAACTCGTCGGGTGCGATGAACCAGTACTCGCGCCCGTGCTGCTCCTGGCCGCGCGGCGCGCGCGAGGTGTGCGAGATGGACACGGCCAGCTTGGAGTCCAGCTCCAGCAGGGCCTTGACGAGGCTGGATTTGCCCGCGCCGCTGGGCGCGGCAACGACGAAGAGATTGCCGGGATATTCCATGGATGCGTGAGGCCAGGCTCCGACGGGGAGCGCAGCGCCGGTCAAATCGACACTTTAACCACGCCCGCGCCGGCTCAGCCCGCCAGGCCCAGCAGGCGGCCGCCCTGGGACAGCGTCAGGCCCAGCAGCGCGCAGCCGCCCAGCACCGGCATCACGCCCAGTCTGAAGCGGAACAGTGCCAGGCCTGCACCCAGGGCAATGCAGGCCGAGATCCCGTCGAAGCGGCCGGACCCGCCGTCGGGCCACAGCACATGCCAGGCGAAGAACACCGCCAGGTTCAGGATGACGCCCACCACGGCGGCCGTGATGGCGGTCAGCGGTGCGGTGAACTGCAGCTTGCCATGCGTGGACTCGATCAGCGGCCCGCCCGCCAGGATGAAGACGAAGGAGGGCAGGAAGGTGAAGAAGGTGACGACGCAGGCCGCCGCGGCGCCGGCAAGAAAGAGGGTGTCCGGCCCGAACAAGGCCTTCGTCCAGCCGCCCACGAAGCCGACGAAGGCCACCACCATGATCAGCGGCCCCGGCGTCGTCTCGCCCAGCGCCAGGCCGTCGATCATCTGCGCGCCGGTCAGCCAATTGTGCTGCTCCACGGCGCCCTGGTACACATAGGGCAGCACCGCGTAGGCGCCGCCGAAGGTCAGCAGCGCGGCCTTGGTGAAGAACCAGCCCATCTGCGCCAGTGCGCCGTGCAGGCCCTGCGTCAGCGCCAGCACCGCCATCGCGGCGGCCCACAGGCCCAGGCCCGTTGCCAGCACGCGCAACAGCCGGCTGCGGCTGAAGCGGGCGTGCGGCGGCGTGGGCGTGTCGTCGTCGATGACGGCCGGCCCCCAACTGTGCGGCGCCGGGCCCTGGCCGCCCCCCAGCGCGAAGACCCGCGGCGCCCGCCGCCCGCCGAAGTGGCCGATGAGGGCAGCCCCCAGCACGATGAGCGGGAAGGGCGCACCGAGCGCAAAGATGGCGACGAAGGCGGCTGCCGCGATGCCCCACAGCCAGCCGTTCTTCAGTGCCCGCGTGCCGATGCGGTGCGCGGCATGCACGACCAGCGCCGTCACGGCCGGTTTCAGGCCGTAGAAGATCCCGGCCACGACCGGCAGCTGACCCCAGGTCAGGTAGACCCAGGACAGCGCGACGAGGATGAACAGCGACGGCAGCACGAACAGCGCGCCGGCCACGAGGCCGCCCCAGCTGCGGTGCATCAGCCAGCCGATGTAGGTGGCCAACTGCTGGGCCTCGGGGCCGGGCAGCAGCATGCAGTAGTTCAGCGCATGCAGGAAACGCTTCTCGCTGATCCAGCGGCGGCGCTCCACCAGCTCCGTGTGCATGATGGCGATCTGGCCGGCCGGCCCGCCAAAGCTGATGAAGCCCAGCTTGAGCCAGAAGCGCAGGGCTTGCCGGAATCCGACGGGGTCGTGGGGCGAGGTGATGGCGGGATCTCCAGGGGGCTGCAGCCCGCAATGTAGGGCCGACGCGGCTGCGCTGGCCCTCTCTGTCCCCGCCGCGAGGTGGCGTGGATCGCCGTCGTTCACGGTGGGTGCTGGTCGGCCTGCTGGGTGTGTCGCCGCGGCTGCCGGCCCAGGCCGTCGCCCGCCGCGTCGAATTCGACAACGCGGGCGGCAACCATGTGCACGTGGTCCGACGCGATTTCGATGGCGACTTCGGCCGCGACGTGCTGGCGGAGCACTACCGTCGCGCGGCCGACCGCGGGCATCGCTGAGTCGCAGCGTTAAGATGAGAATAATTCTCATTCTTTTGTTTCCATCATGAACTCGCGCTCCCGCGCAACCGGCCGCACCGGCCGGCTGCCCCTGGTCTTGTCCGTCACTTCCATGGCCGCTGCCGCGTTGGCGGCCGCTCCGGCTCATGCCGCCGAGCCCAGCCTGCTGGACGCCGTGGTCGTCAAGGGCGAGCGGCAGAAGAGCTTCGCGCCCACGTCGGTGCAGGTGGGCGCCTTCCGGGACCAGGACCCGCTGGACGTGCCGCTGACGAACAACGCGATGTCGCGCGAGCTGCTGGATGCGCAGGGCGCGCAAGGCCTGTTCGATGCGCTGCGCAACACGGCCGGCGTGACGCGCTCGCAGGTCAGTGGCTCCACCTACGACAACCTGTCCATCCGCGGCATCCTGGTCGAGAACCGCGGCAATTACCGCCTCAACGGCAGCCTGCCGGTCATCAACCTGATCGACATCCCGCTGGAGAACAAGGAGCAGGTGGAGGTGTTGAAGGGCGCGTCGTCCATGTACTACGGCATGGTGCCGCCGTCGGGCATCGTCAACTTCGTCAGCAAGCGGGCCGGGTTGAAGCCGGTCACGTCACTGACCACCACGGTCAACGAGCACGGCGGCGTGAAGGCGCATGTGGACGTGGGCCGGCGTTTCGGCGGCGGCGACGCGATGGGCCTGCGCGTGAACGCCGCGGCCAGCCGCGAGGAGAACGGCATCCGCAACTTCGAGGGCCAGCGCGGCCTGCTGGCGGCGGCCTACGACTGGCGCGCATCGCCCACGGCCAACTTCAAGCTGGACCTGGAGCACTACCGTAAGAACGTCAGCGAGCAGGCCGCCATCACGCTGCCGGCCGCCGTCGGCGGCGTGCTCACCCTGCCGAGGGTGCCGGACAACAAGACCAACCTGGGCGCCGACTGGGCGCGCTATGACGCCGAGGCCACCAACGCGCTGGCGCGCGGCGACTTCGCGCTGGGCGACGCCTGGGTCGTCAGCGTGGAGACCGGCCGCGCCAAGACCAGCCGGGACCGCGTCTACACGACCTTCCAGAACTACAACAACGACACCGGCGCGGGCCGCGTCAACGTGTCGGTGCTGAAGGGTCAGGCCTACACCAACACCAACCACCGCGTGGAAGCCATCGGCCGCTTCGACACCGCCGGCCTGCAGCACGAGCTGACGCTGGGCGCCAGCTACAACCGTCGCGAGTCGGCCGGCTGGCGCAGTGGCAGCGCGCAGGCGGCGCAGAACCTCTACGCGCCCGTGGACATCGCCGAGGTGAGCCCCACGCTGGCTCAGGCCGGCTATCCGTCCGAGATCCGCGACCGCGGCATCTACGTGTACGACCGCATCGCCATCGGCCGCGACTGGCAACTGCTGGGTGGCGTGCGCCAGACCCGCTACCGCAGCGCCTCGCGCAACGCGACTTCCGCCACCACCTACACGGCCGACAAGGTCACGCCCAATGTGTCGCTGATGTGGAAGCCCACGGCCGACCTCAGCGTCTACGCCAGCCTGCTGCGCGGGCTGGAGGAAACCGGCACGGCGCCGCTGTCGGCCAGCAACGCCGGCCAGGTGCTGGCGCCGGCCGTCAACAAGCAGGCCGAGGTCGGCGTGAAGGCGCGGCTCGCGAAGACCGTGCTGCTGCAGACGGCGCTGTTCGAGATCCGCCGCCCGCAGACCACCACCGTCAGCGGCGTGTTCCAGGTGGGCGGCCTCAGCACCTATCGCGGTCTGGAAACCTCGGCCAGCGGCGAGCTGGGCCGCGACCTGTCCATCGTTGCGTCCGCCGTGCTGCTGGACGCCGAGATTTCGCGCGTGGGCACCAGCAACGCGAGCGAACTCGGCAAGACACCCGAGAACACGCCCAAGCAGACGCTGAGCCTGTTCGGTGAATACCGCGTGCCGCAGTGGCCGGGCCTGTCGCTGAACGCGGGCGTCTACCGCGTTGGCAAACGTGCGGTGAACAACAGCAACCAGGCTTGGATCCCGGCCTACCAGACCCTCTCGCTGGGCGCGCGCTACCAGACGCAATGGGCCGGCCAGGGCCTGAACCTGCAGGCCAACCTGGAGAACGCGGCCGACAAGGACTACTGGAGCACCGCGGGCAACGGCCTGCTGGGCGTGGGCGCGCCGCGCACGCTGCGCGTGACCGCCAAGCTGGATTTCTGACCGCCATGTCGCTGCCGAGCTTGCGGCGGGCCTGGCTCTGGCTGCATCGCTGGACCGGCCTGACGCTGGGCCTGCTGCTGGCGTTGGCGGCACTGCTGGGTGCGCTTTTGACGGTCGCCCGGCCGTTGGACCAGATCGCCCACGCGCAGCTGTTTCGCGTGCCGACGCCCGCCGCCGCGCCCGCGGCCCTGGAGCCGCTGCGCCAGCGTGTGGCCGCCGAGTTCGGCCCGCAGGCCACGCTGACGCTACGCCCGCCGCGCGAGGCGGATGAAAGCTTGCGCGTGCTGGTCAAGAGCGCCGCCTGGGAGGGCACGCTCTACATCGACCCAGCCAGCAACGCCGAACTGGGGCGGCGCGGCGAGGCCGAGGGCTTTGCCAACCTCGTGTTCGAACTGCACAGCGCGCTGCTGCTGGGCGACACCGGCAAGGCGGTGCTGGCCAGCGCGTCGCTGGCCTACCTGGCGCTGCTGCTCACCGGCCTCATTCTGTGGTGGCCGCGCACGCGGGCGCAGTGGAGGCATGCGTTCGGCCTGAAGCTCGACAAGGGCGCCACGCGCGCGCTGTTCGACCTGCACCGGCTGGGCGGCACGGTGCTGGGGCTGTTGATCGCCGTGTCCGTCGCGACCGGCGCGTGGATGGCTTGGCGGCCGCTGGCGCAGTGGGTCAGCGGCCTGGCCGGGCAGACGGCCGTGAAGCCGCCCAAGATCGGCAAGCCGCAGGGGCCGCGGCAGGCGCTGGACGCCCTCGTCGCCAAGGCCCGCGCGCAGTGGCCCGACGCCATGGTCGGCTATGTGCAGCTGGGCACCAGCGACGACCGGCCCGTGCGCGTGCGTCTCAAGCTGATCGACGACCCGCATCCCAACGGGCTCAGTTCGGTCTGGCTGCATCCGGTCGACGGGCGGGTGCTGCAGCAACGCCGCTGGAGTGAACTGGACCCCGGTGGCCGGGCCACGGCCTGGATCTACCCGCTGCACACGGGTGAGCTGGGCGGCCCCTGGCACATCGTCGCCACCGGGCTGTCGGGCCTGACGCTGTTCGGTCTCGGCGTCAGCGGTGCCTGGCTCTGGTGGCGGCGCCGACGCTAAGCAAAACTTCACGCGGCCTGAATTCGCTCGCGAGATTGATTGATGAACCGCTTCCAGTCGGGGTAATCTAGCTCGGTACCGTTTGTCTCCTCCACCCGCTCAGCGGTGGATTCCACCCTTCGGACCGCTCCGCGGCCGAAGGGTTTTTTCTGCCATCTCCAAGAACTCCAGGTCCTGGCGCGCGGCGGCGCGTTTGACCGCCAGGCGCCGGGGCAGGCGCGTATTGCCGCCCGCCCGGCGCGAGGGGCTGCTGACGCATTTCGTCAGGGGTGCTGCCTAACATGGCCGTCGCTACCCCCCAGCAGGAGCAAGGATGGAAACGAATGAACTGCACCGCGGCCGGCTGATCGACCATCTGCAACTGGTCGTTCGTGACCTGGAAGCCAGCTACCGTTTTTACGCGGCGGTCTTCAAGGTGCTGGAGATCCCCATCGGCGACAAGAACGACGAGTACTTCTGGGCCGACGAGCTGTTCGTGTCCACGGCCGACAGCAAGGCCGCCCAAGGCGAGCTGACCGGGCGTGTGCACCTCGCGTTCCAGGCCAGGGATCGTGCCGCCGTCGACGCCTTCCATGCCGCCGCGCTGACCGCCGGCGCGAGGGACCACGGCCCGCCCGGCGAGCGTCCCTACCATCCGGGCTACTACGCTGCCTTCGTGCTGGACCCCGATGGCAACAACATCGAGGCCGTCTTCCACGGCGAGGCCCGGCGCAGCGCGGCTTCGGTCAAGGTGACGTTCTGAACCGCGAACGCACATCTGCTCGGGCGCGCCTGGCTTCGATCACGGGCTCAATGCGCTAGCGATGCCCCTCGTCTGTGAAGCTCATCGACCGACCCAGGTGGCAGCCCTGTGCCTTGGCGATGCCCAAGGCGCGGACGGCTGAAAGCTCCGCGGCGGTTTCCACGGTCTCGGCCACGATGCCACAGCCGGTTGGGCCGCTGGGTTGTCGCCCGGTGCCCGTCGTCGCCCGGCATTACATCGAGGTACCGGCCTACGATCGCCTGGCAATCCCGCCGCTGACCGCGATTCCTCATGAGCTACACGCCCGCCTTGCAGCGCTACGACCGCCAACCCTATCGCCGCAGCGGTCGCAGCGGCCTGTTGCTGCCCACGTTGTCGCTGGGTCTGTGGCACAACTTCGGCGATGTCGACCGCTACGACACCGCGCGCGAGATGGTGCTGGGCGCCTTCGACCGCGGCATCACCCACTTCGACCTGGCCAACAACTACGGCCCGCCGCCCGGCTCGGCCGAGACCACGATGGGCCGGCTGCTGCGCGAAGACCTGCACGCCTACCGCGACGAGCTGGTCATCTCCACCAAGGCCGGCTACCGCATGAACCCGGGCCCCTACGGCGAGTGGGGTTCGCGCAAGTACATGCTGGCCAGCCTGGACGCGAGCCTGAAGCGGCTGGGCCTGCCCTACGTCGACATCTTCTACTCCCACCGCCCCGATCCGCACACGCCGCTGGAGGAGACCATGGGTGCGCTGGACCAGGCGGTGCGCAGCGGCCGGGCGATCTACGCCGGCGTCTCCAACTACTCGGTCGAGCAGACCCGCGAGGCCAGCGCCATCCTGCGCCGGCTGGGCACGCCCTGCGTCATTCACCAGCCGCGCTACAACATGCTGGACCGCCACATCGAGGGCGGTCTGCTGCAGACGCTGGCCGACGAGGGCATGGGCTGCATCGCGTTCTCGCCGCTGGCGCAGGGCATCCTGACCGAGCGCTATCTCGCCGCCGCCATCCCGGCGGACTCGCGCGCGGCCAAGGGTGGTTTCCTGAAACCCACCGACATCACGCCCGGCAAGCTCGCCGCCGTGCGGGCGCTGAAGGAACTGGCCGATGCGCGCGGCCAGACGCTGCCGCAGCTGGCGCTGAGCTGGGTGCTGCGCCATCCGGGCATGACGTCGGTGCTGATCGGCGCCAGCCGGTTGGCGCAGATCGATGACGCGCTGGGTGCGGCCAACGGGGCGCCGCTGACGGATGAGGAGCTGGAGACCGTGGAACGGGCGCTGGGCCTGGCGTAGCCGCAGGCGCTGGCGCTCTCCGTCAGGGCCGGGGTGCCGGTGCCAGCAACTGCCGGCGCGCTGCGTGCCAGCGCCACACGCGCGGCAGCAGCAGCACGGCGGCGAGGATCATCAGCAGGCCCAGCGACAGAGGCCGCTCGACGAACACGCTCCAGTGGCCGCTGCCGATGGACAGCGCATTACGACCCTGCGCCTCGGCCAGCGGGCCCAGGATCATGCCCACCACCACCGGCGCGGTCGGGAAGTCGAAGCGCCGCATCACCACGCCCAGCAGCCCCAGCGCCAGCATCACGTAGAGGTCGAAGGCGCTCTGGCGCATGCCGTAGACGCCCACCGTCGCGAAGATCAGGATGCCCGCGTACAGCTGCGGCCGCGGGATCTTCAGCAGCTTGACCCACAGGCCCACCAGCGGCAGGTTCAGCACCAGCAGCATCACGTTGCCGATGTAGAGCGACGCGATCAGCGCCCACACCAGCGTGGACGACGTGGTGAACAGCTGCGGGCCAGCCTGGATGCCGTAGTTCTGCAGCGCGCTGAGCAGGATCGCTGCGGTCACCGATGTGGGGATGCCCAGCGTCAGCAGCGGCACGAGAGTCGCCGTCACCGCCGCGTTGTTGGCGGCCTCGGGGCCGGCCACGCCCTCGATGGCGCCCGTCGTGCCGAACTCTTCCTTGTGCGCGCTGAGCTTGCGTTCGGTGGCGTAGCTCAGAAAGGTCGGGATCTCCGAGCCACCCGCCGGGATGGTGCCGAACGGGAAGCCGATGACCGTGCCGCGCAGCCAGGCTGGCCAGGAGCGCCGCCACTCGCGGCGCGTCATGTGCACGCTGCTGAGCTTGTTCAGGTCCTGGGTGCTGCGGCCCTCGTACAGCGCCGTGTACAGCGTCTCGCCGACGGCGAACAGGCCCACGGCCACCAGCACCGTCTCGATGCCGTCCATGAACTCGGGCACGCCGGCCGTGTAGCGCACCTGGCCCGTGATCTGGTCCAGCCCGACCAGGCCCAGCGCCAGGCCGATGAACAGCGCCGTCATGCCGCGCAGCGTGCTCTTGCCCAGCACCGCGCTGACGGTGGTGAACGCCAGCAGCATCAGCAGGAAGTACTCCGGCGGGCCCAGCGTGACGGCGAAGTCGGCGACGACCGGCGCGAACAGCGTCACCAGCACGGTGGCGACGGTGCCGGCCACGAAGGAGCCGATGGCCGCCGTGGCCAGCGCCGCGCCGGCGCGGCCGTTGCGGGCCATCTTGAAGCCCTCCATCGCCGTGACCATGGTGCCGGTCTCGCCGGGCGTGTTCAGCAGGATGGACGTGGTGGAGCCGCCGTACATCGCGCCGTAGTAGATGCCGGCGAAGAAGATCATCGACGCCGTGGGTTCCACCTGCGCCGTGATGGGCAGCAGCATGGCCACGGTGACGGCGGGGCCCAGGCCGGGCAGCACGCCGATGGCGGTGCCGATGACGCAGCCCAGGAAGGCCCACAGCAGGTTGATCGGCGTGGCGGCGGTGGCGAAGCCGCCCATCAGTTGGGTCCAGAGATCCGTCATGGCTGGTGCTCCTTCACAGCCAGCCGCTGGCCGTCAGGCCCGGCAGGTTGATGGCCAGCAGCTGGGTGAACAGCCAGAACACCGGCGCCGCGATGGCGATGCCGGTCAGCAGGTCGGCCAGCGCATGCTTGGCGCTGCCGCCCGCCTTGCCCTCGCCGATGCGCAGGCCGCGCACGGCCAGCGCAAAGCACAGGCCGCAGGCCAGGATGAAGCCCAGCGTCGTGATGAGGCTGGCGTTGGCGACCACGCCCGCCACCACCCAGGCCACCGCGCGCCAGTCGCCGCGCTCGGCACCGGACGGCGCCTCCAGCTCGCGGAAGCCGCCGCTGCGCGCCTCCCACACCAGCCAGCCGCCGCACAGCATCAGCACGACGGACACCAGCCAGGGCAGGGCGTTGGGGCCCACGCCGGCATAGCCCGCGTCGGACGAAATGGCCGTGGCGCCGAACGCCATGACGGCGCCGATGACGAGGACGCCGGCGCCCACCAGCGCCTGGCCGGCCGTGGAAGGGGTACTGCTCATGGCCGGCCTCAGATCATTCCGGACTTGACCATGATGGCCCGCAAGGTCGCGAACTCACGGTCGACAAACGCGTCGAATTCCGGGCCGGCCAGCAGCGCGGGCGTCCAGCCGTTCTTGGCTATGCTCTCCGCCCAGCTCTTGCTCTTGGTGGCCTGCACGACCAGCTCCGTCAGGGTCTTGCGCTGCTCGGCGCTGATGCCTGGCGGCGCATAGACGCCGCGCCAGTTGCCGATCTCGACGTTGATGCCCAGCTCCTTCAGCGTCGGCGCATTCAGCCCCTTGATGCGGGCGGGCGACGTGACGGCGAGGGCGCGCATCTTGCCGCTGTCCAGATAGGGCTGGAACTCGCTGAAGCCGCTGCCGCCTATGGTCACGTTGCCGCCCAGGATGGCCGCCGTGGCCTCGCCGCCGCCGCGGAAGGGCACGTAATTGATCTTGGCCGCGTCCACGCCTACCTCGCGCGCAATCATCGCCGCGGCGATGTGCTCGGTGGCGCCACGCGAGCCACCGCCCCACTTGACGCTGCCGGGGTCCTTCTTCAGCTGGTCGACGACGTCCTTCATCGTCTTCAGCGGCGAGGCCGCGTGAACGACGTAGACGTTGTACTCACTGATGAGCCGCGCGATGGGCGTGGCCTGCGTCAGGCTCACCGGCGGCTTGCCGGTGATGATGCCGCCCAGCATCACGGCGCCCATCACGAGCAGCGCATGCGGGTCGCCCTTGCTGGCGTTGACGAACTGGGCCAGGCCCAAGGCGCCGGCCGCGCCGCCCTTGTTCTCGAACTGCACGCTGGACGCGAGGCCGGCGTCCTGCAGTGCCTTGCCGAGGGCGCGGCCGGTGGTGTCCCAGCCGCCGCCCGGGTTGGCGGGGATCATCATCTTCATGGGCACGCCCGCCGCCTGGGCCGCCGGCCAGGCGCCGGCGGCGGCCAGCGCCGCCAGGGACTTGAGGAAGGTGTCGCGACGCATGCTGGTCTCCTTGGTCTTGTCAGCTCAGAAAGAGTGATAGATGCCGGCTTCGAGGCCGCGCGAGTCGTCACCCAAGGCAATCGCTGATCCGCCCGGGATCAGGAACCGGCCTGTCTTGCTATTGTTGACCTGCGACAGCGTCGTGTAGAGCGAGGTGCGCTTGGACAGGTTGTGCACGTAGCCGACGGCGAACAGCTTGCCGGTGTAGTCCTCGCCGTTGGCACGGTTGCGCGAATGCGCGTTCACGTGGCTGACGCGGACGATGCCCGAGCCCAGCGCGTAGTGCGCGCCGATGACCCAGTTCTTCTGCTCGCGCGTCGTCTGCTTGCTGTTGTGGACCAGGCCCAGCAGCTTCAGCGCGCCGACCGTGTAGCTGCCGCCCAGGTTGAAGACCTTGAACTTGTCGCCGGCCGCGGTGTTGGTTGTCTCCGACAGGCCCAGCGCCACGTCCAGCCCCTTGCCCGCGTAGCCGAGGCGCGCACCCACGTAGCGGCCCGTGGAGCCTTCGCCGGCAGCCACCATGGCCTGGCCGTAGACGCCGCCCAGGCCCTCGGGCAGGAAATAGCCCACCGAGTTGTCGGAGCGGATCACGGTCTTGGCCGTGCCCGATACGCCGTCGAAGCCGTAGACCAGGTTGCTGGCCGCGCCCACGCCGTTGGTGCCGAAGGCGTTGAAGCGGCTGATGTTCCAGAACGTGGGCGTGTAGTCACGCCCCAGGCGCAGCTCGCCGGCGTCCTTGCTCGCCAGGCTCACCGTCGCGCGGCGTCGCCAGTCGCCGCCGGCGCCGGTGTCGGGGCCGATGGCGCCTTCCAGGTGGAAGCCGGCGCTCAGGCCGCCCCCGAGGTCCTCCTTGCCGCGGAAACCGATGCGACTGGTCTGCAGGCCGTCGATGCTCTCCAGGTTCAGCGTCTTGCTGCCGTTCTTGAGGCGCTGCACGCCAACGTCGAACACACCGAACACGGTCACGCTGGACGATTGGGCGGCGGCCAGCGTCGAGGCGGCCGAGAGCAGCGCTGCGGCGAGCCGCTTCGCGGGGAAGTTCATGGGTGTCTCCTGTCTTGTTTGGACTTCCATGCTCGACAGCCAGGCTGTCAATCCGCTGTCCATTCGGTCGGGGTAAACCTCAGCCTCGGAGCAGGGGCACGCCGGTGCTAGCCTGCCGGTCATGAAGTTGCTGGTCATCGAAGACAACGCCGCGATGCAGACCACGCTGCAGCGCTCGTTCGAGCGGCGCGGTTTTCGCGTCAGCATCTGCGACGACGGCGCCAAGGCCCTGAATCGCTGGCAGGCCGCCGTGCCCGACGTGGTGCTGCTGGACCTGAGCATGCCCGGCCAGGACGGCCTGGATGTGCTGGCCCAGGCGCGCGCCGCCGGGCTGACGACGCCGGTCATCATCATCACGGCGCGAGGCACGCTGGGCGACCGCATCCTGGGCCTGAACACCGGCGCCGACGACTACCTGCCCAAGCCCTTCGACCTGGACGAGCTGGAGGCTCGCATCCGCGCGCTGGTGCGCCGCCAGGGCCAGGCCAGCGACGCCGGCCCGCGCGCCATCGATACGCCCAGCTTCTGCGGTCTGCGTGCCGACGCCGAGAGCGGCGCGGTCTACCACCACGGCCTGCCGCTGGAGCTGCCGCCGCGCGAGGCGGCCCTGCTGCGCGCGCTGCTGGTGCGGCCGGGCCAGGCCGTGGCCAAGGACAAGCTGTTCGACATCGTCTTCGCCGATGCCGCCGACGCCCAGCCCGACGCCATCGAGGTGGTGGCCTACCGCCTGCGCAAGCGGCTGGCGGCGACGGATGCCAAGCTGGTGACGCTGCGCGGTCTTGGCTACCTGCTGCAGGCCGATGACTGAGCTGGCCCGGCGCTGGCGCGGGCTGTCCATGCGGGCCCGGCTGCTGTGGGGCATCCTGCTGCCGGTGGGGTTGGTCGTGGCGATCAACACGGTGAGCCTGTACCGCGACTCGCTGCAGGCGGCCGACACCGCCTACGACCGCACGCTGCTGGCTTCGGCCAAGGCCATAGCCGAGCTGCTGGGCGTGGACGGCAGCGGCGAACAGGCGCGGCTGGTGGCCGCCGTGCCCTATGCGGCGCTGGAGGCCTTCGAGACCGACAGCCGCAGCCGGCTGTACTTCAAGGTGCTGGGATTCAAGGGCGAGATGGTGTCGGGCTACGAGGACCTGCCGCGCTGGCAGGGCAAGCTGCCCGACCAGGGCGCCTACCCGGCGCTGGTGGACTTCTACGACGACCACTACCGCGGCGAGCCGGTGCGCATGGCCGTGCTGCTGCAGCCGGTGGCCGGCCAGACCGGCATGGGCCTGGCCACCATCCAGGTGGCCGAGACGCTGGACCTGCGCCGCGCGCTGGCGCGTCAGGTGCTGCTGCACACGCTGTGGCGTCAGGCGGCGCTGCTGGCGGTGATCGCTGTCGTCGTGTGGGCCGTGGTGCAACGCGCCACGCGACCGGTGCGCGAGCTGAGCGCCGCGCTGCGGGCCCGTGACGCCGACGATCTCAGCCCGCTGCAGGCGCCCGGTCTGCCGGCCGAGCTGGCGCCGCTGATAGTCGCCACCAACGACGCGCTGGCCCGTCAGGCGCGCCTGCTTGAGCACCAGAAGCGCTTTGTGCGCGACGCGTCGCACCAGCTGCGCACGCCGCTGGCGGTGCTGAAGGTGCAGGTGCAATCGGCTCGCCAGGGCGATGTCGAGCCGCAGCAGGCGCTGGCCGAGATAGCCACGACGGTGAACCGCGCGACGCAACTGGCCAACCAGATGCTGGCGCTGGCCCGCGCCGAGCAGATGCGCCAGCCCGGCGAGGCGATGCCGGTGCAGGACTGGGCGGCGATCACGCGTGCGGTGGCCTTGGACCTGGCGCCGTTGATCGCCAAGCAGGGGCTGGATTTCGACATCCGCACCGAGCCCGCGCCGGTTGCCAGCCATGAGTGGGCGCTGCGCGAGCTGACGCGCAACCTGCTGCACAACGCCATCCAGCACACGCCGGCCGGCGGGCGGTTGGACATCACGCTGACGGTGCAGGCGGGGAAGGCGCACCTGCTCATCGCCGACGGCGGCCCCGGGATTTCGCCCGAGCAGCAGCAGCGGCTGTTCCTGCCCTTCGCCGTGGGCGACGCCGGCAAGGGCTCGGGCCTGGGCCTGGTGATCTGCCAGGCACTGGTGCAGACGCTGGGCGGGCAGATCGAGCTGGGCAATCGCCTGGATGGCGCCCGCGTGGCCGGACTGGATGCCCGGGTCGTCCTGCCGCTGTCAGGCCCCAGGTAAACCCGTCCGAAGGCGGCGTCAGGGTCTGCCTAGAATTTGCTGCACTGCACCCAGGAGGTTGACGCATGGCGACTGCCCGCAAGAAAGCGGCATCCACGACCGAGCAAGCCCAGGCCGGCGACGCCAAGCCGGGGCTGCGCATTCTCAAGAAGTACCCCAACCGCCGGCTGTATGACACGCAGACCAGCAGCTACATCACGCTGGCCGACGTGAAGCGCATGGTGCTGGAGGGCGTGGACTTCGAGGTCCACGACGCCAAGACACAGGAAGACCTGACGCGTTCCATCCTGCTGCAGATCATCCTGGAGGAGGAAACGGCCGGCGTGCCGATGTTCTCGACCGCGTCGCTGGCGCAGATCATCCGCTTCTACGGCCATGCGATGCAGGGCGTCATGGGCGGGCTGCTGGAGCGCCAGATGCAGGCCTTCACGGACATGCAGCAGCGCTTCACCGAGCAGACGCCCGGCTCGCCGTTCAGCCCCGACGCCTGGACCGGCCTGATGGGCGGCTATGCCGAGCAGTCCAAGACGCTGATGAATCAGTGGCAGGAACAGCTCAAAAACGCCGGCGCCATGTTCCCGTTCACGATGCCGCCGGGCAGCAAAAAGCCGTAAACCGGAGACATCGCCGAAAATACGGCGATGAACGAATCCGCCACCACCGCCGCTCCGGCCGCCGCGCCCAAGATCGGCTTTGTGTCCCTGGGCTGCCCGAAGGCCCTGACCGACTCCGAGCTGATCCTCACGCAACTGCGTGCGGAAGGCTATGAAACCTCCAAGACCTTCGCCGGTGCCGACCTGGTGATCGTCAACACCTGCGGCTTCATCGACGACGCCGTCAAGGAAAGCCTGGACACCATCGGCGAGGCGCTGGCCGAGAACGGCAAGGTCATCGTCACCGGCTGCCTGGGCGCCAAGGCCGGCGCCGCCAGCACCGACGCCGGCAGCCTGGTGCGCGAGATCCATCCCAGCGTGCTGGCCGTGACCGGCCCGCATGCGACGCAGGAGGTCATGGACGCGGTGCACACGCACGTGCCCAAGCCGCACGACCCCTTCATTGACTTGGTGCCCAGCTTCGGCGTGAAGCTGACGCCCAAGCACTACGCCTATCTGAAGATCAGCGAGGGCTGCAACCACCGCTGCTCGTTCTGCATCATCCCCAGCATGCGCGGCGACCTGGTGTCCCGGCCCATCGGCGATGTGCTGAACGAGGCCCGCGCGCTGTTTGAGAGCGGCGTGAAGGAGTTGCTGGTCATCAGCCAGGACACCTCGGCCTACGGCGTGGACGTGAAGTACCGCACCGGCTTCTGGGACGGCAAGCCGGTCAAGACCAAGATGCTGGACCTCGTCGCCCAGCTCGGCGAGATCGCCAAGCCGTTTGGTGCCTGGGTGCGCCTGCACTACGTCTACCCCTATCCGCACGTGGACGAGGTGCTGCCGATGATGGCGCAGGGCCTGGTGCTGCCCTACCTGGACGTGCCCTTCCAGCACGCCCATCCGGATGTGCTGAAGCGCATGAAGCGCCCGGCCAACGGCGAGAAGAACATGGAGCGCATCCTGCGCTGGCGCGAGGCCTGCCCGGAGCTGGTCATCCGCTCGACCTTCATCGCCGGCTTCCCCGGCGAGACTGAAGGAGAGTTCCAGTACCTGCTGGACTTCATGCAGGAAGCCAAGATCGACCGCGCGGGCTGCTTCGCGTACTCGCCGGTGGAAGGCGCCAGCGCCAACGACATCCCCGGCGCGCTGCCTGCCGAGGTCCGTGAAGAACGCCGTGCGCGCTTCATGGCCGTGGCCGAACAGGTCTCAGCCGCCAAGCTGCAGGCCCGCGTGGGCCAGACGTTGCAGGTGCTGGTCGATTCCGCCCCAGGCCTGGGCCGCAAGGGCGGCGTGGGCCGCTCCTACGCCGACGCGCCCGAGATCGACGGCACCGTGAAGATCCTGCCGCCCGAGAAGGCCAGCAAGACGATGAAGGTGGGCGATTTCGTGCGTGCGCGTGTCGTCGCGGCGGACGGCCACGATCTGGTCGCCACCCTGGTATGACGCGCAAGCCGTCGACCCAGCTCATCCACCATCCCTACCGCGCGCCCGAAGGCTGGGCCGCGGTGCCCGTGCCGGTGGCCAAGGCGTCCACCGTGCTGTTCAAGGACACGGCCGACCTGCACAAGCCCCGGCCGCGTGACGGCCTGAGCTACCGCTACGGCCTGCACGGCACGCCGACCAGCTACACGCTGGCCGCGCGCCTGGCGACGCTGGAGCATGCCGAGCACTGCCTGTTGGTGCCCAGCGGTCTGGCGGCGGTGACGCTGCCGTCACTGGCCGTGCTGCGCCCGGGCGACGAGGTGCTGGTGCCGGACAACGTCTACGGCCAGAACCGCTACCTGACCGAATCATGGCTGCCGCAGTGGGGCGTCACGCACCGCTTCTACGACCCGTTGACGGTGCCGGAGCTGCGCGACAACACGAAGCTCGTCTGGCTGGAGGCGGCGGGGTCGATCACGCTGGAATTCCCGGACCTGCTCGGCACGCTGGCCGCCTGCCGCGCGCGTGGCATCACGACGGCGCTGGACAACACCTGGGGCGCGGGCCTGGCCTTCAACGGCTTCGAGCCAGCGCCGACGACGCATCCGGGCCTGGGGGCCGACATCGTCATGCAGGCGCTGACCAAGTACGCGAGCGGCGGTGCCGACGTGCTGATGGGCTCCGTCTGTACCCGCGACCGCAAGCTGCATGACCGGCTCAACCACGCCCATGAGCACCTGGGCTACGGACTGGGCCAGAACGACGTGGAGCTGGTGCTGCGCGGGCTGCCGACGCTGCAGCTGCGCTACGAGGCGCAGGATCGCGTGACGCGGCAACTGGCGAGCTGGATGGCCGGCCGGCCGCAGGTGGCGCAGGTCTTCCACCCCGCGCTGCCCGGCTCGCCGGGGCATGACAACTGGCTGGCGGTCGGTGGCGCCGGCGCGGCCTGTTTGTTCTCGGCGGTGTTCAAGCCCGCGTACAGCCCGGCGCAGGTCGATGCCTTCGTCGACGCACTGCAGCTGTTCGGCATCGGCTACTCGTGGGCAGGCCCGATGAGCCTGGCCGTGCCCTATGACATGAGCCGAAGCCGCGACCTGCCGCTGCCGTTCGACGGCGGCACGCTGGTGCGGTTTGCGATTGGCCTGGAAGACGGTGCCGACCTGCAGGCCGACATCGAGCAGGCGTTGTCAGCTTTGGGTTAGCCCTTCGCTGACACCTTGTGCCGCATCAGCTGGCCCTTCTCGCGTTCCCAGTCGCGCTTCTTCTCGGTCTCGCGCTTGTCATGCTGGGCCTTGCCCTTGGCCAGCGCGATGTCGGCCTTCACGCGGCCACCCTTGTAGTGCAGGTTCAGCGGCACGAGCGTGAAGCCGCGCTGCTCCACCTTGCCCACCAGCCGCTTGATCTCGGCCTTGTGCATCAGCAGCTTCTTGGTGCGGTCGGCCTCGGGTGTCACGTGCGTGGAGGCGCTGCGCAGCGCGTTGATGCGGCAGCCGATCAGGAACAGCTCGCCGTCCTTGATCAGCACATAGCCATCGGTCAGCTGGACCTGGCCCGCGCGTATGGCCTTGATCTCCCAGCCCGACAGCACCACGCCGGCCTCGAACTGCTCTTCGATGTGGTAGTCGTAACGGGCGCGGCGGTTCTCGGCGATGGACATGAAGTGGGATGTGGGGCCGAACGGCCTTCTTACAATCCCGGCATTCTATGAAGCAGGTCAAAAAGTCCGTTCTGCTCTGGTACACGCCGCAGGAGATGTACGAGCTGGTCACGCAGGTGGAGCGTTATCCCGAGTTCCTGCCCTGGTGCAGCAAGGTCGAGGTGCTGGATCAGGGCGCCGACACCGTCACCGCGAAACTGCATCTGGCCTACGCCGGCGTGCGTCATGCCTTCACCACGCGCAATGGCAATGAGGCCGGGCGCAGCGTGCGCATGGAACTGGTCGATGGCCCGTTCTCGCAGTTGAACGGTCTGTGGCAGTTCCTGCCGCTGAACAAGCCGGGCACGCAGGGCGAACCCACGGCCTGCAAGATCCAGTTCGAACTGAGCTACGCCTTCAGCAGCGGCGCGCTGGAGGCTGTGGTCAGCCCGGTGTTCGACCGCATCGCCAACACCTTCGTCGACAGCTTCGTGCAGCGCGCGGAAAGCCTCTACGGTGCGCGTTGAGCTGGTCTGGAGCCCGCAGGCCGGCGACGTGCAGCACCGCTGGCTGGAGTTGGAGCATGGCGCCACGATTGAATCCGCCCTGCGTGCCTGCACGGACTTCAGCCAGCCGGCCGGCGAACTCCGCGTCGGCATCTGGGGCCGCGTGCGCCCGCTGGACACGCCGCTGCGTGAGCGCGACCGCATCGAGGTCTATCGGCCGCTGACCGTGGACCCCAAGGAGGCGCGGCGACAGCGCTATGCCAAGCGCGGCGAGCGCATCGTGTCGCGCCACCGGCCCAAGGCCGGTGCCGGCGACAAGCGCTGAGTCAGCCGCCGCGGCACTCGGTGGTGATGACCTGGCGGGCCCGCTCCACCTCGGCGCGGCGCTGCGCATCTTCCATGTAGACGCGCTCGCCCTGCTCGTTGGTGCGGGTGATGCGGATGCCGCTCTGCAGGTCGCGCAGATAGGCCTGGGCGCGACCGCAGTTCTCGCGGCGTTCGGCGGCGAGGCGGCGTTCCTCTTCCTTCTGCTTGTTCTGCTCGCGGTCTTGTTCCTGCTTCTGGCGCGCGGCAGCGTCCTGTTCGGCCCGGGACGGTGCGCTGGCTGCCTGGCGTGCGGCGGGTGCCGGCGCGGCACTGGCCGCCTGGCCCGCCGGCACGACCACCACGTTGCGCGCGGGCGGGGCCGGGCGTTGCAGGATGTCCTTGTCGGGCGTGCCAAACGGCGGCGGTCGGTCGCTGTATTGCACGTTGCCCTTGGCGTCTTTCCACTTCCACTGCGCCTGGGCGGACGCGGCCAGCACCAGGCCGATCAAAGCGACGAAGAGGGGCTTGTGACGCATGGGGGCAGTGTAGCCGTGAGGTCGTCCGTATAATGCCGCTTTGCGTCTGGAGCTTTCCTCATGCGCCTTCTTGGCAAAGCGCTCACCTTCGACGATGTGTTGTTGGTGCCGGCGTTCTCCCAGGTGTTGCCCCGCGACACCAGCCTTGCGACCCGTCTGTCGCGCAACATCCCCCTGAACCTGCCGCTGGTGTCCGCCGCGATGGACACCGTGACCGAGGCCCGCCTCGCGATCGCGATCGCGCAGGAAGGCGGCATCGGCATCGTGCACAAGAACCTGACGGCCGAGGCCCAGGCGCGCGAGGTGGCACGGGTCAAGCGCTATGAAAGCGGTGTCGTGCGCGAGCCGCTGACGGTCAGCCCCGACGCCACGGTGCGCGACGTCGTCGAGTTGCAGCACCAGAACGGCTTCTCGGGATTTCCGGTCGTCGAGGGCAAGCGGGTCGTGGGCATCGTCACCGGTCGCGACGTGCGCTTCGAGACGCGCATGGACGCCAAGGTGCGCGAGATCATGACGCCCGCCGAGAAGCTCATCACCGTCAAGGAAGGCGCCTCGCTGAACGAAGCCAAGGCGCTGATGCACACCCACAAGCTGGAGCGTGTCGTCGTCGTCAACGACGCCTTCGAGCTGCGCGGCCTGATGACGGTCAAGGACATCACCAAGCAGACCAGCTTCCCGAACGCAGCCCGTGACAGCCACGGCGGCCTGCGCGTCGGCGCTGCGGTGGGCTTCGGCGAGGACACCGAGCAGCGCGTGGAACTGCTGGTCAAGGCCGGCGTGGACGCGATCATCGTGGATACGGCGCATGGTCACAGCGCCGGCGTGCTGGAGCGCGTGCGCTGGGTGAAGCGCAATTTCCCGAACGTCGATGTCATCGGCGGCAACATCGCCACGGGCGCTGCGGCGCTGGCGCTGGTCGAGGCGGGCGCCGATGGCGTCAAGGTCGGCATCGGCCCCGGCTCCATCTGCACGACGCGCATCGTCGCGGGCGTGGGCGTGCCGCAGATCACGGCGGTCGACAACGTCGCCACCGCACTGCGCGGCACCGGCGTGCCGGTCATCGCCGACGGTGGCATCCGCTACTCCGGCGACGTGGCCAAGGCCATCGCCGCAGGTGCCGACTGCATCATGATGGGCGGCGCCTTCGCCGGCACCGAGGAAGCCCCGGGCGAGACCATCCTCTACCAGGGCCGCACGTTCAAGAGCTACCGCGGCATGGGTTCCATGGGCGCGATGGCCAAGGGCAGCGCGGACCGCTACTTCCAGGCCGAGACGGGCAACAACCCCAACACGTCCAAGCTGGTGCCCGAAGGCATCGAGGGCCAGGTGCCCTACAAGGGTTCGGTCGTGCAGGTCATCTTCCAGATGGCCGGTGGCCTGAAGGCCTCCATGCACTACTGCGGCTGCGCGACGATTGCTGACATGCAGAACAAGGCCGAGTTCGTCGAGATCACGACGGCCGGCATGCGTGAAAGCCATGTCCACGACGTGCAGATCACCAAGGAAGCACCGAACTACCGCAGCGAATGAGCTGCTGACCGCACAAACGGGGCGACGCGAGATCGCCCCGTTTCTCTTTTCTGCAAACACGATGAGTCAGCCCCAGCAACGCACCCCGGCCATGGGTTTCATCATGGCCGCCGTGTTGATCGACATGATCTCCATCGGGCTGATGGTGCCGGTGCTGCCGCACATCGTGGGCACGTTCACGCACAGCAACGACGAGCAGACCTCGGCCTTCCTGCTGGTGACGATGGCCTTCGGCATCGCCAACTTCTTCGGCTCGCCCATCCTGGGTTCGCTCTCCGACCGCTTTGGCCGCCGGCCCGTGCTGTTGATCGGCTTCGCCGGTCTGGCACTGAGCTTCTTCGTCACGGCCATGGCTACCGCGCTGTGGATGCTGGTGGCGGTGCGGCTGTTCTCCGGCGCGATGCAGGCCAACATCGCCGTCGCCAACGCCTACGTGGCCGACATCACGGCGCCGGAAGACCGCGCGCGCCGCTTCGGCCAGCTGGGTGCGATGTTCGGCATCGGTTTCATCCTGGGGCCGCTGATCGGCGGCTGGTTGGGCCAGCGCGACATCCATTGGCCTTTCATCGCCGCTGGGTGCATGGCGGTCGTCAACTGGTGCTATGGCTGGTTCGTGCTGCCCGAGTCGCTGCCGCCGGAGCGGCGCACAGCCTTCAACTGGAAGAAGGCCAACCCGGTCGGCGCGCTGCGCGGGCTGGCGGCGCTGAAGGGCGTGGGCTCGCTGGTGCTGGTCATCGCGCTGTCGTCGCTGGCGCAGTTCATGTTGCACATGACCTGGGTGCTCTACACCAAGTTCAAGTTCGGCTGGGGCCCCAAGGAGGTCAGCTGGTCGCTGGCCTTGGTGGGCATCGTTTCCGTCATCAGCCAGGGCGTGCTGCTGAAGCCGCTGCTGGCGCGCTTCGGGCCGCAGCGCCTGGCGCTGATCGGCATGGGCTCGGCCTCGCTGGCCTATCTGGGCTGGGGCCTGGCCAGCGAGGGCTGGATGATGTACGCCGTCATCGGCCTCAACCTGCTGGGCGGTGTTGCCGCGGCGGCGGTGCAAGGCATCATTTCCAGCGCGGCACCGGCCAACCACCAGGGCCAGGCCATGGGCGCCGTGTCGTCGCTGAGCAGCATGATGGCCGTGCTGGGCCCCGTCATCGGCCTGACGCTGCTGGGCTGGGTGTCGCACCGTCCGGCCGGCGATCTGCTGATGGGCCTGCCCTTCTACACCTGCGCTGTGCTGCAGTTCATCGGCCTGATCGCCGCCTACCGCTTCTTCCATCGCCAGCGCCCCGCCTTGCAAACTGCCTGACAAACTGCCTGAAATACGCCATGCAACACGACAAAGTCCTCGTCCTCGACTTCGGCTCCCAGGTCACCCAGCTCATCGCGCGC
>CAMLKW010000025.1 GCA_946480605.1 uncultured Roseateles sp. | reverse complement strand
GCCCGCGCCACTTTGCGCGCTGCTTCCGCGACGAGACCGGCGCCACGCCCGCGCAGGTGGTGGAGCGGCTGCGCGTGGAGGCCGCGCGCGCCGCGCTGGAGGGCGGGGCCGCGTCGGTGCTGCGGGTGGCCGAGGAGTGTGGCTTCGGCAATGCAGAGCGCATGCGGCGTGCCTTCGTGCGCCGGCTCGGCCGGCCGCCCGCGGCGTTCCGGCCGGGGCCGCGGTGAAGATTCACCCGCGCCCGCATGATCCCTGCGCCGCCGGCCTTGCGTCTGTACCGGCAGGCAAGCCAATCCCTGGCGCGCCAGCCCATCGACTCAAGGAGGCCGTCATGGCAACCCTCACCACCCCCACCATCACCCTGGGCGCGACCAGCGCCGGCAAGCGCGACGTGACCGTTGCCGGCACGATGAACTTCGACGCCAGCGATGTCGGCAAGACCTACCGCCTGGAGATCGAGCTGTACGGCGAAGACCTCGCCGGCGACAAGCTGCCGGCCGGCGACTCCGGCGCCGACGATCTGATCCACACCTACACCTGGATCGCCGGTGGCCTGCTGCTGCGTCCCTACAAGGCCGTCACGGTGCTGGCGGCCGGCAGCGTGAACTTCTCCGAGAAGCGTGCCATCGACACCGGCAAGCTGGACGAGGACCCCGGCACCGTCGTCGTCGGCTGGGCCGACATCAACACGCCCATCATCATGCCGCGCGCGGACGAGGTGTACGCGCGCGTCACGCTGAGCGGCTCACCTACGACGAAGCGCTCGACGACCGTCCAGGCAGGTTTGGGTGTCTAAACCAGCCCCAGCGCTCCCAGCACGCCGCCGCCCAGCACCATCCAGACGAGGCCCAGCTTCGTCCTCAGGGTCAGTGCGACGGTGGCGGCGACCAGCGCCAGTGCACCCCAGCGGTGGGCCTCGTCGCGCAGGAAGGGCAGGGCCAGCAGCCAGCCCGTTGCGAAGACGAGGCCCAGCGTCAGCGGCATCATGCCGGCCGAGAATGCGCGCAGGCCGACGTGCCCGCGGTTGGCGCGCATCCAGCGCGTGGCGGCCAGTGTCAGCACCGTGGACGGCAGCATGATGCCGGCCATCGCGGCCGCGGCACCTGGCAGGCCAGCCACGTTGAAGCCCAGCACGGCCACGAACAACACATTGGGGCCGGGCGCAGCCTGGGCCAGCGCGATGGAGGAGGTGAAGCCCGATTCCGTCAGCCAACCCTGGCGCTCCACGAGGAAGCGGTGCATCTCCGGCACCGTCGAGATCGCGCCGCCAATGGACAGCAGCGACAGCGTCAGGAAATGCAGGAACAGGCCGAGGAGGTCGAAGCCGTTCATCGGAGCTTCCACCATGCCAGCAGCATGCCGCCGCCGCCCAGCAACGCCAGCACGCTGATCAGCGGCCAGCGCAGCAGGCCGATCAGCAAGAAGGCCATCAGCGCCAGGCCTGCGGCCAGCGGCCGGCCGAGCGGGCTGTTCTTCAGAGCCGGCAGCAGCTTGATGCCGGTGGCGATGATGAGCCCCGCCGACACGGCGCCCATGCCGCGAAGCGCGTTCTGTGCCATCGGGTGAGCGCCCAGTTGATCGAAGGCCGCAGCGAGCACCAGCACGATCAGTGCCGGCACCGTCAGCATGCCGGCCAGCGCCGCGATGGCGCCGCGCAGCCCGAAGAAGCGGTCGCCGACCATCATGGACAGGTTCACCACGTTGGGTCCGGGCAGTACCTGTGCGATGGACAGGGTTTCGACGAACTCCTCCTGGCTCATCCAGCCCAGCCGCTCGACCAACTCGCGCTGGGCGATCGCCAGCACGCCACCGAAGCCCTGCAGCGCCAGTCGCGTGAACTCGACGAACAGTTCGGTCAGCGACTGCGGGCGGTTCAAGGCACGACCTTCAGCGCAGCACCTTCAAGGCGTCGGGGTTGACGATGTTCGTCGGCTCGGACCTGATGAAGTTCAGCACGTTGTCGAAGGCTGCGTCGAAGTACAGCTCGTAGCTGTCCTGCTCCACGTAGCCGATGTGGGGCGTGCAGACGGCGTTCTCCAACCGCAGCAGCGGGTGGCCCTGCAGGATGGGCTCGCTCTCGAACACGTCGATGGCCGCCATGCCAGGGCGTCCGCGGTTCAGCGCGGACACCAGCGCGCCCTCGGTCACCAGTTCGGCGCGCGATGTGTTGACGAACAGCGACGTGGGTTTCATGTGCGCCAGGTCTTCGGCGGTCACGATGCCGCGCGTGGCGTCGCA
This sequence comes from uncultured Roseateles sp., assembly GCA_946480605.1. Next base: position 26,845 of record CAMLKW010000025.1, on the reverse strand, counting down.
CAGGCGCAGGTGCACGGACAGCACGTCGGCCTCGGCGAAGAAGGCCTCCCGGCTGGCGGAGGCTTCGTAGCCGTCGGCCTCGGCGCGCAGGCGCGAGGGCTCGCTGCCCCAGACGACGACCTTCATGCCGAAGGCCTTGCCATAGCCGGCCACTCGCTGGCCGATCTTGCCGTAGCCCCAGACGCCCAGTGTCTTGCCGCGCAGCACCATGCCCAGGCCGAAGTTGGCCGGCATGGAGGCCGACTTCAGCCCCGCCTGCTGCCAGGCGCCATGCTTCAGATTGCCGATGTACTGCGGCAGCCGGCGCATGGAGGCCATGATCAGCGCCCAGGTCATCTCGGCCGGCGCGACGGGGTCGCCCACGCCTTCGGCAACCGCGATGCCCAGCCGCGTGCAGGCGTCCACGTCGATGTGGCTGCCGACCCGGCCGGTCTGCGAGATCAGCTTGAGCTTGGGCAGCTTCTCCAGCAACTGTCGAGGGAAGGCGGTGCGCTCGCGGATCAGCACCAGCACCTCGGCGTCGCGCAGTCGCACCGAAAGCTGGCCGATGCCCTTGACGGTGTTCGTGAAGACCTTGGCGTTCAGCGGTTCCAGCTTGGCGGCGCAGCGCAGCTTGCGTACCGCATCCTGGTAGTCGTCGAGGATGATGACGTTCATGGGCTACAGGTTTTGCGGGGCATTGTGCCGTGGCCCACCACGCGCTTTGGCGCAGATGGCTACCATCGGTTTCCCTCAAGGAGACCCAATCCATGACCACGATTTCCATGCACGCCGCCAGCGCCCCGGCCTTCGCGAAGATGCTGGGCAACATGCTGAACTGGCTGGAGGCCGCCAAGGCCCATGCCGAGGCGCGCAAGTTCCCGGCCGACAACTACCTGGTGCTGCGCCTGGCGCCCGACATGCTGCCGTTCACCAAGCAGATCCAGATCGCCAGCGACGCCGCCAAGGGCTGCGTGGCCCGCCTGGCCGGCCAGGAGATCCCCAAGTACGAGGACAACGAGGCCACGCTGGACGAACTGGCCGAGCGCATCCGCAAGACCCGCGACTTCGTGCTGTCCGTGCCCGAGGCGGCCTTTGCGGGCAGCGAGGATCGCGAGATCACCATCCCGCGCCGCACGGGCGACCCGCTGAAGTTCGACGGGAGCACCTACCTGCGGCATTTCGCGCTGCCCAACTTCTATTTCCACGCCACGACGACCTACGCGCTGCTGCGCCATGCCGGCGTGCCGCTGGGCAAGGGTGACTACCTGGGCGGCTGAAGCGGCGCCAAACCCGCGCCACGGCCGCGAATAGTGCGCGTGGGACGGTCCAATTGCACGGATTGCGGCGGGTGCGGCGGCGCAAAATCCAGGTAGGTGCCGCCATCTCGCGTCTTGCCAGGTGGTGTGCCGCACATACCGGAACCCAACGCCATCCACACCATGGACATCGCCAGTCCGAGCATGCAGACCCTGAGCGTCCCGCAAGCCCTCCAGCCCGAATGGGACGGGCTGATGGCCGCCGTCCAGGCGCGCAGCCTCTCGCTGCCGGACCTGATGTCGCGCGCCAACCAGTTGCAGGCCGATGGACATGCCGAGCTGGCTGCCCAGCTCTACCAGACCTGGCTGGACCACAGCGAAGGCCCGATGCGGCTGGTGGCGCTGTACAACCTGGGCACCGTCTGGTCGTCGCTGCGCCGCCACGAGGATGCCGAACGCATCTACCGCGAGGCGCTGGCGCTGAAGCCCGATTTCCTGCAGGCCCGGGTCAACCTGGGCCACCAACTGGAGAACCAGGGCCGCAAGGAAGAGGCGCTGCAGACCTGGCGCGATGTGGCCGACAGCGACTCCACCACCGAGATCCTGGGCGCTGCACCGCAGGAAATGCGGCTGCATGCGCTGAAGAACATGGCCCGCCTGCTGGAGCAGGAGCGCCGTTTCCCCGAGGCCGAGGCGCTGATGCGCCGCTCGCTGGAGTTGCAGCCCGATCAGCCCGACGTGCTGCAGCACTACGTGCATATTCGCCAGAAACAGTGCGCCTGGCCCATCTACGAGCCGGTGGGCGAGGTCACGCCCAACCAGCTGCTGTCCAACACCTCGCTGCTGGCCATGCTGAGCTACAGCGACGACCCGGCGCTGCAGCTGATGTGCGCGCAGCGCTTCGTCAGCGAGAAGGTCATCAAGTACAAGGGGCCGCCGCTGCACGCCCGCGTGAAGCGGGAGGGGCGCGTGCGCATCGGCTACCTGTCCGGCGACCTGCGCATGCACGCCGTCGGCTTCCTGACGCCGGAGATCTTCGAACTGCACGACCGCTCGCGCTTCGAGGTGTTCGCGTTCTGCTGGAGTGGTGATGATGGCAGCGCCCAGCAGCAGCGCATCCGCCGGGCCATGGACCATGTCATCCCTGTGCAGGGCCGCACCGACGAGGAGGCGGCGCAACTGATCGCCGCCGCCGGCATTGACGTGCTGGTCGACCTGCAGGGCCTGACCAACGGCGCCCGGCCCAACATCCTGGCCTACCGGCCCGCGCCGGTGCAGGTGAGCTACCTGGGCCTGCCGGCCACGTCGGCCGTGCCGGGTGTGGACTGGATCATCGCGGACCGCTACGTGATGCCGCCCGAGTACCTGCCGTACTGCACCGAGCGTCCGATCTACCTGAAGCACTGCTACCAGTCCAGCGACCGCAAGCGCCCCGTCGGCACCAAGCCCACGCGCAGCCAGGTCGGACTGCCGGAGCAGGGCTTTGTCTTCTGCTCGTTCAACAACAACCACAAGTACACGCAGCAGATGTTCGACGCCTGGATGCGCATCCTGGCGGCCGTGCCGGGCTCGGTGCTGTGGCTGCTGGCGGACAACGACAAGGCCCGCGAGAACATGCTGGCCAACGCGCAACGCATGGGCGTGGACGCCAACCGGCTGTACTTCGCGCCGCGTGCCGCGCCGCCGGACTACCTGGCCCGCTTCCAGCTCGCCGATCTGGTGCTGGACACCTTCCCGTTCAACGCCGGAACCACCGCCAACGACTGCCTGTGGATGGGCACGCCCATCCTGACGCTGAGCGGGCGCAGCTACATCTCGCGCATGGCAGGCAGCCTGCTGAATGCGGTCGGATTGCCGGAATTGGCGACCCACACGCTTCAGGAATACGAGCGCATGGCGATACAGATCGGCATGCAGCCTGCCCGTTCACAGTCCTACAAACGCTACCTGGCCGAGTTCGGCCGGTCATCCCCCCTGTTCGACATGCCGGGCCTGGTGCACGATATGGAAGACCAGTTCGAACAGCTGGCGCTGGCGCGCCGCTGAACCGCTGAACCGGAGCTGCCCAGGTGCCCCCATCACGCCGCGACGACTTCTTCGACCCACCGGGCGCCGGTAGTGGTCGTCGTGGCCTGCACCTGGCCGAGGCCCCACCCGCGCCGCCGCGCCGGCCCGAGGCCGAGGACTCGCCGGGGGCCGCTGCCGACCTGGGTGATCCGCTGCTGCATGCGCTGGTCTGGTTGACGCAATACCACGGCCGACCGCGTTCGGCGGCCTCGCTGCGCGCCGACGGCGCGGCCGACGGCGCGCTGGCCCCTGACCAGGCCGTGCGGCTGATGCGCCAGGCCGGTTACGACGCCGCCATGCAGCGCCGCCCGCTGGCCCAGATCAACGGCCTGATGCTGCCGGCGGTGCTGCTGCTCAAGGGGGGCGACGCCTGCCTGCTGGTGCGTCCGCTGGCCGAGGGTGGCGATCGCTTCGAGGTGGTCTTCCCCGGTGCCGACGCCAAGGCCGTCGAGGCCTCTCTGGCGGAGCTGGAAGGCGAGTACAGCGGCTTCTGCCTGTTGGCCAGCCCGGCCGAGGTGCCGCGCTCCCAAGCCCGCGCCCACCATCACCTGATCGAGCTGGACCGCACGGACCATTGGCTGTGGGGCACGTTGAAGCGCTTCATGCCCTACTACCGCGGCGCCATGCTGGCAGCGCTGCTCAGCAACGTGCTGATGCTGGGCACCGGCATGGTCACGGCGGTCATCTACGACAAGGTCATCCCGCACCAGGATGCGATGGCCACGCTGTGGACCTTGGTCATCGGCGGGGCGCTGTGCATCGTGTTCGACCTGTTCGCCAAGCACTTGCGTGCCGACCTGATCGACCTGGCCGGCCGCAAGGCCGACCTCATCATCGGCTCGCGGCTGTTCAAGCACATCCTGTCCATCCGCATGGAGCACCGACCTGCGTCGGCCGGCTCCTGCGCCCACTACATGGGTCAGGTGGAAACCGTGCGTGACTTTTTCGCGTCGGCGTCCATGTCCGTCATCAGCGACGTGCCGTTCATTTTCGTCTTCGTCGGCATGGTGTTCATCGTCGGCGGCCCGCTGGGCTGGGTGGTCACGCTGACCGTGCCCATCATGTTGATCGGCATCTTCCTGCTGCAGTACCTGGTGCGCCGCTCGGTGCGCACCAGCATGGCCGAGCACGCGGAGTTGCAGGGCAACCTGGTGGAAGCGCTGGAAGGCCTGGAGGACGTGAAGACCTCCGGTGCCGCGCCGCAGTTCCAGCATCGCTACGAGATGAGCAATGCCGTGGCGGCCGAGTCGGGCCACCGCATGCGCAGCATGCACGGGCTGATCAATCACCTGTCGCAGTCCATGTACCAGGTCAATACGCTGGTCATGCTGCTGGTGGGCGTCTACCTGATCCGCGAAGGAGCGATCACGCAGGGCGCGCTGATCGGCTCCATCATGTTCTCCATGCGCGCGCTGGCGCCACTGGGTGCACTGGTGGGCCTGGTGACGCGCTACCAGGGCGCACGTGCGGCGATGCAGAGCCTGGACACGCTGATGAGCAAGCCCACCGAGCGCCAGGTGGGCCAGGCCTATGTGCCGCTGAACCAGGTGACCGGCCGCGTGGGCCTGAACGACGTGGGCTTCAGCTACCCGCCGCCGGTGCCCGACCAGGCTGCGCCCAAGGTGCTGAACGGCGTGTCGCTGCGCATCGAGGCCGGCGAGCGCATCGCCATCCTGGGCCGCATCGGCAGCGGCAAGTCCACCGTGCTGCGGCTGCTGGGCGGGCTGTATCAGCCCACCGAGGGCCTGGTGGAAGTGGAGGGCATCGACCTGCGCCAGGTGGACCCGGCCGAGTACCGCGCCCATGTGGGCTTCGTGTCGCAGGAGCCGCGGCTGTTTCACGGCACGCTGCGCGACAACGTCCTGATGGGGCGTGGCGACGTGGATGCGGCACGTCTGGTCGAAGTGGCCAAGCTGACCGGGCTGGATCGCCTGGTGGCCGGCCATCCGCAGGGCTGGGACCTGCAGGTGGGTGAGATGGGCGGCCTGCTCTCCGGCGGCCAGCGCCAGCTGGTGGCGCTGGCGCGCGCGCTGGTCAACAAGCCGAAGATCCTGCTGATGGACGAGCCCACCAGCTCCATGGACGCGCAGTCCGAGATGAGCTTCCTGCGCCAGCTGAAGCAGGCGTCGGAAGGCGTCACGCTGGTGGCGGTGACGCACCGCCCGGCGGTGCTGGAGCTGGTGACCCGCGTCGTCGTCATGGACAACGGCAAGGTCGTGCTGGACGGCCCGCGCGACAAGGTGCTGGCCGCGCTGTCCGGCGTGCGTCCGGCTGCCGAGCCGCAGGGCGCGCCCGTCCACATGCATCCCAGCGCCCAGCCCGTGCAGCGCCAGGCGTCCGTTTAAGACCGGGTGAACGGGATGGCGGGTGGCCGACAAGAGGGCATGTTCACCAGCGCGTTGGCGAATGCGCTGGCCGATGAACCCTTGCCGCGCTCGATGTGGGCGCTGTATCTGCTGGCGGCGGCGTTGTTTGCCGCCATCGTATGGGCCAGCATCGCCGAGATCGACCAGGTCAGCCGTGTGCAAGGCCGCGTGGTGCCGGAGGCGCGCGAACAGGTCATCGCCAGCCTGGACAGCGGTCTGCTGGCCGAGCTGAAGGTGCGCGAGGGCGAGGAAGTGCAGGCCGGCCAGGAGCTGGCGCGGCTGGACCCGACCCGCGTGGAGGCGCAGGAGAACGAGGGCACGCTTCGCCGAACCGCGATGCGCGTGGCCGTCGCGCGCTTGCGTGCCGAGGCCTACGGTGCCAAGTTCGAGCTGCCGGCCGACGTGCCGCCCAAGTCCGAAGCCGTGGCGCTGGAGCGGCAGGCCTTTGAAGCTCGGCAACGCCTGCTGGACGAGGCCGTCTCCAGCCTGGATCGCAGCATCGGACTGCTGGCCAAGGAGTTGAGGGTGGCGCAGGACCTGTCGGCCCGCGGGTTGATGTCCGAGGTGGAGGTCATGCGCGTGAACCGCCAGATCAACGACCTGCGCCAGCAGCGCCAGGAGCGCATCAGCCGCTTCCGCCAGGAGGCCAGCCAGGAGCTGACTCGCCAGGAAAACGAGCTGGCCGCGCTGGACGAACAGCAGGTCGTGCGCCAGGACGCGATGAAGCGCACCGTGCTGCGCTCGCCGGTGCATGGCATCGTGAAGAACATCCGCATCACGACGCTGGGCGGCGTGGTCAGCAGCGGTCTGCCCATCATGGAAATCGTGCCGCTGGGCCCCACCGTGCTGATCGAGGCGCGCGTGCCGCCCAGCGAGGTGGGTTTCATCCAGGTCGGCCAACGCGCCATCATGAAGATCGCCGGCTACGACTACAACGTCAACGGTGGCCTGGAGGGCAAGATCGAGGTCATCAGCGCCGACACGCTGGGCGACAACGAGAAGCTCACCGCCACCGGCGATGCGCGCTACTACCGTGCGTTGGTACGCGCCGACCAGAACACCTTGATGCGCAATGGCGAACCGCTGCCCGTCATTCCGGGCATGAGCGCGACCGTCGAGATCAAGACCGGCGAACGCACGGTGCTGAGCTACCTGCTGCGCCCGCTGCTGAAGAGCCAGGAAGCGCTGAAGGAGCGCTGAGCCGCTGCTCACCCGCTGCGGCGACGGTGCGGAATAGGCGGGCTTGACCCGCCTTTCTCTTGCCTTTCGCACCGCAGGGCACATGGTCTAGTGGAGGCCGTGTTGTCTCCTGCCGTCCTTCCGACCATGCGTGCCCTCCATCGCCTTCTGCCCCTGGCTCTGGCCTGTGGCATTGCAGCGCCTGCGTGGGCGCAGTTGCGCTGCGGCGAGGACGACGCCGTCGTCGTCGCCGACAAGGCCAAGGGCGTGGACCTGTCCATCGCCTCCAACGACCCGCGGGGGCAGCTGGTGTCGCTGGTGGACACCGCGCTGCGCCGCAGCGAGCAGATCGGCGCCGCCACGCTGCTGGCCCAGGCCGCGCGCGACGACTGGGTGCAGGCCAGCGAGGCCAACAAGCCCAGCGTGAATGCCACGCTCAGCGGTGCCGCCGCGGGCCAGCAGGTCAGTGGCCTGCGCCAGCAGCAGGTGCAGTCGCAACTGACGCTGGGCTTCAACATGCCGCTGTGGGACGCCGGCCGCACGGCCGCCAACAGTGCCTGGCGTGCGCAACTGGCCGAAGCCTCCCGGCAGGGCCTGTTCAACGCCGAGCAGCAGATCTCGGTGCAGGTCGTCAACTACTCGCTGGACCGCGGCCGGTTGCTGCTGCAGGCCCAGATCTACCGCCAGTACATGCGGCGCATGGCCTGCCTGGTGGAGGCGCTGGAAGGTGTCGTCAAGGTCGACAAGGGCCGCGCCAGCGAGCTGATCCAGGCGCAGAAGAGCCAGATGACCGCCGAGCTCTCGATGGAGCAGACCATCAGCGCGCTGCGCTCCACCGAGTTCCGGCTCAAGCGCCTGGTGGGCGACCCGCTGCCGCCCAGCGCCAGCTATGCAGCCGTGTTGAACCAGCTGCCGGACCTGGAGAACCTGCGCCGTGCGGCGGCCCAGTCGGCCGACGTGCTGGCGCTGCAGGCCAACTCGCGTGCGCAGCGCCGCTACGCCGAAAGCGTGTCCGCGCAGGGCAAGCCGCAGGTCAACATCGGCGGCGCGGGCGTGGCGACCGTGACGAACAAGGGCAGCAAGGCGGGCGAGTGGAATGCCGGCGTCAGCCTGACGGTGCCCATCCTGCAGCCGGGCCAGCAGGCCGCCGAGCATGCGGCGTCCAAGCGCGCCGAGGCCGCCGAGGCGCAGGTGCGTGACGCGTTGAACGCCAAGGTCTACCAGATGAGCGACCTCTACAGCTCGGCCGAAGCCGCGCTGGACCGCTCGCGGCGCATCGTCGAGATCCTGCGCAACAGCGAGCGGCTGCGTGCCGCGACGCTGGTGCAGTGGCAGCAGATGGGGCGGCGCTCGCTGTTCGACGTGATGGGCGCGGAGTCCGACTACTATTCCCTGCGCGTCGCCCAGCTGAGCACGCTGTTCGAGGCGCAGCAGGCGCTGGCTTTGCTGTGGTCCCTGGGGCCCGGCGTGATGGCCGCGATTCAGTGAGCCATTCGGTCGCCGCGAGCGGCCGCTTTCAAACCATCATGGAGTGTGCGTGAGCGAAGTCGTCGCGGTGCTGCACCGCTTTGACATGGCGCCGGCGGCGGGCCTGGTCGTGCAGCGCGGCGTGCAGGCCTTCCTGGTCGATCCGGTCATGTACGACCGCTGCCTGGGGCAGGGCATTGCCGCGCCGCTGGTGCACACGCGCTCCACCGCCGACGTCGCCCGTGCCGCGTTCACCGATGCCCAGGCGGCCGCGCGCGCGCTGTGCCGTGAACTGGGCGAGGTGCTGGCCGCCGTGGCGCCCGCTGCGGTGGCGGGCGCCTGGAGTTCGCACCGCATCTTCCACCTGTTCTGGACGCTGCACGGCTACCGCCGCATCTGGCCCGAGGTGCTTGCCCAGCACGCGCACGAGCATTGGCATCTGCTGCTGCCGCAGCAGGCCCACACCTACGGCGCGCACTCCTTCGTGCCCGGCCTGCTGCTGCTGAACGCGCTGCGCGAGCGCGGCGTGGCGCACACGGCCTACGGCTTCGACTGCCCCGGCCTGGATGCCTACCAACTGCCCGACCTGCGGCGCCTGCCGGCCGATGTGGAGCTGATCGCGCATCTGCCGACCTGCAAGGCCGACGCCGCCCACATCGCCGACGAGCTGCTCGCCGCCGGCCAGCGCGTGGCGGTGCTGAGCCCCCAGGTGTACGACGTGCCGCTGGAGGGCATCGCTTCCACCGGCCTGGTGGACCTGGCCACCGTGCGCGGCCTGCTGGACTCGCACGACGGTGTGCGCGTCGAGGCGCTGCAGGCGCCGCTGAAGGACGTGTTGCGCCGCCATCTGCAGCCCTGGCTGAGCCAGCCCCGCTTCCTGGAGCAGCAGGTGCAGGTGCTGTGGGAGGCCCTGGAGGCCCAGGCTTTGCTGTACCTGTGGCTGGAGCGGCATTTCGCCGGCCGGCCACCGCGCCGGCTGCTGCTGTCCAACCACGACGCCACCATCCACGGCGCGCTGACCAGCTTTGCGCTGCAGCACGGCATGGCCATCGTCGTGCTGCCGCATTCGCGCGTGCACAACGTGCCCATCAAGGTGGATGGCCCGGCACCGCTGTGCCTGCACCATGCGCTGCAGGGCGGCCCCTGCCTGGACCTGGCCGACCGCCTGCTGCCCGCGGGCCTGATGCGTGCCCACGGCGAATGGAGCGCGCCGCCCGCAGGCGGCACGCTGCGCACGCTGGGCCTGGTGCTCAACGGCATCAGCGGCAACGGCATGTGCATGGTGAACTTCGAGGCCTATGCCGACAGCCTGTGCCAATGGCAGGCCTGGGCGCGCGAGCGCGGCCTCGTGCTGAAGCTGCGCGTGCGCATCGCGGAGACGCCGGTGACGCTGCTGGCGCAGCGCCTGGCGATCGACGTGGAGGCCCTGATGGAAGGCTCGCAAGGCAGCCTGGCGGACTTCGCCGGCGCTTGCGACCTGACGCTGGGTTTCGACGTGCCCACGTCGGGCCTGCACGACCTGGTGCGTCGGGGCCGGGCCGTCATGCAGGTGCAATTGCGCCCGCTGGGGCGGCACGAGTGGGCCATCGTGGACGAGCGCGTCGTGCCCCGCTACAACTCGGCCGAAGCGCAGGAGCGCCTGGCGTTGATGCACGCCAATCCGGCGCTGTTCGTCGCCTATCGCCGTGAGCAGTTCGATCTGGCCGAGGCCCGAGAGGCGGGCGCGCGGCCGTTGCGCGACTGGCTGGCGGCCTGAGAGCCGCTCGGCCTTTCAGCTCAGGCAGTCCCAGTTCACCGCCGTGCCCGGCGCCAGGTCGCGGCTGGCGCGGCGGCCCAGCACCAGGTCGTAGAACTTGGGCGCCAGGCCGAAGCCGGGACGCACGATGCGCACATTGGCCGCCGTCAGCGCCTCGCCGGCCTTGACCGGCGCGCTGATGTAGAGCGAGCGGCGGTAGGCGCGCGACTTCTCCTCGGCCGCCGTGCCGCCGTAGGCGATGTGGCCCAGGCCCTGCCAGGCGCGCTCGGTCTCCACGCGCAGCAGCTTGAACTCCTCGGGCTCCAGCGAGAAGGCCGAGTCCACGCCGCCGTCCGCGCGGCGCAGCGTGAAGTGCTTTTCGATCAGCGTCGCGCCCATGGCCACGGCCGCGACGGACACGCCCACGCCCATCGTGTGGTCCGACAGGCCCACCTCGCAGCCGAAGGTCTCGCGCATGTTGGGGATGGTGCGCACGTGTGTGTTTTCCGGCGTGGCCGGGTAGGTGCTGGTGCACTTCAGCAGGATGAGCGGGCCCGATCCGGCGGCGCGCGCGGTCTTCACCGCCTCGTCGATCTCGGCGACCGTGGCCATGCCGGTGGACATGATCATGGGCTTGCCGGTGCTGGCCACCTTGCGGATCAGCGGCAGGTCGGTCAGCTCGAAGGACGCGATCTTGTAGGCCGGCACGCCCAGGCTTTCCAGGAAGTCCACCGAGGTGTCGTCGAAGGGCGTGCTGAAGCAGTGCATGCCCAGCTCGGCCGCGCGGGCCATGATGGGCGCATGCCAGTCCCAGGGCGTGTGCGCCTCGTCGTAGAGGTCGTGCAGGTGGCGGCCGGCCCAGAGGCTGTGCTTGTCCTGCACGATGAAGTCCGGGGCATCGACCTTCAGCGTCATCGTGTCGGCGGTGTAGGTCTGCAGCTTGATCGCGTCGGCGCCCGAGGCGGCGGCGGCGTCCACGATCTGCAGCGCGCGCGCCAGCGACTGGTTGTGGTTGCCCGACATCTCGGCGATGAGATAGGGGCGGTGCTGGGCGTTGATGGGGCGCTCGGCGATGTGCATGGCTGGCTGGGGAGACAAGACGCCCGCGATGCTCGCACACCGCCCGCCTGGCCGGCCGGGTGAACAGCGTTCAGGCGAGCGGCTTGATCCAGTGACCGGCGGGCTGCTGCCGGTAGCCGGCCGACTCGAACAGCCGCAGCGAGCCGGTGTTGCCGGGCAGCACCTCGGCGTGGACGAGCAGCGGGCGGCCCAGGTGCTGGCGCAGCGCCGCCTCGCCGGCCTGCAGCAACGCGGTGCCCAGGCCCAGTCCGTGCAGCTGGGGCGCGAGATACAGCGACACCTCCCAGGTGTCGTCCTGCAGCGGGTCGAAGCGGATGACGCCGAAGTCCAGCCCGCCCAGAGCGGCCACATGCAGCCGGCTGCGGCCGGCGTCCAGCAGGCGCTGCAGCCACTGGCGGTGCGAGGCCAGCGGGATCTCGTCGGACTGGCGCGACACGGCGCGCGTGGCCGGGTGGTTGCGCCATTGCCAGAGCAGCTCGGCCTCGGCCATCGTGGCCGGGCGCAGCGTGGGGCATTGCCCCGCGCACAGGGCCAGCGCGACGCGGCGGGCGCCCCAGCCGTCCACCACGGTCGATGCGGTCTGGCTCAGCTGCCGGCGCAGCGATGCGTCGGCCAGCAGCGGGCGCAGCGCGGCGGCGATAGCCTCGCGCGTGATGCCGGCGGCGCCCGCGGTCGCGCCCATCGCCACCAGGGCCGGGATGACGGCGCGCTGGTTGTCGGCCACGCACAGCGTCAGGCTGGGCACGCCCACCGCGCAGCGCTCCCAGGCCGCGCCGCCGCCGGCACCGATCTGCAGGTCGTGGCGGGCGTAGAAGGCGGCGAGGTCGGGCAGGTCCAGGCTCAGCGTCGCGCGGCCGTCGGCGGCTGTTGTCCTTTGCAGCGCGGGCAGGGCGGGCGAGGCCGGCGTGCTGACGATCTCGACGGGGCCCGCGAAGCCGGCGTCGCGGCAGGCGGCCAGCACGGTGGCGCTCAGCCCGAGCGGATCGGTGCCGCCCATGAAGATGCCCAGGCTGCGCACCGCGTCGCTGACGACGAAGGGCGGCAGGTCGGCATAGGCCGGGCCCAGCAGCGCATGGCGGGGCCCGCACAGCCAGCGCGCGGGCTCGCGCTGCAGCAGGGCGGCATAGCGCTCGCGGTGCGTGCCGGCGGGCACGAGGTTGTGGTCGATCAGCGCATCGACATCCAGCGGCCGGTCGGCGAGGTCGTCAATGGCGGCGATGCGGCAGGCCAGCGCCGCCCGCAGCGCGGCATGCCAGGCGGCGTCCAGGCCGTAATGGTCCACGACGATCCAGGCCGGTGGCGCGTCGGCCAGCGCCGCGATGCAGGCCTGCGCATCGGCCTCGGCATCGGCCAGGCGCCCCAGTTCCTGCACGGGCGGCAACGCCAGCACCAGCGCCGCAAAGCCGGCCGTGCGCACGCGTGCAGCGCCGTCCACGTCGCTGGCACGCAGCAGGAACAGCGGCTCGGCGCCGCAGCGCTTCAGTGCATGGGCCAGCGACAGGCAGCGCAGCAGATGCCCCAGCCCGATGCGGCTGGACGCGTCCACGCGCAGCGCGACGCGCATCAGCGCAGCTTGAACAGCGGCACCAGCGGCTCACAGCGCAGCAGCTCGCGCACCCGGCCCGCGCTGGCGGCCTCGCCCACCATGGGCAGGATCTCGCCATACACGGCCAGCACGCGGTCGATGTCGGCGTCGGTGTGCGCGTGGCTGAGGTTGAAGGTGCCCAGGCCCAGCACGCCGCGCTCATGCAGCTCCTGCGCCAGCAGCGTCTTGATGTCGAACAGCGCGGCGCCGCGCGCCTCCTTGACGTTCAGGAAGCTCCAGCTCGGATGGCCGCTGACACTGAACAGGTCGCCCAGCGCGTGCCGGTCGATCAGCGCGTTCAGCCCGGCCTGCAGGCGCTCGCCCTTGGCATGGATGCCGTCCAGCACCGGGCCGCTCTTCAGCTTGGTCAGCGTGGCCTTGGCGGCGGCCAGCGACAGCGCCTCGCCACCGAAGGTGAAGGAGAAGAAGATCTCCTCCATCAGCTGCATCACGTCGGCGCGGCCGGTGATGGCGGAGACCGGGTAGCCGTTGGCCAGGCCCTTGCCGAAGGTGGCGAGGTCGGGCGTGACGCCGAACAGCTGCTGCGCGCCGCCGTTGGCGAAGCGAAAGCCCGTGATGGTCTCGTCGAACACCAGCAGCGCGCCGTGCTTGTGGGCCAGCGCCTTGACGCCCTCCAGGAAGCCGGGCTGTGGCGGCGCGACGTTCATGGGCTCCAGGATCACCGCGGCGATCTGGCCGGGGAAGTCCGCGAACAGCTTTTCCAGCGAGGCCAGGTCGTTGTAGGCCCAGGCATGCGTCAGGTCGCGCGTGGCCTGCGGCACGCCGCGGTGGCGGGCGGTGCTGCCGATGTACCAGTCCTGCCAGCCGTGGTAGCCGCAGACGGCCACGTGGTCGCGGCCGGTGAAGGCGCGCGCCAGGCGGATGGCACCGGAGGTGGCGTCCGAGCCATTCTTGCCGAAGCGCACCTTCTCGGCGCAGGGCACCATCTCGCAGATCAGCTCGGCCACCTCGGTTTCCAGCCGGTGCGGCAGGCTGAAGATGACGCCGGAGTCGTGCAGCTGCTGCGCGACGGCGGCGTTGACGTCCGCGTCCTGGTAGCCCAGCGTCACCGAGCACAGGCTCATGACCAGGTCCAGGTACTCGTTGCCGTCCACGTCCCAGGCGCGGGCGCCCTGGGCGCGTTCGATGAAGAACGGCGACACGCCCTTGGGGTACTGCGTGCGGCTCTTGCTGAAGGTCTGGCTGCCCAGCGGGATGACGCGTTCGGCGCGGGCCAGCAGGTCTTCGGAGGCTTTGAAACTTCTCATGTGTGGAGGCGGGCGTCGGCCAGCAGGCTTTTCAGGTAGCCCTCGTTGCGCTCGTGCGGGTTGATGGACATCAGCTCGGGCCGGGTGTCGACGACGCGCACCAGGTCGAACAGGTCCACCCGCAGCGGATCGTCGCCGCGCGCGACGACGGCGGCCACCAGCGCGCGCACCAGTTCCAGGTCGTCGGGGTGGTCCACGGTCCAGCGCAGCGCCGACAGGTCCACCGGGCAGCGCAGCTCGCCCAGCTTGAACTGCTCGGGGCGGTTGCGGATGAAGGGGGTCACGTGCTCGCGCTCGCTGGGCAGGCGGGCCTCGGCGGCGGCCTGCAGCAGCGCGGCGCGGGTGAAGACCTCGACGTCCAGGCCATCCGGGTAGCTGGGCGACTCGACGTTGTTGGCGTAGTCGTGGCGCTGCACCTGGGCCAGCATGATGACGTGGTCGACGACCTGGGGGTCGATCAGCGGGCAGTCGCCCGTGAGGCGCACGATCCAGTCGGCCGGATGGCCCTGGACGGCGCCTGCAAAGCGTGCCAGCACGTCGTCCAGCGGGCCGCGGTGGACCCGGAACCCGGCGACGGCAACCACCGCGGCCAGTTCGTCGTCGCTGCGATCGGTGCTGGTGGCCATGACGATCTCGTCGATCAGCCGGGCCCGCTTCACGCGCTCCAGCATGAACAGGATCATGGGCTGGCCATTCAGCGGCATCAGCGCCTTGCCGGGCAGGCGCGAGCTGGACAGGCGAGCCTGCACGATGGCGGTGGTGCGCGGGGCGAGGGCGTGGTTCATGTCTTGGGCCACATTCTTGGGTCGTAGACCTGCGGGTCGGCGCAGGCCAGGTCGGGCCATTCCAGCGGCCGGGTGTGCGACCAGGCCTGGCGTATGCCTTGCCATTGCGCCAGGGATTCCACGCCCACCACGCAGGCTTGCACGCCGGGCAGCGGCTGCACGGCGCCTAATGCGGCGACGGTGGGCTCCAGGTCGGCCTGGTCGCAGCGGGCCTGCCAGCGCTGCAGCGCCGCGGCGGCGGCCGGCACGCGCTGGGCGCCGCGGCCAGGCGCGAGCAGCAGGCCTTGCAGGAAGACTGAGCGCACGTGGATGACGACGCCGTCCAGCCGCGTGCGGCCGGCGGGGTCGTGCAGGGTCTGCAGCAGGCGCTGGTCGAACGCGTTGGCGGGCAGCTGGGCGAACTCGATGTCCAGCCGCTCGCGCAGGCGCAGCAGCTCGATGGGCGAGTAGCAGGACACGCCCAGGCGGATGTCGCGGCCCTGCACCAGCTTGCGTGCCTGCGCCCACAAGGCCTCGCCGTCGTCGGCCAGCAGGTCGGCGGCACTGTGGAACATCAGCACGCGCAGCCGGTCGCCCAGCCGCTCCAGCGACTGGGTCACGCTGCCCGTCATCAGCGCCGCGCGGGCGCCGGCGTCACCGGCCGCGGCCAGCGGGCGGATCTTGCTGGCGATGCGGAAGCGGTGCGGGCCGCACAGGCCGGCCAGGCGCTGCTCGATGTCGCCATAGGCGGCGGCGGTGTCCAGCCAGCGCAGGCCATGCTGCCAGGCGTCGTCCAGGATGGCGGACGCCGATTCGGGGTCCACCTGGCGGCCGCTGCCCACGGCGCCGTAGGCCAGGCCGAACTGGACCGTGCCGAGCGCCAGGTCCATGGCTCAGGCCTTGATCAGTTCGCGCAGCGCGGCGACGACGCGGTCCTGGTCGGCATCGGTCATGGCCGGGAACAGCGGCAGCGAGATGGTGCGGGCGTAGTAGTCCTCGGCAGCCGGGAAGTCGCCGCGCTTGAAGCCCAGCGACTGGTAGTAGGGCTGGGTGTGGATGGGGATGTAGTGCACCTGCACGCCGATGCCGCAGGCGCGCAGGCCTTCGAACACCTTGGCGCGGCCGACGCGCTCCAGCACGCTGTCGTCCAGCTCGATGGCATAGAGGTGCCAGGACGACTGGGCCTGCGGGTGGCGCGGCGGCAGGCGCACGGGCAGGGCGGCCAGCAGTTCGTCGTAGCGGTCGGCCAGCTTCTCGCGGTGGGCCTGCATCTGGGCCAGGCGGCGCAGCTGGGTGCGGCCCATGGCGGCCTGCATGTCGGTCATGCGGTAGTTGAAGCCCAGCTCGTGCTGCTCGTAGGTCCAGGGGCCGTCGGGCGGGTTCAGCATGTCTTCGGCGTTGCGCACCATGCCGTGCGAGCGCAGCAGGCGCAGGGCCTTGGCCAGCTCGGCGTCACGGGTGCAGGCCATGCCGCCCTCGGCGGTGGTGACGACCTTGACGGCGTGGAAGCTGAAGACGGTGATGTCGGCCCAGTCGGCGCCCATGGGCTTGCCGTGCAGCGTGGCGCCGGTGGCGTGCGAGGCGTCCTGCAGCAGCTTGAAACCGTAGCGGTCGGCCAGGGCGCGCAGCGCCGGCCAGTCGCAGGGCAGGCCGGCGAAATCCACCGGGATGACGACCTTGGGCAGCGTGCCGAGGCTATCGGCGCGGGCCAGCTTCTCGGCCAGCGCTGGGATGCTGAGGTTGCGGGTGGCGGGGTCGATGTCGATGAAGTCGACACTGGCGCCGCAGTAGCGGGCGCAGTTGGCCGAGGCCAGGAAGCTGTTGGTGCAGGTCCAGACGCTGTCGCCCGGCTCGACCCCCAGCGCCAGGCAGGCGATGTGCAGCGCGGCCGTGGCGTTGCTGACGGCGACGGCGTGGGGCAGTTGGTGCAGGGCGGCAAACTCGGCCTCGAAGGCCGGCAGCTCCTGGCCCTGGGTCAGGAAGTCCGAGCGCAGCACGCCGATCACGGCCGCGATGTCGTCCTCGGTGATGTCCTGGCGGCTGTAGGGCAGGGGGCGCACGCTGACGGGCGAGGGCGTGGGCGGCTTGGCCCGCGGCAGGTAGCGCAACGCCGCGATGACGGCGGCCGGCGAGGGCTCGGGCTCGGTCAGCAGGCCGCCATTGGTCGGCAGCTCCTGTTCCTCCAGCAGATCGCGAACCATGGTGTTGCCCACCTTCAGAAACAAGGGTGAGCGACGTGCACCGTCAGCGATCGCGCTGGCTCTGGCAAGGGGTCTGGAGGCCATGTCTGCTTCCTCGTTAACTGTGTTGTTGCAAGCCCAGTGATGGATGTCAGCTCAATCGTGCGGCCGGCGGGCAAGGCAGGGCCTGAACGCGCTCAGATTCGATAGATCGGCAGTATGGGCTCAGGCTGTAGCCCTCTTGAGCGCGTAACACTGCGAAATAGTTGTCTGGCTTCACGGTCTTGGCATTTTCTTGGACGCACAGGCGGCCCGGGTAGAGCGACTGTCCCAGGACTTCACATCTTGAAACCGGGAATAAGCGGGCCGGCGGGGCGGCATTTCCGGCCGGCGGCGCGGCGATCTACGCCTGCCAAGGCCTGGAATTTCCGGGCTTGACCGGGCCGCCGACCTGCTACCGTGCCGGCCCATGAGCGACGCCCAGCCCCCCTTCATCCACAGCCATGCCCTGGTGGAGAGCCCGCATATCGGTGCCGGCAGCCGCATCTGGGCCTTCGCCCACGTGCTGCCGGGTGCCCGCATCGGTCGGGACGCCAACATCTGCGACCACGTTTTCATCGAGAACCAGGTTCAACTGGGCGACCGCGTGACGGTCAAGTGCGGTGTGCAGCTGTGGGACGGCGTGCAGGTGGACGACGATGTCTTCATCGGCCCCAACGTCACCTTTTCCAACGACCCCTTCCCGCGCAGCAAGCAGCGCCCCGAGGCGCCCTTGCGCACCTGGGTGCGCCAGGGTGCCAGCGTCGGCGCCAACGCCACCATCCGCCCCGGGCTCACCATAGGCGCCGGCGCCATGGTGCAGGACGGCGCCGTCGTGACCCGCGACGTGCCGCCCAACGCCATCGTGGCCGGCAACCCGGCCCATGTGATCGGCTATGTGGACACCGGCATCCGCCCCGCCGAGCCGGCCCGCCGCGTCAATGCGGACGACCTGGCGCTGCAGGTGCCCGGCGCGGCGCTGGTCAAGCTGCCCAAGGTCATCGACATGCGCGGCTCGCTGACCGTGGGCCAGATCGACGCGCAGCTGCCGTTCACGCCCGAGCGCTTCTTCCTGGTCTACGACGTGCCCAGCCGCGAGGTGCGCGGCGAGCATGCGCACAAGGCCTGCCACCAGTTCCTGGTCTGCGTGAAGGGCAGCCTCAGCGTGGTGCTGGACGACGGCCAGCGCCGCGACGAGGTGCTGCTGGACAGCCAGCTGCTGGGCCTGCACATCCCGCCCATGGTCTGGGGCATCCAGTACCGCTTCAGCGCCGACGCCGTGCTGCTGGTGCTGGCCTCCGATCCCTACGACCCGGCCGACTACATCCGCAGCTATGACGACTATCTCGCCGCCGTTGCCGAGCACCGCCGTGGCTGACGCGCCCATCCCCTTCCTGGACCTGCAGCCGGTCTACCGCGCCGCGCAGGCCGATATCGACGCCGCGCTGCTGCGCGTCGCCGGCAGCGGCTGGTTTTTGCTGGGCGAGGAGCTGAAAGCCTTCGAGCGCGCCTACGCCGCCAGCGTCGGCGCGGCCGACTGTGCCGGCGTGGCCAACGGGCTGGACGCGCTGGCGCTGGGGCTGGAGGCGCTGGGCGTGGGGCCGGGCGACGAGGTCATCGTGCCGTCCAACACCTACATCGCGACCTGGCTGGCCGTCAGCCAGTGCGGCGCGACGCCGGTGCCGGTGGAGCCTGACCCGCTCACCTACAACCTGGACCCGGCTCGGATCGAGGCCGCCATCACGCCGCGCACCAAGGTGCTGCTGCCCGTGCATCTGTACGGCTTGCCGGCCGACATGGGTGCCATCAACCTGGTGGCCGAGCGGCATGGCCTGAAGGTGCTGGACGACTGCGCCCAGGCGCATGCGGCGCAGTACCACGGCCGCCCGGTGGGCTGCCTCGCCGACCTGTCCGCCTGGAGCTTCTACCCCGGCAAGAACCTCGGCGCGATGGGTGACGGCGGCGGCGTGACCGGCAGCGATGCAGCGGCCATGGCCCAGGTGCGCGTGCTGCGCAACTACGGTTCCAAGGTGAAATATCACAACGAGGTCAAGGGCCGGAACTCGCGGCTGGACGAGATCCAGGCGGCCGTGCTGGCCGCCAAGCTGCCGCTGCTGCAGGCGCAGACGCAGGAGCGCCGCCGGCTCGCCGCGATGCTGTTGGACGGCTTGAGCGGCGCACCGCTGCAGTTGCCGGTGGTGCCGGAAGGACTGGACTCGGCGTGGCATCTGTTCGTCGTTCAACACGACGACCGCGACCGGCTGCAGGCCGACCTGGCCAAGCAGGGCATCGGCACGCTGATCCACTACCCCGTGCCGCCGCACCAGCAGCCGGCCTATGCCGAGCTGGGCTATGGCGAGGGCGACTTTCCCATCAGCGAGGCCATGCACCAGCGCGTGCTGAGCCTGCCGCTGTGGCCGGGCATGAGTGACGCGCAGGTGGAGCGCGTCGTCGCCGCCGTCAAGGCGGTTGCCTAGCCTTTCGCCGGCACCGGCCCGCGCGAGCGTGCCGGGTTGCCCACCCACAGCTCGCCCGCCGGTACGTCCTTGGTCACCACGCTGCCCGCGCCGATGAGCGCGCCAGCACCGATGCGCACGCCGCCCAGGATGGTGGCGTTGGCGCCGATGGAGGCGCCGCGTTCGATGACGGTCTGCTGGAAGGCCTCGGGCCGCTGGCGCGAACGTGGCAGGCGGTCGTTGGTGAAGGTGGCGTTGGGGCCGATGAAGACATCGTCTTCCACCCGCAGGCCGTCCCACAGCTGCACGCCGGATTTCAGCGTCACGCGGTCGCCCACCACCACGTCGTTCTCCACCAGCACCTGGGCGTTGATGTTGCAGTCGGCGCCGATGCGGGCGCCGGGCAGGATCACGCAGAACTGCCAGACGCGCGTGCGCGGCCCGATGTGGGGGCTTTGCGCGTCGGAAAGAGGGTGGATCTGGGGGGCGTCAGGGTCTGAGGCGGTCATGGTCAGATGAGCGGGGTCCAGCCCGCATCATCGTCCAGCCCGCGCTCCCGCCATGGCAAGCGCTGAGCCGGCGCCACGGCCGGATCTGCTGCCGCTTGAGATGCCGCCTCACCCGAGCCGGTGCCCAATCCCGCCAGCAGGTCCGTCGCCGGTGCGCTGAGCAGCTCGCTGGCCGCCGGCAGCGGCGCGGGTGCCTCGGCCGCCTGTTTGGCGAACCAGACGTCTGCCATGTCGTGGCGCTGGCCGTCGGCCGTCGTATAGCTTGAGGTCAGGCCGAGCAGGTTGCCATGGTCGGTCGCCTCGCCCTTCTGCGCATTCAGGTCCAGCGAAACGATCTGCAGATCCGCCAGGCTACGCAGTTCACGGGCGTCGGTGACGCCGTCGTGATTGGCATCCACCCAGACCTGCAACTGCGCGAAGGCCGCGTCTGCGGCGCTGAGGCGGCCGTCGAGGTTGTCGTCCAGCGCCAGCATGGCGGCGTAGCCGTTGCCGGCACGCAGGCCGTTGGCCAACTGGGTGCCTGATCCGAACAGCTCCTGGCCGCCATCGATGAGGCCGTTGGCGTTCAGGTCGCGCACCAGCAGGCCGTCGCCGCCGCCCACCCAGCCCCATTGCTGGGCGTTGCCGGTGCCGTTCAGGTCGAACTGCACGCCCTGGCTGGCCGCCAGCGTGTTCACGCCGCCGCCGTCCAGGTCCAGCACGATGGGCGTGGCCGCGAACAAGGCGTCCACCTGGCCGGGGCTCATCGCGGCGATCTGCGCCGGCGTGAAGGCGCTGACCTGCGCCATGCTGAGGCCGCGCATGTCGGCACTGTCCAGGCCGGGGATCTGCTCGGGCAGCAACGCCACCAACTGTGCGGTGGACAGCGAGCGCAGCTGCGCCGAGCTGAGCATGCTCAGGTCTTCGGTCTCGAAGGCCTGCATCTGCTCGGTGGAGAAGCTGGCCAGCGTGCGCGTGCTGAACGAGGCCACCTGTTGCGTCGTGAACGACGCGATCTCGTCGCTGTTCAAGGTGCGCAGCTGAGCCGAACTGAACACCTGGATCTGCTGGGCGGTGAAGGCGCCGATCTGCTCGCTGTGCAGCGCTTCGAACTGGGCGGTGCTCAGCGAGCGCAGTGCGGCGGTGTTCCAGGCGGCCAGGTCTTCGCTCTCGATGGCTGCCATCTGCTCGGTTGTGAATGCGCGCACCTGCCGGGTGGTGAAGGCATTCAGGTGCTCGGCGTCAATGGCCGTGATGGCCTCGGTGGCAAGGGCCTCGATCTGGCGCGTGCCGAACGCCGCCATCTGCGCAGACGTCAGCGCCTGCAGGTCGTCGCCGCTCAGCAGCGCGACGTTCTCGGTGGACAGCTTGCCCAGTTGGGCCGGTGACAGCGCGGCCAGTTGCTCGCTGCTGAGGGCGTCGAAGGCCTCGGTGCCCAGCGCGTTCAGCGCGGTGCTGGACAGTGCGGCGATCTGCTGCGTGCTCAATGCGATGGCCTGCACGGCATTGAGGATGCCGATCTGGCTGGACGTCATGCCGTTCAGCGCCGCGGTGCTGAGGCCGGCGATGTCGTCGGCGTCGAACAGCGTCAGGTCGTCGGTGGACAGGCCGCGCACCTGCGCGCTGGTCAGCGAGCCCAGCAGCGTGCTGCTCAGCGCCGAGACCTGCTCGGAGCTGAGGATGTCCAGCTGCGCCGACGTGAAGCCGCGGAACTGCGCGGTACCGAAGGCGTTGAGACCATCGACGGTCAGCAGCTGCAGCTGGTCGCTGGTGAAGGCGCGGATCTGGCCAGTGCTCAGCGATGCGATCTGCTGCGATGTGAGGTTGGGAATGACGTCGGTGCTCAGCCCGGCGATGCCGGCGGTGGACATCAGGCGCAGCTGTTGCGAGCCCATCTGCGCCATTTGGCCCAGCGACAAGGCGTTGGTCTGCTGCGAGGTCAGCGACTGCATCGCGGCGCTGCTGAGCCCCTGCAGCGCGTCGGCCGACAGCGCGGCGAAGTCCTCCGTGCCCAGCGCACGCACCTGGGCGCTCAGCAGGGCCGAGACCTGCTGGCTGCTGAGCGACGCGATCTGCTCGGTCTGCAGCCAGGTCATGGCCTGCGTGCTCAGCCCGCGGATGGCGCCGGTGGCGATGGCGGTCACGTCGGCCGCCTCGATGGCGGCGACCTGGGTCGAATTGAGCCAGCCGAGCTGGCGGCTGCCCATGGACGCCCATTGCGAATCGCTCATCGCGATGACGTCGTCGGTCTCCAGGCCGCGGATGTGCGACTCATTCAGCGATGCGATCTGGCGCGACGTCAGGAAGGAGATCTGGGTCGTGTCGAGCAGCGAGATCTGCTCGCTGCTGAGGGCGCTCAGCGCCTGGGTGGAGACCTGCGGGATCTGGTCTACCGTGATGCCCATCAGCTGCGAGCTCGTCATGCCGCGCAGCTGTTCGGCGCCGAGGGCACCGAACAGCGCGGGGTTGATGGCGGCGATCTCGTCGCTGTCGATGGCCTTGATCTGCGCCGAGCTGAGCGTGGACAGCTGGCGGCTGCTCAGCAGCGACAGCTCGGTGGCGCCGAAGGCCGAGAACTGCTCGCTGCTCAGCGAGCGCAGCGCCGTGGTGGACAGCGAGCCCAGGTCGTCGGCCACGATGGTCATGATCTGCTCGGTGCTGAGCTGCGACAGCTGCGCGCTGGTCAGTGCGCCGACCTGCACGCTGCTCAGCGCGGTGAGCTGGTCCGGCGTCATCGCCGCGATCTGTGCCGCCTTGAACGCGCCGATGCCGCGCGTGCCCAGCGCCACGATGTCTTCCAGCTCGATGTTGGCGATCTGCGCCGTAGTCAGCATCGCGAGCTGCTTGACCGTCATGGCCGACACCTGTGCGGTGGTCAGCGCCGCGAGCGCGTCGGTCGTCAGCTCGGCCAGCTGGCGCGTGCTCAGCGCCGCCACCTGGGCGGGCGTCAGCAGCGCGGCCTGGCCGGGGTCGAGGTTGCGCAGCTGGTTGGCGCTCAGGCCCTGGATGGCGGACGTCGTGATCGCGCGCAGCGCCTCGGCGGACAGCCAGGGCATCTCGTCGGTCGCGATCTCGGCGATCTGCTTGGAGCTCAGCGCCGCCAACTGCCGCGAGCCCATGGCGGACCACTGCTCCAGGCTGAAGTCGCGCACCTGCTCGGCGCTGAGGCTGCGCAGCGTGCCGGTGCTGAGCGAGGCGATGCGATCGGCCGAGAACTGGTCCCAGCGGTCGGCGGCCAGGCCGGCGATCTGCTTGGAGGTCAGGGCGGCCCACTGGTCGCTGACCAGCGTGTTGAGTTGCTCGTTGGTCAGCGCGCCGAGCTGGGCGGAGGTGAGGCTGGCGACCTGGCGGGTGCTCAGCAGGTTGAGCTGGAGCTCACCCAGGCTTTGCAACTGGCCGGCCTGCAGGCCACGCACGGCGCTGGTGCTGATGGCCGTGAACGAGTCGGTGGCCAGCACCGTCAGCTGCTCGGGCGTCAGGCCGGTGATCTGCTTGGAGCTGAGCGCCGCCGTCTGCGCGGTGGAGATGGCCTGCACCAGCGGCGTCTCCAGCGAGCCCAGCTGGGTCGGTGTGATGGCCTTGAAGGCGCTGGACGACAGCGCGGCGAAGTCCTCGGTCTGCAGGCCTGCCATCTGCGTGCCGGTCAGTGCGACGACCTGTTTGGAGCTCAGCGCACCGAACTGCTGCGTGTTCAGCGTGTTCAGCTGATCCGGCACCAGGCCCTGGATCTGGTTGCCGGTCAGCGAGCGCACCTGGCCGGTGGACAGGGCCTCGACCTGTTCGGTACTCAGCGCGTTCAGCAGCGTGGACGACAGCGTCTGCAAGGCTTTGGTGCCTATGGCCTGAAGGTCCGCCAGCTCGAGGGCGCGGACCTGGTCGCTGCTGAGTCCGTTGAGCTGCGCGGACGTCATCGCCGCGACCTGGGCGGTGGTCAGCGCCACCACCTGCTCGGTGGTGAGGCCGGCCATCTGCGAGCTTTTCAGCCCCTTGATGGTGGCAGTGCGCAGCGCGGCCAGGTCGTCGACCTCGATGGCCGCGATCTGCTGGCTGCTGAAGCCGGCCAGCTGGGCCGAGCCCAGCGCCTGGATCTGCTGGCTGCTGAGCGCGACGATGTCGCCGGTGTCGAAGGCGGCGATCTGCTTGGAGGTCAGAGACGCGATCTGCCGCGTGCTGAGGCCGCCGACCTGCTCGTCGCTGAGGCTGGCGATGACCTGGTCGCGCAGGCCGCGAATGGCGCTGGTGGACAGCGCCCCCAGCGCCTCGGCGGACAGGCCGGCCAGCTGCGCGCTGGACAGGCCCACGGCCTGGGCCGAGGTCATGCCGGCGAACTGGCGGGTTTCCAGCGCGCCGACCTGCTCGACGCTCAGCGTGGAGATCTGCGCGGACGTGAAGCTGGCGAGGCCGCGGCTGCCTAGGGCCACCAAGTCCTCGCCGGACAGTGCCGAGACCTGAGCGGTGCTGAGGCCACGGATCTGCACGCTGCTCAGGCCTTGCAGCTGCTCGGCGGTCAGCGCGTCCAGGCCGGCCGTGCCCAGGGCGGCGATTTGGCTGGCGGCCAGGGCAGCGATCTGCGTGGGGCTGAATTGCTGGATCAGCTCCGGCGCCAGCTCCGCCAGCGTGCTCGACGCGATCGCACGTATTGCTGCCGTGGACAGGCTGGCCAGCGTCTCCGGCGCCAGCGCCCCCAGCAGCTCGGCGCTCAGGCCCGAGCCCTGGGTGCCGGTGAACACGGCAGCCTGGTCGGGCGTCAGGCCCTGCGCCTGTTCGGCGCTGAGTGCGCGCATCTGTGCCGCACTCAGTGCGGCGACGGTCTTGGCGCTCAGTGCGCCCAGCTCCTCGGGCAGCAGCGCGGCCATCAGGTCGGTGGTCAGCGCCTTGACCTGGGTGGGGGTCAGCAGCGTCACCTGGTCGACGGTCAGCGCGCTGAACTGGTCCACCGACACGACCAGCAGCTGCTTGGGTTGCAGCGACGCGACCTGGCCGGGTGTCAGCACGCCGAACTCTTCGACGGTCAGCGCGGCGACCTGCGCCGTGTTCAGCGCCTTGATGACCGAGGTGCTCAGCACCTGCAGGTTGTCCGGCGAGAACGAAGCCATCAGCTCGGCCGGCAGCTTGCTGAAGGCGGTGGGCTTCAGCGCCGCCACCTGCTCGGCCGTCAGCGCCGCGATGTGCGCCGGTGTGAAAGTGGCCCACACCGCCGCACTCAGTGTGTTCAGCTCCTTGGTGGTGAGCTGAGCCAGTTGCTCGGGGGTGGGCGTGTTGACGGTGGCCATGGCTCGGCGCCCTCAGGGCGTCAGGCGGTTGGAGGATGCTCCGCCATTGTGAATAACGTCGGCGGCACCTGTGAGCACCGCCGACGTCATGACTGCGACTTCTTGATCAGATCAGCGGCGGTTGACGATTCAGTTCGTCTTCCTCCGTGGTCTTGGGCTTCACCGCCAGCAGCGGGTCGACGGTCGGTACCGGCGCCGTGACCAGGTTGGCCTCCGGCGTGGAGCCCGGCAGCGTCAGCTCGCTCGGTGCGGCCAGCACGTCGCTGAGCTGCAGCTGTACCGTGGCGTCGGTGCCGGTCGCCGGGGCGGTCGTGCTGGTGTTGCCGTTCGGGTCGCGGCTGAACCAAACGTCGGCCATCTGGTGGCTGGTGCCGTCCGTGGTCTGGTAGCTGCCCACCAGGCCGATCAGGTTGCCGTTGTCGGTTGCCGTCGAGCTGGTCGCGTGCAGGCTCAGGTTGGCGATGCCCAGGTCGGCCAGGCTCTTCAGCTCGCCGCTGTCGGTCACGCCGTCCTTGTCGCCGTCAATCCAGACCTGCAGTTCCTTGAAGGCCTGGTCGGCGGCGTCCAGCTTGCCGTCGTTGTTGCTGTCGAGGGCCGACATCGCCGCGTAGCCGTCCTTGGCGCGGCTGCCGTCCGCCAGCACCGTGCCTTCACCGAACAGCTCCTTGCCGTCGTTGATGACGCCGTCGCCGTTGATGTCGCGCACCAGCAGGCCATCGCCGCCGCCCACCCAGCCCCACTGCTGCCAGACCCCGCGGCCCAGCAGGTCGTAGCTGACGCCGTCGGCCGCCGCCGTGGTTTCCACGCCGTCGCCGTCCAGGTCAAGGATGATGGGCGAGACCTGGGCCGGGATCAGCTGGTTCAGCTGCTCGCTGGACATGGCCTGCACCGCCTCGGAGGTGAAGGAGCCGGCCTGGGCCATGGACAGCTTGCCGAGGTCGGTGGCGTCGATGCCCACGACTTGCTCGCTGGTGATGGCGTGCAGCTGCTCCGTCGTCAGCGCGACGATCTGGGCCGAGCTCAGCGCCTTCAGGTCCTCGCTGGCCATGGCCACGATCTGCTCGGTGTTGAAGCCTCGCATCGCCGCAGTGCTGAGTGCCGCGAAGTCGGTGCTGTCGAAGCCGACGATGGCCTCGGTCTCGATGGCGCGGATCTGATCGGACGTCAGCGAGTTCAGCTGTGCTGTCGTCATCGCGGTCAGCTGGGCAGACTCAAAGCCCGTGAACTGCTCGCTGGTCAGACTACGCAATTGCTGTGTGCTCAGCGCGACCACGTCAGCGGTCTCGAAGGCGGCGATCTGCTCGGTGGACAGTCCGTCCAGCTGCGCGGTCGTCAGAGACGCCACCTG
The DNA here is from genome assembly GCA_946480605.1 of uncultured Roseateles sp. The sequence continues at coordinate 312 of CAMLKW010000025.1, read as the reverse complement.
AGCCGTGCTCAGCGCGATGATCTGCTCCGTGCTCAGCGCGGCCAGGTCGTCGGACGCGAACCCGCGCAGCGAGGCCGTCGAGATGGCGCCGATGTCCTGCGTCTCAATGGCGCTGATCTGCTCGGTGCTCAGTACGCTGAGCTGGGCCGAGGACAGGGCCTTGAACTGATCACTGGTCAGCGCCTGCACATCCTCCGTCTCAAGACCGGCGACTTGTGTCGTGGTCAGGCTGGCGACCTGCATCGTGGTCAGCGCGCCGATCTGGTCGGAGCCCAGCGCGTTGAGCTGCTCGGTGGACAGCGCGCGGATCTG
>CAMLKW010000024.1 GCA_946480605.1 uncultured Roseateles sp. | reverse complement strand
GGCCAGGATGGCCTTCTGCTGGTTGCCGCCGGACAGCAGGCCAATCGGCGTCTCGGCATCGGCCGTCTTGATGCCCAGCTGTGTGATGAACCGCTGCGCCAGCTCGCGCTGCGCCGTGGGCGACAGCATGCGGAACACGCCGCGGCGGGCCTGCAGCGCCAGCACGATGTTCTCGCGCACGCTCAAGGCCGCGACGATGCCGTCCACCTTGCGCTCCTCGGGGCAGAACGCGAAGCCGGCACGTATGGCGTCGCGCGGGCCGGTGAGCGTAAGTGGCTGGCCGTCGATGCGCAGCTCGCCCATGTCGGCGCGGTCGGCACCGAACAGCAGGCGCGCGGTCTCGGTGCGGCCGGCGCCCAGCAGCCCGGCCAGGCCCAGCACCTCGCCGGGTGCCACGCTGAGGCTCACGCCTTCGACCGCATGGCGGCGACCCAGGCCTTGTGTCTGCAGCAGCGCCGCACCGGCCGGCGGCGCCGCGTCATCGCGCGCCACCGTGGTGGCCGACAGCTCGCGGCCGATCATCAGCTGCACGAGCTTCATGCGCGGCAGCTCGGCGGAATACTCGCCCACCAGCTCGCCGTTGCGCAGCACCGTGAAGCGGTCGGCCACCGCGTAGGCCTGGTCGAGGAAGTGCGTGACCAGCAGGATCGCGACGCCCTCGCCGCGCAACTGGCGCAGCAGCGCGAGCAGCCGCGCGGTCTCGGCTTCGTCGAGGCTGGACGTGGGCTCGTCGAGGATCAGCACCCGCGCCTGCTGGTGCAGCGCGCGGGCAATGGCCACCATCTGCTGCAGCGCGACGGGCAAGTCGCCCAGCGTCTGGCGCACGTCGAGCTGCAGACCCAGCCGCGCGAGCGCGGCTTCGGCGTCGACGCGAGCCTGCTTCCAGGCGATGCCCCACCAGCGGCGCGGCAGCCGGCCGGCCAGCAGGTTCTCGGCCACCGACAGGTTGGGGCACAGCTGCACCTCCTGATGCACGACCGCGATGCCGGCCTGCTGCGCCTGCAACGGCGTGCGGGCTGCGAAGGGCCGGCCGTCGAGCTGGATGTCGCCGGCATCCAAGCCCTGCACGCCCGTCAGGATCTTGATCAGCGTGGACTTGCCGGCGCCGTTCTGGCCCATCAGCACGTGGACCTCACCGGCGCGCAGCGTGAGGCCGGCGTTGAGGAGGGCTGGTACGCCGTTGAAGGACTTGGCGACGGCATGGGCACGCAGCACGGTTGAGTTCATTCAGCGCTGCCTTTTGGATGGCCGCAGGCGACCGGGCAGGCCTGATGCTCCGTGTCCCCCGCGCCCGCTGCGCGGTCGCTCCTCCTTTACCTGCGCATCAGGCCTGCCCGGCCACCTGCTCCGCGCTGCATTGGACGCTCGCCGCGAGGGGGAATTGCTGTAAAAGCCCGGGCGGGCCTGCCCGCAATTGCGCAGGTAAAGGGGGAGCCCGCGAAGCGGGCGGAGGACACGGAGCAATTGCGGGCAGGCGCGGCCCGGCGTCCATCCAACAATGGCCAGGGTGTTCAGCATGTTCAGTACTTGCGCTTGGGCAGCTCACGCGCCGCGACTTCGGCCGGGAACACGCCCTCCTCCGTCACGATGCGGCGTGGCAGCGTCTTGCCGGCCTTCAGGTCCTTCACGGCCTGCATCAGCGGTGGGCCCAGCAGCGGGCTGCACTCCACGGTCACGTTGAGCTTGCCAGCCACCATGGCCTCGAAGGCGGCGCGCACGCCGTCGATGGAGACGACGAGGATGTCCTTGCCCGGCTTCAGCCCGGCTTCCTCGATGGCCTGGATGGCGCCCAGAGCCATGTCGTCGTTGTGGGCGTAGAGCACGTCCACCTTCCGGCCGGCTTCCGCCTTCAGGAAGGCTTCCATGACTTCCTTGCCCTTGGCACGACTGAAGTCCGCCGTCTGCGAGCGAGCTATCTTCAGGCGCGGCTGGTCCTTGATGGCTTCCTCGAAGCCCTTCTTGCGATCCAGCGCGGGCGCGGCGCCCACGGTGCCTTGCAGCTCGACGATGCGGACCTCACCCGTGCCACCCTTGGTCTTGTCGATGAGCCAGCGGCCTGCGCGGCGGCCTTCCTCGACGAAGTCGGAGCCCATGAACGACACCCACAGGCTCTCGTCGGCCTCCTTCACCAGGCGGTCCGTCAGGATGACCGGGATGCCCGCGGCCTTGGCCTCGCGCAGCACGGTGCCGAAGCCAGTCTCGACGACGGGCGACAGCGCGATGACGTCGACCTTCTGAGCAATGAAGGCGCGCAGCGCCTTGATCTGGTTCTCCTGCTTCTGCTGCGCGTCGGCGAACTTCAGCGTGACGCCGGCGTCCTTGGCGGCCTGCTTGATCGAGGCCGAGTTGGCCGTGCGCCAGGCCGACTCCGCGCCGATCTGCGAAAAGCCGAGAACGATGGGCTTGCCGGCCGCCCAGGCGGGCAGACCGACGGCCGCGAGGGCGGCAAGGGCGTGGCGTCGTTGCATACGGAAAACGAAGGAAAAAGGCCGCCCCGACACGCACTCAAAACGAGTGCGTGCGCGAGGGCTGGCTTGAAAGGCGGGCCGAACCACGACCGCCCGGAGAATGATCGGAAGGGGACGCTACGGTGTTCGGGCCGAGCGCCGGGCCGCCCCAAGCCGGCCCGTCTGGCGATTTGCACGCCGGTCAATCCGGCGTGCATCGCCGTCCCCTCGGGGGACCGACCAGACCGGCACGCGTTCAGCGGCCGGGCTGGGCGAGGGGTCAACCATCACAACTTGAAGTTGAAGCTCAGGCCATAGAACTTGTCGTCCGACCGGATGTCGTGCGGGAAGCTCTCGTTCTGGAAGTAGCTGTAGTACTTGGCGCCGGTCAGGTTGTTGGCGTTGAAGCTGACGCTGAGCTGCGGCGTGACCTGGTAGCCGATGGCGAAGTCCAGCCGGCCATAAGCCTTCACGCGGTTGTAGTACGGCGCGTTGTTGTTGCCGCAGATGCCGGTGGCCAGGCCGTTCTCGGCGGGCGACGCGACCAGGCAGTCGATCTGGCCCTCGTTGAACTTGTCGCGCCAGGTGTAGGTCAGGCGGCTGGTGATGCCGAACTTCTCGTACAGCACGCCGGCGTTGTAGCTGTGTTTGGACACGCCCAGCAGCGGCTTGCCGAACAGCTTGTCGCCGGGCGTGTTCACCACGCTGTCGGCCATCGTGTAGTTGCCGAACACGCCCACGCCGCTCAGCGCACCGGGCAGCATGTCCAGGAAGTACTGCGCGCTCAGTTCCAGGCCCTTCAGCGTGGCCTTGCCGAGGTTGCGCGGGCGGCTCATGTCGTAGGTGACGCCGCCGATGACCTCGCGGGCCACGGAGCGCACGACGCGGTCCTTCAGCACGCGGTGGTAGACGGCCGCCTGCAGATAGCTGCCCTTGCCGAAGTACTTCTCGATGGACAGGTCATAGGCCGTGCTCATCTGGTCCTTCAGCTCGGGATTGCCGCCGCTGCCGCCGGGGATGATGTTGGCGTTCAGCGGCACCGAGTAGTTGACCGTCGGGTTCAGGTCGCCCAGGCCCGGGCGGGACATCGTGACGCCGCCGGTGGCACGCACGATGAGGTTGGGCACGACCTCCAGCTTGGCGCTGGCGTTGGGCAGGAAGTGGTTGGTCGTCGACGAGGCCGTCTGCGGCGTGACGACGTTGTTGATGCGGCCCGCACCGGAGATGGTGCGCTCGGAGCGCACGAAGCGGCCACCGAACACGCCGTCCAGCCGCATGCCGCCGACGGTGGTCTCGTAGTGCGGCTGCACGTAGAGGGCGTAGTTCCGCTCGGTCGCGTCGTAGTTGTTGACCGGGGCATAGGCGGGGTCGCCCGGCTGGCTGCCGTACAGCACGCGCAGCACGTCGGTGTTGTTGCGCAGGTAGTCGGGGTTGGGCGTCATCCACGGCTGGCAGCCGTTGATCTGCGGGATGCAGTTGGGCGCCTGGATCAGGAAGTCGGCAGGCAGCTGCGTGGCCGAGCTGACCAGCGTCACGCGGTTGCCGCCCGGGGCGCCGGGGCCGCCGGCCTCGTTGGCACGCCAGGCGGAGTCGCGGTCGGCGGCGCGGACGCCGAAGTCGACGCTGGTGATGAAGCCGTCCAGCTCGTAGCTGCCCTTCAGCGCCACGGCGTTCTGCTCGCTCTTGGCCCAGTTGATGTCCTGGAACAGGCCGTTGGCGAAGCGGAAGTCGGTCTTGCTGCCCAGCGGGTTGCCGGGCATGTTGGTGGTGCCGTAGTCGCCCGCGTTGACGACGATGTCCACCGACGCGATCTGCTTGCCGATGTCGACAATGATGTTGCGGTTGCGGTTGTCCGACGCCATGTGCGAGGCATCGAGGTGCAGCGACAGCGGGCCGGCGTTGTACTTCCAGCCGGCGGCCAGCACGCGCTGGTCGGTCGCGCCCACCTTGGCCTGCGTGCTGGTCAGGCCCGGCACGTTGTTGAACGTGGCCGACACGCCGTTGCACAGGTTCTGCACGCCATCGGTGGCGCTGCCCAGGAAGCCGGCGCCGTTGATGTGGGCCTTGAAGCAGTCGGTGCTGGCCTTGGCGTTGGTGATGTTGGCCGCAGCGAAGATGTCCGAGAAGATGAAGTAGGTGCCGAACTTGCCGCGGTAGCCGGCGTACAGCGCGTCGGCATAGAACTCGTTCTGCGCGTTCGGGCGCCACTGGATGGACGCGTTGGCCTGCGGGCGCTGGTAGCCGCCGGTGTCGGTCAGGCCGCCCACGCAGGTGGGCAGCACGATGCCGGCCGCGCCCGCCGGGCCGTTGGTGCCGGAGCGCGGATCGCAGTTGAACGAGATGGGGCGGTTGAACTTGTGGTCGGCGTAGGAGACGTCGGCCAGGAAGCCGATCTCGCCGGCGTCGGTCTGCGTGCGGTAGGAGCCCAGCACACCCAGCTTGGTGCTCGGCTTGGTGGCGAACTCGCCGGCACTGGCGCGACCGTTGACGACCAGCGTCAGGCCCTTGCGGAACTCCATGGGCTTGCGCAGCTTCAGGTCGATGGCGCCGGCCACGCCGCCTTCCAGCACGTTGGCGCCGGCCGACTTGTAGACGTCGGCGCGCGAGATGGCTTCGGCCGGCAGGTCCTGGAACGCGAAGCCGCGGCCCACGCCGGTGAACATCTCGCGGCCGTCCACGGTCGTGATGATGTCGCCGATGCCGCGGATCAGCGGGTTGACGATCTCGTTGTTGAAGCCCACGACGGTCTGCACGCCGGGCACGCGCTGCAGCGCCTCGGCCACCGTGTTGTCGGGGAACTTGCCGATGTCGTCGGCGACGATGGATTCGACGACCTGGTCGGCATCGCGCTTGCTCTGCACGGCCGCATTGCGGCTGGCGCGCTGGCCGATGATGACGACCTGTTCGAGCTTGTTGTCGGCCTCGGCGGCCGGCTTGGGCGCGGCCTGCTGAGCGGTGGCCTGCTGGCCGGCGAACGCCAGCGTCAGCATGGTGGCTGCCGCGATTGGCGAGAGGGTGAATCGCTTCATTGTTTTGTCTCCTGGAGCCTGGGCGGTGCTTCGTTGGCGCCACCGTCGGCAGGTTTTAGAACGAAATCCGTGGCGCGCTGGTCGCCGGGTCCCCGATGTCTCGATGCGCAGCGTGGCGCTGCGCTCTCGACCTCATTACAAACAACTTTTCTTGCAACATTCGGCGCAACAAGGCTCCTGGATGGAGCTTCGCGGCGCCCCGGCCGCATCGAGCGTCTCGATGGCAGCCGGTCTTCAGAACCTGTTCAATGTGAGTCAGCGCCGCGTCTGCCGCAGCCCGTCCGTTGGCAGTGCCCACGGACCTTTCTGATCGTTTTGATGATTATTCACCAATATTTTTGTTATAAACTTATCGCAAACCATGAGTGGCGCGAGCGCATCAGCGCTTGTCGCTGCCGAGGAAACGCGATTCGCGCTCCAGCAGGCGATTGATGCGCTGCTGCCCCTTGGCCAGCGTGGCCTCCAGCGGCTCGCCGGACACGACGACGGCGGACACGGTGTCGCCCAGCAACCCCATCACGCGGGCCTGCCGCGCGACGGTGGTGGGCAGGCCGGTGCCGAACTGCGCCACCGGGCCCAGCGACGCGCGCTGCGCCAAGGCCTTGAAGGCCGCGCTGTCCACGGCCGACTGGCGCGCCGGCAGCTGGCCGGTGCGGGCCCAGGCCAGGCTCTCGTCGTTCAGGAAGCGCAGGAAGCGCAGCGCGGCGTCGCGCTCGGCCGCGGTCTGCTTCGGATTGCGCAGCATCACCCACACATGGCTGTCGGCCCAGGTGGCCGGCTTGCCGTACAGCGCCGGCTCGGGCTGGGCCTCGTACGCGCGGCTGAGCGGGTTGCCGGGCTGGGCCGCGCGGTCGTTCAACTGGCCCAGCAGCCAGGTGCCGTTGGGCATCACGCCGCCGGCGCCGGCCATGAAGGCCTGCAGCGCGGCGCTGTAGTCCATGTGGCGCGTGGACAGGCCTTCGGCGTAGACCGTGCGCATGAACGCAACGGCGGCCTTCACCTCGGGCGTGCCGAGATCGATGGCCTGGTCGGTCTTCGGGAACAGGCTGCCGCCCTGCTGGCTCACAAAGCCCAGCACGCTGCGCGCGAAGAAGCTGGGGTCGTTCAGCGTCAGCCACACGAAGTAGGGCTTGCCGGTGGCACGCTTGAACGCGCGGGCCTGCGCCAGCAGTTCATCCGCCGACGTGGGCAGCTTCGCGCGCCCCTGCTTGTCGACCAGCCCAGCCTGCTTCATCAACCCGAGGTTGATGTGCCACAGCATCGCGTGGCTGTCGTAGGGCAAGGCCAGCACATGACCGCCCAGCGTCACGCCGTTGCGGGCGTGCGGCGTGAAGTCGGCCGCATCGAGTGCGCCATCCAACGGCTGCAGCAGGTCGCGCTTGGCGAAGTCGCCAAGCACCGAGGCATGCATGATGGAGATGGTGGGCAGGTCGCCGCCGACGATGCGCGCGCCCAGCTGCGGGTAGTAGGCGGCGTGCTCCACGATCTGCGTGTTGACGCGGATGCGGCCGGCCTCCCGCGCGTTGAACTTGTTGGTGAGCACGGTGATGATCCCGCACTCGCTGCTGACCTGGGCGGGGTCCGTCACCTGGCCGAACTCGGCATCGCAGCTGCCGAAGAAGCGGGCCAGCGTGATCTCGACCGGCGCGGCGTTCGCCGCACCCATGAGCAGCGCCGCAGTGAAGGCGATGAGCGTGCGCTTCATGCCGGCTTGCCCCCAGCCACCGCCGCCACGATGTGGCGCTGGAAGAACGCGTACAGCACCAGCACCGGCAGCGCGGCGAACACGGCTTGCGCCATCAGGAAGCCCAGCCCCTCGGACTGCGCGAAGTTGGTCTGCGTGGACGCGAGGCCCAGGGTCAGCGTGTACATCTCGGGTCGGGTCGCGGAGATCAGCGGCCACAGGTAGTCGTTCCACGCGGCCAGGAAGCTGAAGATGCCGAGCGTCGCCTGTGCCGGCAGCGTCAGCGGCAGGATGACGCGCCAGAAGATGGTCCAGCGCGACGCGTTGTCCATCAGCGCGGCCTCCTCCAGCTCGCGCGGCAGCGCCTTGAAGAACTGCGTCATCAGGAACACGCCGAACGGCGCGGCCAGCCGCGGCAGGATCAGCCCCGCATAGCTGTTGTGCAGCCCCAGTTCGGCGAAGAAGCGGTGCAGCGGGATGACCACCGCCGGCTCCGGCACCGCCAGCCCGGCCAGCACCAGCGCGAACACGACGCGCTTGCCAGGAAAGGAGCAGCGCGCGAAGCCATAACCCGCCAGCGACGACAGCAACAGCACCAGGCCGGTCTGCACCAGCGCGACGATGCAGCTGTTCAGCACCCAGCGGAACACGGCCGCATTGGCCAGAATGTCGGCGTAGTTGCGCAGCGTGAACGGCGTCGACAGGATGGCGTCGGTGCGCTCCATCAGCACTGCGTTGGACTTCAGCGACAGCACGAAGACCCACGCCAGCGGCAGCATCCACAGCACGGCCAGCAGAACAGCCAACGCGAGCAGCACGCGGTCGAAGAGGGGTGCCTTCATTGCCCGTCCTCCCGCTTTTCCGCCCAGCGCTGCACCGACACCCCCAGCACCAGCAGCACGAACAGCAGTTGCGCGGCGGCGGCCGAGTAGCCCAGCGCCCACTGGTCGAACAGCGCCTCATAGATGAACATCACCAGGGTCCGGGTGCTGTTGTTGGGTCCGCCGTTGGTCAGCAGCTGCGCCTGGCCGAACACCTGCAGCTGGCCCAGCAGCTGCACGATGGCGACGAGGATCAACGTGCGCCGCAGAGCCGGCAGCGTGATGTAGCGGAACGAACGCCAGCGGCTGGTGTTGTCCAGCGCCGCGGCTTCGTACAGGTCGCGCGGCACCTGCTGCAGCGCCGCCAGGATCAGCGTCATCGGCAGGCCGATGCCCCACCACAGCGTGACCAGCGCGATGAATGGCAACGCCAGCCGCTCGTCGGTCAGCGGCGCCAGGTCCGGCAGGCCCATCGAGCTCAAGCCCTGGCTCAGCAGGCCGCGGTCGGGCAGCAGCACCAGACGCCAGATCAGCGTGACCACCGTCACCGACAACACGTTGGACGCGAAGAAGGTGCCGCGCAGCCACGCGCCCAGCTTGCCGGGTCGGTTCAGCACCAGCGCCAACGCCAGGCCCAGCCCGACGAAGGCCGGCGTGCAGATCAACGCGAACAGCACCGTGTTGGCGGCGCTGCGCAGGAAGACCTCGTCCTTCACGAGATCGACGAAGTTGGCCAGGCCCACGAACTGGCCACGTCCGGTCAGCAGGTCCACCGCGTGAAGGGACAGCCAACCGCCTTCCAGCACCGGCGCAATCACCAGGGCCAGATAGCACAGCAGAAAGGGCGCGATGAAGGCCCAGCCCACCCAGGCCGGCGCCGTCATGCCCGAGCGGGTCAGGGCTGTGGTCGTCATGCCGCGCGCACCTCGGCGTGATGGGCCACGCCGTTGGAGCCGAACACATGCAGCTGATCCAGGTCGGGCTGCAGGTGCACGACATCGCCAAGTGCCATTGGCCGCTGCACGGGCACCTCAGCCACGACGACCGTGCCGTTGCCGAGACCGACGTGCGCGAGGCTGCGTTCGCCCAGGCGCTCGATCAGTTCGACGCAGCCCGACACCGGCCCCGCCTCGGCCAGCTTCAAACCCTCGGGCCGCACGCCGATGCACAGGTCGCGGCCCATGGTTTCGGACGCCGCCACCTGGGTGCGCAGCAGCTCACCGCCGTACAGCCGCACGACGGCGCGCCCCTGGTCGTCCGGCACCCGCTCCACCGGCAGGAAGTTCATCGCCGGGCTGCCGACGAAGCCGGCGACGAACTTCGTGCGCGGCTTCTGGTAGATCTCCATCGGCGCGCCCAGCTGCTCGATGCGGCCGCCGTTCATGACGACGATGCGGTCGGCCAGCGTCATCGCCTCGACCTGATCGTGCGTGACGAACACCATCGTCGAGCCCAGCCGCTTGTGCAGCCGCGCGATCTCGATGCGGGTGCGGCTGCGCAGCTTGGCATCGAGGTTGGACAGCGGCTCGTCGAACAGGAAGGCCTTGGGCTCCTTGACCACTGCGCGACCGATCGCCACGCGCTGGCGCTGGCCACCCGACAGCTGGCCGGGCAGGCGCCGCAGCAGCGCGTCCAGCTCCAGCATCTGCGCGGCGGCGGTCACGCGCTGCTGCACCTCGGCATCGGCCACGCCGATGTTGCGCAGGCCGAAGGCCATGTTGTCGAACACGCTCATGTGCGGATAGAGCGCGTACTGCTGGAACACCATCGCCAGGCCGCGCCTGCCCGGAGGCAGCGCCGTCACGTCGGTGCCGCCCAGCACGATGCGGCCCTCGGACACGCTCTCCAGCCCCGCCAGCATGCGCAGCAGCGTGGACTTGCCGCAGCCCGACGGGCCCAGCAGCACGATGAACTCGCCGGCGGCAATGTTCAGCGAGAAGTCGGGAATGATCTCGACGGACCCGTAGCGCTTGGCCACGCCGGCGAATTCGATGCTTGCGGTCAAGGGTGTTGTCTCCGGATGGGCGCTGTCATGGCGGCGCCTCTAGGTGTCAGTGTTCAGCGTTTGCGGGTGCCATATTGACGGAGCAGTTCCGCCTCGCGCTGCCGGTACGGCTTGCCGTCGGTATGCAACACGTCATGGAACCACACCAGCGGCGGGTCGATGGTGTAGGGCTTCTTCCAGGAGTCCCAGGGCATCTTGGTCTGGCTCTTGCCGTCCACAAAGCCCCAGTTGATCATGCCCACGTCCTCGCGCGCGGCGATGGGCAGCGCGATGTCGAAGGTGGAGCCGAGGCTGCGCGCCATGTACTCGGTGCAGATCAGCGGGCGGCCGTACTGCTGCAGCTGCTTGATGCGCATCTCGAACTTCTCGGGCCAGTTGTAGTCGTGGAAGCTGACCACGTCGGAGCAGGCCAGCTGCGCCTTCTGCACCGCGTTCAGCTCGGGCGAGTCGGGTGCCCAGTTGTCGCCCAGCCACAGGCCGCTGGTCAGCGGCTGGCTGGGGTTCTGTGCACGCGCCCAGTCGAAGGCCTGCGGGATCATCTCGGCCACCAGCGCGATCTTGTCCTTGGCCTCGCGCGGCAGGTAGTAGCCCATGCCACCGCCCTGGTTGTCGGGCTCGTTCCAGATGTCCCAGTAGCTGACGCGCGGGTCCTGGCCGAAGGTCTTGACGATGTCCTCGACATAGGCGCGCAGCTGCGGCCAGGTCGAGCGGTCGGCCAGCTGCGCGGCCGACGGGCTCTGCACCCAGCCGGAGTTGTGCACGCCGGGGATGGGCTCACGCTGCGGGCCCAGCCTGGGCTCGGGGTCCCAGCAGGAATCGAACAGCACGAACATCGTGCGGATGCCATGCTGGTCGGCGATGTCAAGGTACTGATGGATGCGCTGCTTGAAGCCGGCGGCGTCCTGCGCCCACAGCAGGTCGTGCAGGAACACTCGCATGGTGTTCATGCCCAGATCCTTGGCCCAGCCGAGTTCGAGCGCGATGCGATCGGGGTCGAAGCTCTCGGCCTGCCACATGGCCAGTTGGTTGATGGCGGAGGCGGGCAGAAAGTTGGCGCCCAGGGACCAAGGCTGGGCCTTGAACCAGGCATGCGCCTTCTCGGGCGTCCAGCGTGAGGGAGTGGTTGTCATCGCAGTCATGTGGATAGGGTTGACGGTCAGGCCAGGAAGAAGCGGTAGCTGAGGCGGTGCCGGTAGACCTCGCCGGGATTCAGCACGGCCTGCGGCCATGCGGGGTGATGGGGGCTGTCGGGCAGCGCCTGCGGCTCCAGCGCGAGGCCGGCATGCGGCGCGTAGGGCCGACCCGCGCGGTCGGCGCTGCGCGGCAGGAACTCGCCGGCGTAGAACTGCAGGCCGGGCTGGTCGCTGCACAGGTCCATGCCCAACGCGCCGTCGCCGGACCACAGTCGGGCCATGAGCCGGGCTCGCATCTGTGCGGGCGCGATGAGCCAGCAGTGGTCGTGGCACTGCGGCAGCGCGCCGGCATGGCGCAGCAGGTCCAGCGCCTCGCCGATGTAGCGGGGCTCGCGGAAGTCGAACGGCGAGTCCTTGACCAGACGCTGCTCGCCGGTCGGGATCAGGTCGGGCCGCACGGGCAGATAGCGGTCGCCACGGATCAGCAGCCGGTGGCCCCGGATGCTGGTGCGGCCATCGCCGCCATCGAGGTTGAAGTAGGCGTGGCTGGTCAGGTTGACCAACGTGGGCGCGCTGGTCGTGGCCTCCAGATCCAGGTGCACGGTCAGCGGCGGCGCGACGCGATAGGTGGCCTTGAGCTGCAGCGCGCCTGGATAGCCCTGGTCGCCGTCAGGCGAGGTCAGCGTGAGTTCAAGCGCATCGTCGGTATGGCTCGCGACCTGCCAGCGCTGGCGGTGGAAGCCGTCCGGCCCGCCATGCAGTTGATGCTCACCCTCGTTGGCGGCCAGCGCGTGAAGCCGGCCGTCCAGAGTGAACGACGCGTTGGCGATGCGATTGGCGTAGCGGCCCACGATGGCGCCCAGGTAGCCAGCTTGGGTCAGATGATCCTCGGGGGACGCATGCCCCAGCAACACCTCGCGGCCTCCCCCATGCACCGGCACGCGACAGGACATCCATGCGGCGCCGATGTCGGTGAGCTGGATCTCCAACCCGTCCCCGGAGCGAAGCCGGAAGGTCTGCGCACTCATGCCAGCCCCCCTGCACCACCCGATGCTGCGCAGACATGCACCTCGGCCGCACGACCGTCGGGCGAGCGGTAGCCCTTGGCCACGGCGGCGCGAATGTCGTCCACCAGGCCCGCCGGCGCCAGCGCGATGACGCAACCACCGAAGCCGCCGCCGGTCATGCGCGCGCCGCCGGCGTTGCCGATGACGTCCTGCACCAGCGCCGCCAGCGCATCGATGGCCGGCACGGTGATTTCGAAGTCGTCGCGCATGGACCAGTGCGACTCGCGCATCAGCTGGCCCATCCAGGCCAGGTCACCCTGCCCCATCGCCTGGCCCAGCAGCTCGCAGCGGCGGCTGTCGCTGATGATGTGGCGCGCGCGGCGCCGCACCACGAGATCCAGCGAGCCACCGCGGTGCGACCACAGCGAGTCGTCCACGTCGCGCAGCGCCTTCACGCCCAGGCCGGCCGCGGCCGCTTCGCACTGCCGGCGGCGCAGGTTGTATTCGCTGTCCACCAGGCCGCGCTGGATCTTGGAATCGATGACCAGCACCGCCGTGCCCGCCGGCAAGGGCATGGGCGTCACGTCCAGGCTGCGGCAGTCCAGCAGCAGCGCATGGCCGGCGACGCCGAACGCCGAGGACATCTGGTCCAGCACGCCGCACTGGCAACCGGCGTAGACGTTCTCCGCGCGCTGGCCGGCCAGCGCCATGGCCTGCGGCGAGAGCTGCCAGCCATTCAGCGCCGACAAGGCCTGGCCCACGGCCAGCTCCAGCGACGCCGACGAGCTCAGCCCCGCGCCCTGCGGCACGTTGCCGGCAATGGCCAGCTGCGCGCCGCCCACGGGCAGGCCCTGCTGCGTCAGCACGGCCACCATGCCCTGCACATAGCGCAGCCACTGCGGGCTGCCGCTCACGTCGGCGGCCTCGCCGACGCGGAAGCGCCCCAACGCCTCGCCCTGGTCGCAGGCCAGCACCTCCACCACGTCGTCGTCGCGCGGCGCGGCGGCCACGACCGTGTCGCGGTCGATGGCGCAGGGCATCGCGAAGCCCTCGTTGTAGTCGGTGTGCTCGCCGATGAGGTTGACGCGGGCCGGCGCCCGCGCCACGCGCTGGGCTTCAGCCCCGAAGGCGCGCAGGAATCCCCGCACCGCGCGCTCGCGCGGCGTTGGCTGGAGGTCGTCGCTCATGCGGTCCTCGCCTGTCGGTAGTGAAGGCTGTCGCTGACGTCGCGCAGCCGCTGCGCGGCCACCTCCGGCGTCAGGTCGCGCTGGGCCTCGCCCAGCATCTCGAAGCCCACCATGAACTTGCGCACCGTGGCCGAGCGCAGCAGCGGCGGGTAGAAGTGGGCGTGCAGCTGCCAGTGCTGCTGCGCGCTGTCGTCCGCGCGACCCGCCTGGTGCGGTGCGCCGTGCCAGCCCATGGAGTACGGGAACGAGCACTGGAACAGGTTGTCGTAACGCGTCGTCAGCCGCTTCACCGCGAGCGCCAGATCGTCGGCCTGCGCCGCCGACAGCGCCTCCAGCCGCAGCGTGTGCGCCTTCGGCAGCAGCAGCGTCTCGAACGGCCACGCGGCCCAGTAGGGCACGACGGCCAGCCAGTGCTCGGTCTCGACGACCACGCGCTCGCCGGCGGCCCGCTCATCGCGGACGTAGCGAACCAGCAGCGGCTCGCCATGCGTGGCCAGGTAGTCGCGCTGGTGACCGTCGGCGAGCCGCGCCTCGTCGGGCAGCACATCCAGCCCCCAGATCTGGCCGTGCGGATGCGGGTTGGAGCAACCCATGGCCGCGCCCTTGTTCTCGAACACCTGCACCCAGCGCCAGCGCCGGCCCATGTCGGCGGACTGCTGCTGCCACGCCTGCACGACCGCCTGCAGCGCGGGCAGCTCCATCTCGGGCAGCGTCAGCGAATGGTCGGCCGAGAAGCACAGCACCCGGCATTCACCCGCCACGGGCTCCGGCTGCATCAGGCTGCCGGGCGCGGCGGCGGGCAGGTCGACCGCCTCGGGCTGCAAGGCCGCGAAATCGTTGGTGAAGACAAAGGTGTCGCGGTAGTCCGGGTTGCGCTGGCCGTTGGCGCGCAGGTTGCCGGCGCAGAGGTAGCAGGTGGCGTCGTGCACCGGCAGCCGGGCGTCGTCAACCGCCTCCTGCGCCCCCTGCCAGGGCCGCTGCGTGCGGTGCGGCGACACGAGCACGTGGCGCCCCGTCAGCGGGTTCAGCCGGCGGTGCACATGCTCGATAGGGGTCAAAGAACTCATGCGATGCATTATCGCCATTTTATTTGTTAGTAACGATCAGTCTTTACCCTAGGAGCCGCCTAACTGCCCAGGGAAAGCGCCGCTGCGCCCGGGAAAGGTGCCCGCATAAACTCGCAACTTCTTTGGGTCCAAAGCACGAGGGCATAGAACATGGTGGAGGTCGCAGGCAGCCGAATCCTGATGGTCGAGGGCGACGCCGCGCTGGCCGTCGCCAAGGCGCTGGCCTCGGACACCCGACAGGCCATGCTGGGCATGCTGACCCACCAGGTGCTGAACGTGTCCGAGCTGGCCACGGCGATGGGCCTGCCGCATTCGACGGTGAGCTTCAACATCAACCAGCTGCAGGCCGTGGGCCTGGTGTCGGTGGAGGTGGAGCCCGGCACGCGCGGCCAGCAGAAGCTGTGCTCCAAGCGCTACGACGAGGTACGCCTGCGCCTGCCTGGCGCCGCGGTGGAGAGCAAGCCCAATGTCATCTCCATCAACATGCCCATCGGCAGTTACCGGCACGTGGAGGCCAAGCCCAGCTGCGGCCTGGTCAGCGAGAGCAAGATCATCGGCATGCTGGACGACCCGCGCTCCTTCTTCGAGCCCGAGCACGTCTACGCGCAGCTGCTGTGGTTCGGTGGGGACGGCTACGTGGAGTACGCCTTCCCCAACAACCTGCCCTACGGCGCGGTGCCGTCGCACCTGGAGCTGTCGATGGAGATCTGCTCCGAGGCGCCGCAGTTCAACGAGGACTGGCCGTCGGACATCACGCTGTGGATCAACGACATCGAGATCGGCACCTGGACCAGCCCCGGCGACTACGGCGGCAAGGCCTCGCTGCTGATGCCGTCGTGGTGGCAGACGGACCGCACGACGCACGGCCTGCTGAAGCAGTGGAGCGTGGGCGCCAAGGGCTCCATGATCGACGGCGTGGAGCTGAGCAGCGTGGGCATCGAGCAGCTGACGCTGCCGCAGACCAACCACATCAAGGTGCGTCTGGGCATCAAGCCCGACGCCCGCAACCGCGGCGGCATGAATCTGTTCGGCCGCAAGTTCGGCAACTACCCGCAGGACATCGTCATGCGGGTGGCGTTCGACTTCCCGCGCGGCGTGGGCCCCGGAACCGCCTGACACGGCTTCAGTCGTAGCCGTTCGGGTTCCGCGACTGCCAGCGCCAGCTGTCCTCGCACATGCGCGCCAGGCTCAGCTCGGCCCGCCAGCCCAGCGTAGTCTCGGCGCGCGCCGGATCCGCCCAGCTCTGCGCGACGTCGCCACCGCGGCGCGGCACGAACTCGTGCGCGAGGGGCTTGCCGCAAGTGGCCTCGTAGGCACGCAGCACCTCCAGCACCGAGTTGCCACGGCCGGTGCCGAGGTTGAACACATGCCAGCCCGGCCGGCCATGCACATGCGCCAGCGCGGCGAGATGCCCGGCGGCCAGATCCTCGACATGGATGTAGTCACGCACGCCGGTGCCGTCGGGTGTCGCGTAGTCGCGCCCGAACACCTGCAGCGCCGCGCGCCGGCCCACGGCCACCTGGGCGATGAAGGGCATCAGGTTGTTGGGAATGCCCTGCGGGGCTTCGCCCAGCAGGCCACTGACATGGGCGCCCACCGGGTTGAAATAGCGCAGCGCGCACAGCGACCAGGCCGGGTCGGCCGCGGCCAGGTCCTGCAAGACCTGCTCGACCATCAGCTTGCTGCGGCCATAGGGGTTGGTCGTACCGGTGGGCGCGTCCTCGCGCAGCGGCATGGTTTCCGCCAGGCCGTAGACCGTGGCCGAACTGCTGAACACCAGCGTGCGCACGCCGGCGTCGCGCATCGCGGCCAGCAGGCTCAGCGAGCCCTGCACGTTGTTGTCGAAGTACTCCAGCGGCTTGTGCACCGATTCGCCCACGGCCTTCAGCCCCGCGAAGTGCATGACCGCCTCGATGCGCTGCTCCTTCAGCAACCGGCGCAGCAGCGCGCCATCGCGAACATCGCCCTCGCGGAACACCGGCTCCCGCCCGGCCAGCTGCGCGATGCGCGCCAGCACCGCCGGCTTCGCATTGCTGAAGTTGTCCAGCACCAGCACCTCGTGCCCGGCCTGCAGCAGTTGCAGCGTGGTGATGCTGCCGATGTAGCCGGCCCCGCCGGTCACGAGCACGCGCATGTCTTGGTCTCCAAATCCGTGTTTGCCCCATTATTAACCAATTTACTTGTTATAAACAAGAAAGGCGAATAGCATCGCGACGCCTCGGGGGCCCACCGGCCCGCGGGCGAGGAGACAACACCGATGAACAACGACGACACGCCCGGCTCGGCGCTGCGCCGCCGCGGCCTGCTGGGCCTGGCCGCAGCGGCCGGCCTGGGCCTGCCAGGAGCCGCGATGACTGCGCCTGCGAGCGACACTTTTTTTACCAACCCCGTGCTGCCCGGCGTCGAGGCCGGCGACCCCTGGGTCGTCTGGCATGCCGGCCGCTACTACCTGACCGCCACCTTCGACCCCGACGGCGGCCTGTGGGTCTACAGCTCCGACCGCTTGAGCGACTGGCGCAACGCCGAGCGCCGCAAGGTCTGGACGCCCGAGCCGGGCGGTCCGCGCAGCAAGATGATCTGGGCGCCCGAGCTGCATCATCTCGACGGCCGCTGGTACCTCTACTTCACCGCCGCCGACGGCGTGGACGCCAACCACCGCCACTACGTGCTGGAGGCCGAACACCCGATGGGGCCGTTCGTGGACCGTGGCCGCGTGCACATGGAACACGAGCGCTATTCCATCGACGGCTCGGTGCTGCGCCTGAAGGACGGGCGGCTGTACTGGATGTACGCCGACGACGGTCTGTGGATCGCGCCCATGAGCAGCCCGACACGGGCCAGCGGCCCCGGCGTGCGCATCGTCACCGGCGAGCACGACTGGGAGCGCGGCTGGCACAAGCGCGACGGCCGCTGGCAGAAACAGACCCACGCGTTCTGGATCGAAGCGCCGCAGGCCCTCCAGCGCAATGGCCGCGACTTCGTCGTCTATTCCGCCGGCCACACCGCCGCCGTCTACTACCTGGGCCTGCTGGAGCTGACCGGCAAAGACCCGCTGGACCCGAAGAGCTGGACCAAGACGCCGACACCGCTGTTCGGGCCGACGGACAAGGTTTTCGCGCCCGGCCACAACAGCTTCACGCGCTCGCCGGACGGCAAGGAAGACTGGCTGGTCTACCACGCCAAGGACCAGGACGCCGGCGACGCCAGCGGCCGCACGATGCGCGTGCAGCGCTTCGGCTGGACGCCGGACGGCCGCCCCGACTTCGGCCCGGCCATCGCCAGTGGCGTGCCGCAGCACAAGCCGTCCGGCGAGACCTGACCGCCTAGCCAACCCCCTCCTCCACACGTCCGCCGCAGCGCCCGCTGCGTCGCGGCTGGGCGAACTCATCCCTACGATTTCAGGAGCGCAACAATGACGCCACTCATGAAGCTCTGGCAAAAACTCGCCGTCGTCACGACCATGCTGCCGACCCTGCTGCTGATCGGCGCCTGCGCCAGCTGCGGCGGTGGCGGCGGTTCATCCCCGACCACGCCGACCGAACCGCCGCCGCCACCGCCTGTCCGCACCGGCACGCTGCTCAACGGCGACGCCGAGGCGTTCTACCCCCGTCTCATCCGCCTGGCACACCAGGCCGATGCTTCGTTGAACGGCGCGGTCATCGCCAGCACCATCGCCTTCCCCGGCGGCCAGGGCCAGGGCCGCATCTTCATCAGCCGCGATGACGGCACCAGCTTCGCGCTGCAGGGCTCGGTGACCGACGCCGCATGGCCCAAGGGCCTGTGCTGCGGCTCCATCTACGAGCTGCCCTCCACGGTCGGCGTGCTGGCCAAGGGCACGCTGCTGTGGTCCGCCTCGGTCGGGCAGGACACGCCCGGCACGCCCATGCAGCACCCCATCTACCGCAGCACCGATGCCGGCAAGACCTGGACCGCGCTCGGCGCCCATTGCGGTGTGGGCCGCAAGCCTCGCGGCGGCGACGGCACGGGCATCTGGGAACCGGAGTTCTTCGTCGCCAAGGACGGCCAGCTCGCCTGCATGTACTCCGACGAGACCGACGACGGCGCCTCGCAGGTGCTGAAGATCATGAACACCGCCGACGGCATCACCTGGACCGCGCCGCGCCTGCTGGTCGCGGCGGTCAAGCCCACCGACCGCCCCGGCATGGCCGTCACCAGCAAGCTCGGCGACGGCAGCTACCTGCTCAGCTACGAGTTCTGCAGCACGGCCGGGCTGGACTGCCGCGTCTACCTGAAGCGCTCCGCCGACGGGCTGAACTGGGGCGACACGGCCGACAAGGGCTTCGAGCCCAAGACGGCCGACGGCCGCTGGTTCCGCCACGCACCCACCCATGTCTGGCTGCCCGCGCAGCAGCGCATCGCGCTGGTCGGCCAGATCCTGAACAACGCCGCCGGGGCGGTGGACACGGCCGGCAACGGCGCCACCCTCTTCCTCAGCAGCACGGCCGACGGCAGCGGCGTGTGGACGACGATGGAGGCCCCCGTCAAGGCACTGAACCCGCCGAACGGCACCAACTGGTGCCAGAACTACTCCTCGCCGCTGCTGCCCAGCGCCGATGGCAAGCAACTGCTGATGCTGGCCAGCGACTTCGAGACCGTCAACGGCAACCAGGTCTGCCGCACCCGCTTCGGCAAGGCCAGCCTGCCGCTATAGCCCGGCCGCCGGCGCTGATCCAAGCCGGCAAGGTGCGCGTACAAGCCGGCAACCCCGCTCTGCACGACCGCCATGACCCGCGACGACAGCTCCACCGCCCTGCGACTGGCCGAACGCGGCCTGCTGCCCGATGCCGCCCTGCGGCTGGGCATACGCCATCTGTTGCGCCAGCGGCTCAACGAGTTGCGCCACGGCGACGGCGAGACCGCCGCCGAGCTGACGCAGCGCTTCCTCGCCTCGCTGTGCGCCGCGCCGCTGGCCCTGCTGCCCGAGAAGGCCAACGAGCAGCACTACGAACTGCCGCCCGAGCTGTTCGGCGCCATGCTGGGCCCGCAGCGCAAGTACAGCAGCTGCTGGTGGCCCGAGGGCGTCAACACGCTGGAGCAGGCCGAGGAAGCCGCGCTGGCCGAGACCGCCGCGCGGGCCCGGCTGGCGGACGGCCAGCACATCCTGGAGCTGGGCTGCGGCTGGGGCTCGCTGAGCCTGTGGATGGCGTCGCACTTCCCGAACGCGCAGATCCTGGCCGTGTCCAACTCAGCCTCGCAGCGCGAATACATCGAGGCCCAGGCCGCCACCCGGTGCCTGGCCAACCTGCGGGTGCAGACCTGCGACTTCAACGCCTTCGACACCGAGTTCCGCTTCGACCGCATCGTGTCGGTGGAGATGTTCGAGCACCTGCGCAACTGGCCGCAGGCCTTCGCCCGCGTGGCCGGCTGGCTGCGGCCCGAGGGTCTGTTCTTCATGCACGTGTTCGCCCACCGCGAGGCTCCCTACGCCTTCGAGGTGCGCGACGCCAGCGACTGGATGAGCCGCTACTTCTTCTCCGGCGGCATGATGCCCAGCGACGACCTCGCGCTGCTGTGCCAGGACTCGCTGGCGCTGCAGCAGCGCTGGCGCTGGGACGGCCGCCACTACGCGCGCACCGCCGCCGCCTGGCTGCAGCGGCTGGACGCCCGCCGCGCCGAGCTGATGCCGATGTTCGAGTCGGTCTACGGCAAGTCGCAGGCCTCGATGTGGTGGCAGCGCTGGCGGCTGTTCCTGCTGTCGGTGGAAGAGCTGTTCGCCTACGACCGCGGCCAGCAGTGGTGGGTCAGCCACTACCTGTTCGCGCCGCGGCGCTGAGGCCGGCATGGACAAGCTGCAAGCCGCCGCCTGGGGCCTCGCGCTGGCCGGCGCACTGGCGCTGCCCACCTGGGCGGCCAGCGTCGCACGGCGCGACGCCAGCCTGGCCGACCGCTTCTGGGCCACCTTCATCGCCGCGCCGGCCCTGCTGTACGCATCGCTGCTGGGCAGCGACGCACGCCTCAGCGTCATGCTCACTATCCTGCTCGCCTGGGCGCTGCGGCTGACCGCCTACATCAGCCACCGCAACTGGGGCCATGGCGAAGACCGCCGCTACCAGGCCATGCGCGAGCGCAACCAGCCCGGCTTCGCGCTGAAAAGCCTGTGGCTGGTGTTCGGGCTGCAGGCAGCGCTGGCCTGGGTGGTCGGCTGGCCCGCGCTGGCCGCCGCGGCCCAACCCGCCGCCTGGAGCGCCTGGGACACGCTGGGCGCCGCCCTGGCTGCGGCCGGCGTGCTGACCGAAGCCGTGGCCGACGCCCAGCTCGCGCGCTTCCGCCGCGACCCGGCCAACCGTGGCCGCGTGATGGACAGCGGCCTGTGGCGCTACTCCCGCCACCCCAACTACTTCGGCGAGGCCTGCCTGTGGTGGGGCCTGGGCCTGATGGGTCTGGCCGCCGGCGGCTGGGACGCCGCCTGGTGCCTGGTCTCGCCGCTGATGATGACCGTGCTGCTGCTGCGCGTGTCCGGCGTGAGCCTGCTGGAGCAGGACATCACCGAGCGCCGCCCCGCCTACCGCGACTACATCGCCCGCACCAGCGCCTTCATCCCCTGGCCGCCCCGGAGCGGCGCCGCATGAAGCCCGCCGCCGCACTGGCCCTGCTGGCCTGCGGGCTGGCCCAGGCCCAGAGCTGGGATTTCGACGTGCGCCTGGACGGCAAGCCCGTGGGCTCGCACCGCTTCACCGTCAACGGCACGCCCGCGGCGCGCGAGGTACACAGCGTCGCGCGCATGGACGTGAAACTGCTGGGTCTGACCCTGTTCCGCTACCGCCACGAGGCCCGCGAGCGCTGGCGTGGCGATTGCCTGGCGGAGCTGCAATCCAGCACCGACGACGACGGCAAGCCGCTCAAGGTGGCGCAGACCCGCGCCGAGGCCGACGACTGCCTGATGGGTTTCGCCTACTGGAACCCTGCATTGCCCACACAGACCCGGCTGCTGAACCCACAGACCGGCCAAGTCGAGCAGGCCCGCTTCGAGCGCCTGCCCGACGCACCGCTGAGCGTGCGTGGCCGCGAGACTCAAGCCGCGCGCTGGCGCCTCATCGCCACGCCGCCGGGCGGCCCCAAGCAGGAGCTGGTGATGTGGCTGGACCGCGACGACGCCGGCTGGCTGGGGCTGGACGCCCGCGTCAAGGGCGACCGCCTGCTGACCTATCGACTGAAGTGACCCCATCCGATGGAGACGCCATGACCCCCCTGCCCGCCCCGCGCTGGCAATGGCCGCTGGCCTATGCCGCAACGCTGCTGGTCTTCCTCGCGATGGACGCCGTCTGGCTGAGCACGGCCACCGCCGCGCTGTACCGCCCGGCCATCGGCCACCTGCTGGCGCCCACGGTGGACTGGATCGCGGCGGCGCTGTTCTACGTCTTCTACCTCGCCGGCCTGGTGTACTTCGCCGTCGCCCCGGCGCTGGCCAGTGGCCGCGCCAAGCAGGCGCTGGTGCGCGGCGTGCTGCTGGGCCTGCTGTGCTACGGCACCTACGACTTCACCAACCAGGCCACCATGCAAGGCTGGCCGTGGCTGGTGACGGCGGTGGACCTGGTCTGGGGCGGCACGGTGACGGGCGTGTCCTGCTGGGCCGCTGCGGTGGTGACGCTGAGGGTCCTGCGCAGGCCAGGCAGCGGCCGTTGAAGACGTCAGGTTTAGGCTGAACAGAGACATTCACCCTCGTGCGGCCGAACGGCGGCTGAATCGTGGACCTGCGCTTCGTGTGCTGCTTGCGGGGGGCGCTGGCGCTGCTGGAGTCAGATGGGGCCCACTGCGAGCCGCACCTCGCGGATGGCGCAGATGGCAGCCGAGCTGGCGCTTCTTGCAAGTCGGTTCTGGCCGGCGACTGCCTAGACTCCGGGCACGGGCTGCAGCTCTTGATCGAGCGGTCCCTGTGAATCCGGAGCCCCCATGTCAGGCAATCGCTTCTTCTCTCTCGACGTCAGTTGGCACGCGCTGCTGAAGGACTTTGGCTTGCGGCCCGAGCACGTCTTGCGGCGTGCGGGTCTGCCTCTGGATCTGTTGTCCCGTGACGTTCAAGAGCTGTCCACGCAAGACTACTTCCGGTTCTGGAGAAGCCTGGAGGAAGAAGCCGCCGACCCGATGTTTCCGATTCGCCTGGTCGAATTGGTTTCCGCAGACATCTTCAGCCCCCCGCTGTTTGCCGCACTTTGCAGCGCCCACCTGATGCAGGCGGTGCAGCGCCTGAGCAAGTACAAGCAGCTCGTCGCTCCGATGAGCCTGGAGGTCGAGGCGGGTTCATCGGGCGACCTCACGGTCTCACCCCGCTGGCTGGCGCTGCAGACCGAGGTGCCCCAGTCGCTCGAAGTGGCCGAGGTGGCGTTCCTGCTTCGCCTGGCCCGTTTGGCGACCCGCGAGCCGGTCAAGGCCTTGCGGGTGAGCCTGACCAAGCTGCCGCCCAGTGCCTATGCGCGACGCTACGAGAGCTTCTTCGGCGCCAGCGTGCAGCACGGCGCCCACCCCAGCATCACATTTGCCGCAGCAGATGTCTGGCGACCGTTTCTCACCGTCAACGAGGGCATGTGGCGGGTGTTCGAGCCGGATCTTCGCCGCCGGCTGAGCGAACTCGATGCCACGGCCACCACGGCCGAGCGCGTGCACGCCGTGCTTTTGGAGCTGCTGCCCAGCAATGCGGCCACCATCGAGAAGGCCGCCGAACGGCTGGGCATGAGCAAGCGCACCTTGCAGAGGCGCCTCGAGGACGAGGGCGCGAACTTCCGTGCGCTGGTCAACGGCACCCGCGAGAGCCTGGCCCGCCATTACCTGGGCAACACGACGATGTCCGGCGGAGAGATCGCCTTCCTGCTTGGCTTCGAGGACCCCAACTCCTTCTATCGGGCCTTCCAGGACTGGACCGGACAGACGCCCGATGGCGCGCGACAAGCCCTGCGCATGAACTGAGAACGACACCATGACCAAACAACGCACCGTGCTGCTTGCAGGCGCCACAGGCCTGGTGGGCGGCCTGATGCTGCAAGCGCTGCTGGCGGACCCCAGCGTTTCGACCGTGCATGCCCTGAGCCGCCGTGCGCTGCGTGTCAATCACGCCAAGCTCTGCGTGCATCTCGTCGACTTCGCTCATCTGCCTGAACTGCCCAAGGTGGATGAGGTCTATCTGGCGGTGGGAACGACGATCAAGGTGGCGGGCAGCCAGGCCGCGTTCCGCGCCGTGGACCTGGACGCCAATCTGGCCGTGGCGAAGGCCGCTGTTTCGGCCGGCGCCCGCCGCCTGGGACTGGTCAGCGCCGCCGGCGCCAATGCCAGGTCGTCCATGTTCTACAACCGCGTCAAAGGCGAGTTGGAGGACGCGCTGGAGGCCTTGAATCTGGAGGCCCTGGTGCTGGCGCAGCCCTCACTGCTGCTCGACCTGCGAGAAGGACTGAATCAGCCTTCCCGGCTCGGGGAACGGCTGGCGATTCCCATCGCCCGAATGCTCGCGCCCCTGTTGCCGGGGACCTATCGTCCGGTCCACGCGCAGGCCGTCGCGCTGGCGTTGTTGCGAACCGTGCCACGCGCGCAAGGGCGGGTTGTTTTGCCCTCAGATGAACTGGTGCGGCTCGGCGCTCCGCAGCCCTAGCCGTGGCTCTGCATCGATGCCTGCTGCCGTTGATGGCGGCTGGCCTGCTGGCGGCTTGCGCGAGCACCGCCGAGCCGGGATCAGCCTTTGACGGCGAATGGCTGGTGGACGGCAGCCTGCGGACCGCGCCGCAGGCCGAGGCCGCGGCGCGCGCTGGCGCACCGGCGCGCGTTGCGCTTGTCCTCGGTGGCGGTGGCCTGCGCGGCTATGCACACATCGGTGTGCTTCAAGCGCTTGAAGAGGCGGGCGTGCGCGCTGATCTGGTGGTCGGCACGTCGATAGGGGCCATCATCGGCGCTGCCTACGCGGCCGGTTCGGCGCCGGACCAACTCTGGCGTCAGGCAAGCACGCTGCAGATGGGAGCCTTGGCCGACGTTGCGCTGCGCGGGCCGGGCTTTATGAGGGGCGAAGCGCTGGGGCGCTGGGCTGGTCGGCTCGTCGGCGGGCAGGCCATCGAGCGCTTTCCACGACGGTTCGCCGCCGTTGCTACGGACATCGAAACCGGGTTGCCGTTCGTCATCACTCGTGGCGACGCCGGACAAGCGTTGCGGGCGTCTGCCGCGATACCCGGCGTGTTTGTCCCTGTGCAGTCGAGTGGCACCCGCTTGGTCGACGGCGGTGTGGCGGCCCTGGTGCCGGTGGCCGCGGCCCGCGCGCTGGGTGCCGAGGTGGTCATCGCGGTCGACATCTACTGCAACGGGCCGAAGTACCCGTCTACATCCGCGATGTCTCTGTGGCTTCGGGTGTCACAGATGCAGAGCTGCCTGCTCTCGCGCCCTGAGGAATCCCTGGCCGATGTGTTGATCGCACCCGCCGTGTCGGCTGCGAGGCTGGGGGATGCTGAAAGCCGGGAGCGCGCACGACGGCTTGGCTACGAGTCGGCGATCGCCGCCCTGCCGGCCATCCATGCCGCGCTCGACCGTCGCGCCAGAACCGCCCCGGCAGATCCGGTGCGCTGAGCTCTTGATGGGCCTTTGAGCCCGCCCGCCGACAGAAGTCGTGTGACGTCTTTCGCTGCCGGACTGGCGCGCCCTGCGAGTCCCGCGCGGCAGCCTCGCACCTAACTTCCTGTCCTCCCCACTTCGCTTCGAGCAAGCATGAACATCAAGCATTTCACCGTGATGGCCGTCCTGGGCGCAGGACTCGCATCAAGCCAGGCCGTGCTGGCGCAGGACACCTGGTCCCTCGCCAAGGACGCCGATGGCATCCAGGTCTTTGTGCGCACGGTCCCGGACTCTCCGTTGCGCGAGTTTCGTGGCGAGGTGCACGTCAAGGCGAAGCTGGAGCAGGTCGTTCAAGTCCTGCGAGATGCCAACGCGTTTCGCCAATGGATGCCCGACGTCGCCGCGTCCGAGCTGCTGAAGGCGAACGACACCGAGCAGTACCACTACCTCGACAACAAGGCACCTTGGCCGGTTTCCAACCGTGACGGGGTCTACCACTTCAGCTATGCCCGTCCTGGCGACGGCAGCGTGATCGTGCGCGTCGAAGCGCTGCCCAACTACCTGCCGGTGCGCGAAGGCAAGGTCCGCATTCCGAAGGCTGACGGGCAGTGGCGCCTGGCGCCCACCGCCGAGGGCGTCAGCGTGAGCTACCAGATGCATGCGGCTCCCGGTGGGTCCATCCCTGATTGGTTGGCCAATCGGACCGTGGTGGACACGCCCTTCGGCACGCTCAAGGCCCTGAGAGCGTACCTGCAGGCAGGCCGTTAGCCGCTTGCGCCCGGCAGTTCAGGCTTTACACGGCACCCTGGTCGGCTCGCTCATGGAGCGCGTGTCGCAGAGAGGCCTGGGCTATGCTGGGCCGGACCGGCTGTCGCCGCTGCGCCGCGCGTTCCGAGTGCCGCTGGTGGCGACCCGGATCGGGAGGGCTACGCGTGGATCAAACCGAACGGGGCGCAGCGATGGAGTCCGGGCTGGCGGGCGCTTGGACGAGGCTGCGTTCTCGGATCGAGGGACGCGTGCGTCCTTCGGTTGCCGGCCTCCTAGCGTGTGCCGCACTGGCCTCAGGCTGCACGACCGTCGCCCCCGTCAATCCGCCAATCGATGAGCTCCTTCCGAACACCGGCTACCGCGCCGGTCGGATCATCGCCTCGCGGCAAGTCGGCCGTTCCGACGCCCTGGTCCTGTTGGCCTTCTCTGGCGGCGGCACGCGTGCTGCCGCCTTCTCCTTCGGCGTCCTGGAGGAGCTTCGGCGTCACAGCCTGCCGCCATGGCGCGGCAGCCGCACCATGCTCGACGAAGTGGACCTGATTTCGGGTGTTTCCGGAGGCAGCTTCACGGCACTGGGCTACGCGCTCTATGGCGAGCGCTTCTTCGACGAATTCGAGGCGCGCTTCCTCAAGCGCGATGTGCAAGCTGAGCTGATTTCCCGGGCCCTGAGCCCGCGCAACTGGGGCGCATTGGGCAGTCGGCTGTATGGGCGGTCGGAGCTGGCGTCCGACTACTACGACGAGATCCTGTTTGGCGGCGCCACGTTCGCAGACCTCGAGAAGCGGGCTGCCCCCGTCGCAGTCGTCTCCGGCACCGATGTGTCCACGGGTGCGCGCTTCGAGTTCTCACAGGACACCTTCGATCACATGTGCTCCGATCTCGGCAGCGTTCGGTTGGCGCGCGCCGTGGCAGCCTCGTCGGCCGTGCCGGTCGTCCTGACACCGGTCACCTTCCACAACTACGGCGGACGCTGCGGTGAATCGCGCCCGCCCTGGCTCAGCGATATCGAACGTGTCGATCGGCGTGCCAGGCCTGCCGGTCGAGCGTTGCTGCGGGCGCGCGACATGCTGAGCCTGCAGGACGGCGAAGCGCGTCCCTACATCCATGTCGTGGACGGCGGGGTGTCCGACAACCTGGGATTGCGCGGCATTCTTGAAGGCTTTGAGGCGCTGGAAGCCAGCGAGCGCTTTCGCAGCGAGGTTCAGCTTGAGCGGATCCGGCATGTGCTGGTCATCGTCGTCAATTCGCGCTCGGCACCGGCGACGACCTGGGATCGCTCCCCGACACCGCCGGGCCTCTTCGACCAGGTGTTCCAGGCCTCCAGTGTCCCGATCGACCGCTACAGCTACGAATCCGTGGAGTTGCTGAAGGACATCGCCCGGCGCTGGGACGACAAGCGCCAGTTCGCCATCGCACAGCAACGGCTCGCCGGCTCCAGCGTGGAGCAGGCCCGGGCCGCCGTGCCCAGCCTGAGCTTCGAGGCCATCGACGTGAGTTTCGAGGCCATCGACGACCCGCAGGAGCGTCGTTACTTCATGGAGCTGCCGACGAGCTTTGCGCTGCCCGCCGAAGCGGTAGATCGCCTGCGGGCACTGGGCGGTCGTCTGCTGCGTGAATCGCCGCAGTTCAAGGCGATGCTGGCGCGGTTTGCCGAACGCCGCCGCGATGTCGACACGCCGCGGACATCCCCCTGATGCCGAAACCCGCGCTGCGGCGCGGTATGGCTGGCTTGCCCCGCCAGGCCGTGAGCGACCAGAATTTGCGCATGTGCCATCGACTTGCGCTCGTCATGTGGACCGGCTGGGTCACGGTCGTCGCACTCGTGCCGGCGCTTGCCCTGGCGACCGAGCCGCCTGCCGCCACAAAGCTGCCGGAGCTGGTGATCTACGTGACGCCGGTCCGCGGCCTGATCGACGTCGACGCCAGCGGCGCGGTGGTAGGCGGGCGGGCCAAGGCCGTGCTCGAGAACATCGCCGCTGCGGCCGGTCGGCGCGCGGTGCTGCGGACGGCATCGCTGCCACGCGCCTTGCGCGACTTGGTGCGGCTGCCGGACAGCTGCATTTCCGGGGTCCTGAGGACGCCCGAACTGGAATCACAGTTTCGATGGGTTGGCCTGCTGGCGCGCACCTCGATCAGCCTGATCGCGCGTGCCGACGATGCCCGCGACTTTGATTCGCCCGGCACGGTGCAGCACCTGCGTCTGGGGGCAGTCCGCGACACGGCCGGCGCGCACTGGGCCCGCGCGCAGGGGCTGGACCTCACCGAGGTCGCACTGCCGGACGTCGGGGCCCGCATGCTGGATGCGCGCCGGCTGGACCTGCTGGTGGCGAGCGAGATCACCTTCTCGGCCTTGCCGGACGCGCCGTCGAAGCTGCGCGTGGTGCGGCAGCTCGCGCCGGCCGAGTACCACCTCGCCTGCCATCGCGACACACCGGACGTGCTGATGCATCGACTCGACGAGGCTCGGCAGGGCTTGCAGCGGCAGGGGGAGTTGCGCGCTTTCGGCGTGCCGCCCTGATCGGCGAAGCCTAAGCGTCAGCCGGGCTTTGGCATTGCGGGCCCCCGTGACTTGAGGCGGGGGCGACATGCCGACCCGTCGTCGGCCACCCGAGGGCGGCGCGCATCGCCCCTGCCATGGCGCGTTTTGCTTGGATCGTGGCGCGGATCGCTAGTGGCGTGGCGCCGCTCGATTTCTAAAGTTCATGGCACAGAAGGCGAACCCACACCGGGTCGCCAGGCCCTCCACCTCAGACCAGGACCGATCGACATGAACACCAAAGTAGCTCTCGTGACAGGCGCGTCTTCCGGCATCGGCGCAGCCACCGCTCTCAAGCTGAAAGCCCTCGGCTACACCGTCTACGCTGCAGCACGGCGGGTCGACCGGATGCGCCACCTTGCCGACGCGGGCCTGCACGTGCTGGCGCTGGACGTGACGGACGACGCCTCCATGCAGGCCGGCATCAACGAGATCATTGCCCTGTCCGGGCGCATCGACGTGCTGGTCAACAACGCGGGTTACGGCTCCTACGGTTCGGTGGAGGATGTTTCGCTGGACGAGGCGCGCGCGCAGTTCGACGTCAACGTCTTCGGCGCGGTGCGTCTGATCCAGCTCGCGCTGCCCCACATGCGCCGCAACCGCTCCGGCACCATCGTCAACATCACCTCGATGGGCGGCAAGATCCACACGCCGCTGGGTGCCTGGTACCACGGCACCAAGTTCGCGCTCGAAGCGATCAGCGATTGCCTGCGCATGGAACTGCAGCCCTTCGGCATCGACGTCGTCGTGATCGAGCCGGGCGGCATCAAGACCGAATGGGCCGGCATCGCCGCCGACAAGCTGCGGGAAGTGTCGGGCAAGGGCGTCTATGCGAGCCAGGCGCAACCGATGGCCGAGTCCATGGTGGGTGAAGCCAGCCGCAAGCGCCAGTCGCCGCCCGAACTGATCGCCGACACCATCGGCAAGGCCGTCACGGCGCGCCGCCCCAAGACGCGCTACGCGGTCGGCTTCGGCGCCAAGCCGATGATCTTCATGCGGCGCCTGCTCTCGGACCGCGCCTTCGACGGCTTCATGCGCATGGCCACCGGCATTTCCACCAAGGCCGCCTGAGCGCGTCAGAAGCACGCCATGCACGACGTTCTTCATCACTACATCGACGGCGATTGGGTTCCCGCTT
>CAMLKW010000023.1 GCA_946480605.1 uncultured Roseateles sp. | reverse complement strand
TCTCGCCGAAGAACCGGACTGCCTCGTGCGCCAGGCTCGACGCCGCGCCCGACGGCGCGGCCTTGATGTCCGTGCGGCGTCGCTCGCGCGGCCTCATCCCAGCGAACGTGCCTCCGACCGCCCATCGTCTGCACGACCATCGCGTCCTCGCTGGCCGCGGCCAGCGCCGTCTTGCCCGGCTTCTTGCGCTCACCCATCGGGTCAGTGTCACTGATCAACGTTACTGCCCGCCAGCGTTGGAAAAATCGGGGCGGCGGGCGCTTCAACTGCTGTTCTTAGGTTGATTGAACTCGGCAGCGCTGAGATCGCGGCCGCTGATGAAGTAGCGTCACTCGGTGCTGACCTGGCCCTTGTGGTCACCACCGGTGAACTCCCGCTGCGAGTGAACCATCACCGCACTGCGCAGACCCGGCCAGGCGTCCGTCAGTGCCTTGCTCAACATGCTCAGGTCTCGCACAGCCGCCCAGCGGCGCGTCTCCAGGCGGCCGTGGTCCTTCGTGATCGCGATGTCCTGCTGGACGACGGCAGCGCAGCCGCCACCGAACCCGCGCGCGTGACGGGATACAGCGACGCCGCCCCGCAAAGCCTGGCGCCTTGATGCCCATCGGCGAGCGGGTCCGGGTGCATGGGGCGGGCGTGGTCACGTCCGACGCAATCGGGCCGCCCACTGCCGACCCGTGATCCCGACGTTGGCGCTGCTCGCGCGCCGTCATGCCGGCGCGGGCGCTCAGCCACGCAGTCGCCAGGCCCGGCGCACCGCGTCCCAGGCCTCGGCCCGCTCTGGGTGCAGCCCGCGCAGGCCCGCGGCATGGCGGCGCCAAACGACGGCGATCCCCGAGCCGAGCAGACCCAGCAGGGCGCCGCCGGCGACAATGAAGAGCCGCGACGGCCTGGACTTGTGGTCGGGCGGCACGGCCTCATCCACCCGCTGAAGCGCCGAGCCTTCCTTGGCTTCGTCGAGCTTGGCCATCTCGTACTGCCGCACGATGCCTTCCAGCAGCGTTTCCTGCAGCCTTAGCTCGCGGCGGGCGCGCACGTAGTCGATGGCCGCAGCGGGTATCTTGCCCACCGGCATGTCGGTGACGCTGCTGCCGCCGGCCGGGCGCGATTCGAGCCGCGCCAACTCGGCGCGCAGCGCCTGCAGCTCGGAGCCGAGGCGGATCACATCGGGGTTGCGTTCCGTGGCCGCCGTGCGCAGCACCTTCAGCTGCACTTCGCGCTCGGCGATCAGCCCGCGCAGCTGCGCGGCGCCGCCGATGAGCGCCTCCGCCTGCTTGTCCAGCACGATGACGCCGGACTTCTCCTGCACCTGACGCAGCTCCTGCTCCGCCTTGATGAGGTGTTCCTTGGTCTCCTTCAGCTGCTGCTCGTAGAAGAGCCGGCGCTGCTGCGCTTCCGAGACCGCGAGCCGCGCCATCACCTTGCCCGCCTCGTCCGGCACGGCGTTGGCCAGGGCGGCCGCGAAGCGCGGGTCCGCGTCGTCCACCTCGACGGTGATGACCCCGCTCTTCTTGTCCGACGACACCCGCACGATGCCCGGCATCGCGGTGCGCAGCGATTCGTACTTGTCGAGCTTGTAGCGCGCGCGCAAGTCGAAGCGCTTGTCGAGCCCGCGTGTCACCGATTCGCTGCGGATCAGCGCGACGTACAGCTCGTCCGGCGTCTTCGCGCCGGCCGCGCCCGCCAGGCTGCCCAGGGAGCCCAGCGCCGCCAGCGCGGTCGCCGCATTGCCCTGTTGCTGCGCGCCAGGGGCCAGCAGTGTGGTGCGGGCGGTGTAGATCGGCGTGGAGAGCCAGGCCGCGCCCAGTGCCACCGCCGTCGCTGCGGCCGTGACCGCTGCAATCGTGCGTTTGCCTTCGCCAAGCCAGGTCAGCAGGTCCACCAGTCCGGGCACCGGTCCGTCGGCTTCGTTCACGGGTGCTCAGTTCCTGCGCAGGGTATGGATGGCGGCCGCGCCGAGGCCGAACTGGGAAAAAATCTGCGACCAGTCCTTCAGGTTGCGGACCAGGGCGCGGCCGAAGGTCTCGTAGTCCAGCTGGTTCGGCACCACCACCGCATCGCCGGGCTGCAGCTCCTGTGCCTCGACACCGCCAAAGCCCAGGAAGCCGCGCCGGCCGGTCGCGCTCACGGCGGTGCCGTCGGCGCGCAGCACGAACATCTGCGACAGGTCGGCCGCTTCGTCCAGGCCGGCCATGCGGACGTAGTCGCCCGCCGTACGCCCGGCCTTCCACAGGAAGGCGTTGTTGTTCATCACAGCCCCGGCGACGGTGACGAAGCCCGGGCGGGGCGGCACCACGATGCGGTCGCCGTGCTCGAGCGGTACGTCCGGCAGCGCCTCGACGGAGCGAATCTCGGGCTGCAGCTCGAGCGCGATGCGTCCGTTCGGCTCGATGCGCGACAGCCGGGCGAGCTGGGCCTGCGTGGCGGCCTGGCTGATGGTCGCGCTGCCAGCTGCGTTGTCGGCGCGGTTGACGGCTTCGCGTGCGCTCTGGGTGGCCGACAGCGCCCGCAGCCGCGCCATCGCGGCCTGCAGGTTCTCGCGCTGCTGCTCGCGCGTGGACTGGCGGCTGAATTCCAGGCCATACACGTAGGCCTGCGGCGTCAAGCCGCCTGCCCGCGTGAGCAGCCCGCGCATCGTCTCGCCGGGCTGCAGCTGGTAGACGCCGGGTGCGGCGATCTCGCCCTCCAGCGAGACCAGCCGGGTCTGCCAGGCCAGCGGCACGCGCATGTCCTTCTGGCTGTACACGGTGACGACGTCGCCAGGCTGCAGTTCGAAGTCGTGCACCGGGTCGTGCTGGCGCACCGCCCGGCCCAGATTGAACGGGATCACCTGCGTGCTGAGGTCGTTCGGGTCCAGGCGCTCGATGACGGCGTGGTCCCAATTCACTTCGTCGAACAGCGTGGCCAGCGGCGGCCAGTCCGGCGCGGACGGGGCACGCCGGCGCGGGCCGCGATCGCTGTCCCGGGCGGCACTGGCGTGCGGCGTCTCCGCCCCGTGCGCCTCGTCCAGCTGCACCAGCAGGTTCTTGCGCCGGTGGAAGTCAGCGGAGACGAGGGCGTCGGCGTCGGGAATCAGGTCGCTCACGCGCATGCCCGGACGGTGCGCATAACGCAGGGGGTGAGCGACAGGGCCCTTCAGCGTCACCGCATTGGCGAATTGCGGCGAGATGGGAAGGAGGGTCAGCACGTCACCGTCGCGCAGCGGCTTCTGCATGCCCGCCTCGTCCAGGCTGAACGATTCGACGATGCGCGCCGCTTTCAAGCGCGCGGGATCGATGCGCTCCAGCTGTGCGCGGTGCGGGTTGGCCAGCACCGGTGCGCCGCCGGCGTAGCGCAGCACCGTGCGCACCGCTTCATCGGAAACCTTCAGTTCGTAGATCGCCGGAGTGTCCAGGGCGCCGGTCAAGGCCACGCGCGGGCCGGCGGGCTGGAAGACGACCACGTCGCCGGCCTGCAGCTGCAGGTCGCGTGACTTGTCGCCCTGCACCAGGAACTCGTACACGTCCAGCTCCGAGGCGACGCGGCCATCGCGCCGCAGCAGCACGCGACGCATGGAGCCGTTCGGCCCCGGACCGCCCGCGGCGACCACCGCGGACAGTAGCGTCGACTGGCCCGGCAGCGTATAGACGCCCGGCTGGTGGGCGGGACCGACGACGAACACGCGCACGCCCCGCAGCGCCCCGAGCGTGGCGTTCAGGTCGAAGTTGGTGAAGACGCGGCCGATCTGCGCGCGCAGGTGCCGCTCGATGTCCGAGGCCCTGATCCCCGTGACGTTGAAGGTGCCGACCTTGGGCAGGCTGATCTGGCCGTTGCGGTCCACGCTCGCCCGGTAGTCGACGTCGATCGACCCCCAGGCGCGGATGACCAGTTCGTCGCCAGGGCCGATCACGTAGTCGCCCGAGACGGGCACGCCGTCCCCGCGTGCGTCGCCGCGCCGGGCGCCGGCGAAGAAGTCGGTCCCGAACACGGATAGCAGGCGGCCGGTGGCCTGCTCGACGAAGCGTTGGAACTCGCTGGGGCGCTGCGGTTCGCGAGCGGCGCGCAGGGCATTTACCGGGTCTGCCGCTCCCACGCCTTCGTGTTGCACGTGCGCGGGCGGCAGGCCCGCCGCGGGGCCGCTGACCGATGCGTTGCCGTTGGCGGCCGCCGCCGGTCCGGGTGCAGCAGCCGCGCCGGTCGTCCCCGGCCGCGTGGCCACGGCGGGTGTCGAATAGCCGGGCGCGGAGAACGTGCCCCCCTCGACCCGCGGCTGCGTCGTTTGCGCGATAGCGACACTGCCGCACAGCCCGAGAGCAAACAGGAGAACACTGGCGCGCATGGCGTACGGTCGGTGATTGGAAGGGCGCCGTGATGGTACTGGATGGCGCCCTGCCAGCCGGCCCCGTACGGGTCTGCCCTGAGGGCTTCGCGTGGTAGGCTGGCCGCCGCTCATGAACCCGCTGCGCCCCAGGATCTTCGTCGCCGGCCACCGCGGCATGGTGGGGTCGGCCATCGTCAGGTGCCTTCGCGAACGCGGCCAGGCGAACCTGCTCACCCGTACGCATGCCGAGTTGGACCTCACCGACCAGGCCGCGGTGCGAGCCTTCTTCGATGCCGAGAGGCCGGACCAGGTGTACCTGGCCGCCGCTCGGGTGGGCGGCATCCATGCCAACGGTACCCGGCCGGCGGACTTCATCCACCAGAACCTCGCGATCCAATGCAATGTGCTCGAGGCGGCGGTGCGCAGCGGCGTCCGCAAGCTGCTGTTCCTCGGCTCCAGCTGCATCTACCCGCGGCTGGCGCCGCAGCCCATGCCCGAGGAAGCGCTGCTGAGCGCCGCGCTGGAGCCCACGAACGAACCCTATGCCATCGCCAAGATCGCCGGCATCAAGCTCTGTGAAAGCTACAACCGACAGTACGGCGCGCGCCTGGGCATCGACTACCGCAGCGTGATGCCTGCCAACCTGTACGGACCCGGCGACAACTACCACCCGGAGGATTCGCACGTGATCCCGGCGCTGATGCGCCGCTTCCACGAGGCCCGGGTGAACGGCGCCGCCGAGGTGGCCGTGTGGGGCACCGGCACCCCGCGGCGCGAGTTTCTCTACGTCGATGACCTGGCCGCCGCCTGCGTGCACGTGATGGGGCTGGAGCCGACCGTCCATCGCACGCAGACCGAACCCGTGCGCAGCCACCTCAATGCTGGCAGCGGCCAGGACCTCAGCATCCGCGAGCTGGCCGAGGCCATCGCGCGCACCGTCGGCTACCAGGGCCGCATCCGCTTCGATGCCGGCAGGCCGGACGGCGTGCCGCGCAAGCTGATGGACAGCCGCCGGCTCAACGCCCTGGGCTGGCACGCCACGGTGCCGTTGGAACAGGGGCTGGCCCTGGCCTACGATGACTTCGTGAATAGCACATTAAAAGAACGGAGAGGCCCATGAGCACAGCGCCGAAGGTGGCCCTGATCACCGGCACCACCGGCCAGGACGGCGCCTACCTCGCCGAGTTCCTGCTGGGCAAGGGCTACGTCGTGCACGGCATCAAGCGCCGCACCAGCCTGATCAACACCGACCGCATCGACCACCTGTACCAGGACCGCCACGAGAAGAACGTCCGCTTCTTCCTGCACCACGGCGACCTGACCGACAGCGCCAGCCTCATCCGCATCATCCAGCAGACGCAGCCGGACGAGATCTACAACCTGGCCGCGCAGAGTCACGTGGCGGTCAGCTTCGAGGTGCCGGAGTACACCGCCAGCGCCGACGGCCTGGGCGCGCTGCGCCTGCTCGAGGCCATCCGCATCCTTGGCCTCGAGAAGAAGACGCGCTTCTACCAGGCGAGCACCAGCGAGCTGTTCGGCCTGGTGCGCGAGACGCCGCAGACCGAGGCCACGCCGTTCTACCCGCGCAGTCCGTATGCCGTGGCCAAGCTCTATGCGCACTGGATCACCGTGAACTACCGCGAGGCCTACGGCCTGTACGCGTGCAACGGCATCCTCTTCAACCACGAGAGCCCGATCCGCGGCGAGACCTTTGTCACCCGCAAGATCACGCGGGCGCTGGCACGCATCCGGCTCGGCCTGCAGGACTGCCTCTACCTCGGCAACCTGGATGCGCGGCGCGACTGGGGCCATGCGCGCGACTACGTCGAGGTGCAGTGGCTGATGCTGCAGCAGGACGAGCCGGAGGACTTCGTCATCGCGACCGGGCTGCAGTACAGCGTGCGCGACTTCGTCGATGCGGCGGCGCACGCGCTGGACATGGAGATCCGCTGGGAAGGGCAGGGCGCCGAGGAGAAAGCGTACTGGACGCACGCCGGACGCAGCGAAGCCATCGTCGTCGTCGACCCGCGCTATTTCCGCCCGACGGAGGTCCACGCGCTGCTCGGCGACGCGTCCAAGGCCAGGGCGCGGCTGGGCTGGTCGCCCAGGACCTCGTTTGCCGGGCTGGTGGCCGAGATGGTCCGCGACGACCTGGCGTCCGCGCAGCGCGAGCAGCTGGTGCGCACCCACGGCTTCAAGGCCGTGGACCGTCAGGCCTGAGAAGCCGTGGCCGCCGCGGAACCGGCATGACGGAGGGGGCCCTGCCCACCTGCGCACTGGCGTCGGACCGGCCGACCGGCCCCCCGGCGGCCATCCGCCGGCCTGGTGGCTACCCATGGCAGGTGCCGGCAGTCATGGTGGTGGCCGACAGCCTGCTGCTGCAGGCCATCGTCGCGCTGGCCACGCTGCTGCGCGGCAGCCTGGCGCCGTGGCTGCCAATCGTCATCGGCCCCGGCAGCTATCAAGGCATGCACGCGGCCGTGCTGTTCTTGCCGCTGCTGTACCTGGCCGCCGGGTTGACGCCGGGCTATGGCCGCGCGGGCGTCGAACGCCTGCGCCTGCGGGTGAAGGTGACGCTGGGCTTCTTCGCGACCATGCTGGTGTTCGACCACGTGGCGCCGGGCGGCCAGTGGTCGCGCGGCATCCTGCTGATCGCCGCCGGCCTGGCGCTGGTGCTGGTGCCGCTGGGCGACGCGCTGCTGCGGCACCTGCTGATGAGGCGGCGCGTCTGGGGCGTACCGGTCGTGCTGCTGGGTCCGGCCGCCGAACGCGCCCGGCTGGCGGCCGTGCTGCACGCCAACCCCGAGCTGGGCTGGGTGCCGGTGCTGGAGGGCGAAGCGCCCCCGGCGCCGCCGCCCGCCGCACCCGGCGTCAACCTGGCGCTGCTGGCGACTGAGGGGCTCGGGCTGTCCGCCCTGGCCCAGGCCGAACGGCTGCCGTTCCGCAAGGTGGTGCTGGCCAGCGGAACGACCGATGCCCAGAGCCTGTGGGTGGCCTCGCGCGACCTGGGGGGGCAGCTCGGCCTGGAGATGCAGCGCAAGCTGCTGCTGCCGTGGAACCGCTTCATCAAGCGCACGCTGGACCTGCTGCTCGGCGCCGTGCTGCTGCTGCCGGCGGTGCTCATCGGCCTGCCCTTCGTTGCGGCCATGCAGCTGCTGTCGCCCGGACCGGTGTTCTTCACGCAGCAGCGGCGTGGCCGTGGTGGCCGGCCGATCGGCGTCATCAAACTGCGCAGCATGCACCCGGACGCCGAAGAGCGGCTGCGGGCAGTGCTGGCCGCCTCGCCCGAGGCGCGCGCCGAATGGGAGGCGTCACTGAAGCTGCGCCGCGACCCGCGCCTGGTCCCCGTGCTGGGGCCGCTGATGCGGCGCCTCAGCGTCGACGAGCTGCCGCAGCTGCTGAACGTGCTGAAGGGCGAGATGAGCATCGTCGGTCCGCGTGCCCTGCCGGACTACCACCTTGCCGCGCTGTCGGCCGCGGCCCGTGAGCTGCGCGGCCAGGTGCGCCCGGGCATGACCGGCCTGTGGCAGGTGTCGGGGCGCAGCGCGCTGCCGCTGGCGGAGGCCGAGCGCTTCGACGGTTATTACGTGCGCAACTGGTCGATCTGGCTGGACGTCCACATCCTGGCGCGCACCGTGCCGGAAGTGCTGCGGGGGCGTGGCGCATGGTGAACGCGATGCGGCCGCCGACCACCCCCATCCTCGGCATTCCCGTGCACGTTCTGACCCTGCCCGAGGCGGTGGGCCTGGCGGCGCACTGGGTGCGGTCGGGCGAGAAGGGCTATGTCTGCCACGCCGATGCGCGCTCCATCCTGGCAGCGCGCGACGACCCTGCGGTGCGCCAGGCTCTGGCCGGCGCCCACCTGGTCGGCGCCGACGGCATGCCGCTGGTCTGGCTCGGGCGCCGGCGCGGCCTGCCGATCGGCCGCGTCTACGGCCCGGACTTCATGGAGGCGCTGGTCGCTCACGGCGCGCGCCCCATGGAGCGGCCGCTGCGGCACTTCTTCTACGGCTCCACGCCGCGGGTGCTGCAGGCGCTGGCCGGCCGGCTGGCGGCGCGCCATCCTCAGCTGGTGGTCGCCGGCTGCCTGTCGCCGCCCCTGGGCTGCTGCGACGAGCGGGCGGAGGCTGCGCACCGCGCCGCGATCGACGCCGCGGCGGCCGACGTGGTCTGGGTCGCGCTCGGCGCGCCGCGGCAGGAACTGTGGATGGCGCGAAACCGGCCGCACCTGCAGGCGCCGCTGCTGTGCGGTGTCGGGGCCGCCTTCGACTTCCTCTCCGGCCACAAGCCGCAGGCGCCGCGCGCGCTGCGCCATGCCGGCCTGGAGTGGGCCTTCCGCCTGCTCACCGAGCCGCGCCGCCTGGCCGGCCGCTACCTGCGCACCGTGCCGCGCTTCGCCGCGCTGGCGCTGGCGGACGAACTGGCGCGCCGCGCCCGGCGCGCATGATCGAGCCGGCTGTCCACGTGGTCCTGCTGCTGGGCCTGGGCGCCGTGGCGCTGCTGGCGGCCGGCGGCGGCGTGCTGTTGTTCGTCCGGCGCCGCTGGCCCTTCATCGCCGCCTTCGCCGCCTTTGCGGTGGTCGAGCAGCACTTCGGTGTCGACGCCGGCCTGCGGCTGCCGGGCTACACGGTCTCGCCGATGGACCTGCTGTCCGTGGCCGGGCTGGCGGCGGCCGCGCTGCGCACGATGGACCGGCGTGGCCTGCGCGCGGCGGATGCGCCCTGGGTGCTGCTCGCGCTGGTGCTGCTCCTGGCCTTCGTGCGCGGCGCCCAGGCCTTCGGCTTCCAGCCCGCCGCCAGCTTCTACCGGCGCTTCTTCTACCTGTCGGCCGCCATCGTCTACATGCTCAGCTTCGCCTGGGACGGGCCGGCGCTGGACCGCTTCGTGCGCGGGTGGGTGGGCGTCGCGGTGCTGCTGGCCGGCGTGGTGCTGCTGGGCTGGATCGAGCCGCGGCTGGTGCCGGGGCTCGCTGCGCGCGAGTTCTCCGACGTGCTGGCCTTCGACCGCGAGCGCGTGCTGCCGGCTTCCAGCGCCCTGCTGCTGGCGCAGGCCGGGCTGATCGGCCTGGCCGCCCGCTGGCGCCATGGGCTGCCGGGGCGGCCGCAGCTGCTGGCGTTCGGGCTGCTGGCGGTCATGGCGCTGCTGTTCCACCGCAGCGTATGGCTGGCGGCATGGTCCGGAGCGGTCACGCTGCTCGCGCTGCGGCCGGGCCTGGCCGCCCGGCTCGTTCCGCCGCTGGCGACCGGTGGACTGTTGCTGGCAGCGCTGTGGATGCTGCGGCTGGGCTGGGGCGGCGCGGCGCTGCCGCAGGCGCTGCAGTCGGCCGTGTCCGAACCCTTCGGCGAGGCCAGCAGCCTGGGCTGGCGCATCGACGGCTGGAGCATCCTGCTGCTGCAGGCGCTGGCGGACGGGCTGGTCACCATCGTCTTCGGGGCCGGCTTCGGCGCCGGCTACGAACGCCGGATCGGGGCGGCGCTGATCGACGTCTCGCCGCACAACTTCTACCTGGAGACCTTCCTCAACGCCGGCCTGCTGGGCCTGGGCCTGTGGCTGTTGGCCCTGCTCCGCGTCGCGCTGCGGCTGTACCGCGGTACGGCAGCGGCTCCGGCCGGTGCTGCCACGCCGACGGGCCTGCGGCTCGAACCCGCCGCCGCGCTGGCGCTGCTGGTCACGCTGGCGGTCTACGGCATCCCGTACACCCAGACCGCCGAGCAGGGCCTGCTGGTCGGCGCCCTGGCCGCTGCCGCGCGCCGAGCAGCCGGAGGCACCGCATGAGCGCGCCGGCCGCCGCCTCCGGCCCACGCCGCCTGGCGGTGGTCATGGCCTGCCACGACCGGCGCGACACGACGCTGGCCTGCCTGGCCTCGCTGGACGCCTGCCGCGACGCTGCAGCGGCGCGCGGCATCGTGGCCTTCGACGTCATCGTCGTCGACGACGGCAGCAGCGATGGCACCGCCGCGGCCGTGCGGCGGCAGTTCCCGGCGGCGCGCGTGCTGGCCGGCGACGGCGCGCTGTGGTGGGGCGGGGCGATGGCCCTGGGCCTGGCCGCGGTGGGCGAGGACGCCGACTTCCGCCTCTGGCTGAACGACGACGTGAAGCTCGATGCCGATGCGGTCGCGCGCCTGGTCGACACGCACGACCGCTGGCGCGATGCGCAAGGCGCGCCGGCCATCGTCGTCGGCGCCACGCGTGACCCCGGCACCGGTGCCCCGAGCTACGGCGGCGCCTTGCGCGGGCGCTTCCATCCCTTCCGCTTCACGCCGGTCATGCCCGGCGAGCGGCCGGCCCGCTGCGACGCGATGAACGGCAACATCGTACTGGTGCCGCGCGCGGCGGCGCAGCGGCTGGGCGACGTCGATCCCGCCTTCATCGGCGTGCAGGGCATGGCCGACACCGACTACGCGCTGCGCGCCGGCGCGGCCGGCATCGACGTGCTGGTCGGTGCCGGCAGCTTCGGCACCTGCGCGCGCGGTGTGCGCGGCCTGCCCTGGGCCGACGGGCGCCGCCTGCTGGCCGACCGGCTGCGCGAGCTGTTCGGGCCGCGCGGCTACCCGCCGCGGGCCTGGCTGCTGTTCGCACGCCGCCATGGCGGGCCGCTGTGGCCGCTGTGGTTCGGCGCGCCCTACCTGCGCGGCCTGGCGCAGGCGCTGCGCCCCGCTGCGCCGGCAGCCGCGGGGCCGCGCCGCGTGGCCCTGCTCGAAGGCATCGTGCCGGCCTACCGGCTGCCGGTGCTGCGCGGCCTGGCGCGGTCGGCCGATCCCGGCTTCACCGCCTTCCACGGTGACGGGCGTGCCGGGCTCACCGCCACCGCGGTCAACCGCCCGCTGCCGCTGCCGGCGCTGCGGCTGCGCAACCTGTTCTGGCCTCTCGGCGGCGGCCGCATCGCCTGGACAGCAGGCACGCTGTCTGCGCTGCTGTCGCGACCGGACGCCGTGGTGGCGGGTTTCCACACCCACGACCTCGGCATCTGGGCGGCCTGGCTGCTGCGCCGGCTGGCCGGCCGGCCGCGGCTGGTGCTGACCGGGCATTTCGTGCTGGACGGCCAGGGCGGCGGCCTGCGCAGCCGGCTGCGCCGCGTGCTGGCGCGCGGTGCCGACGCGGTGCTGCCCTACGGGGAACGGGGAGCGGCCGCCTGCCGCGCGCTGGGGCTGCGCGGCGACCGTGTCTTCGCCACCGTCAACAGCGTCGACGTGGCCGGCATCCGCGCCGCGCGCGCCGCGTTGCCGGCTTCCGCCGTTGCCGAGGCGCGCCGGGCGTTCGGCCTGGGCGACGACCCGGTGCTGCTGTTCGTCGGCCGGCTGTATCCGTCCAAGCGCGCCGACCTCGCCATCGCGGCGGTGCGCCGGCTGCGTGCGGCCGGCCGCCGCTGCGCACTGCTGATCGTCGGCGATGGCGTGGACCGGCCGCGCCTGGCCGCGCTGGTGGGGGACGATCCCGCCATCCGCTTCGCCGGTGCGCTGTTCGACGAGGCGGCCCTGGCGCCGCTGTTCGCCCTGGCCACGGCGGTGGTGGTGCCCGGCGCGGTCGGGCTGGTGGCGGCACACGCCTTCGCCCACGGCCTGCCGGTGGTCGCCTGCCGCGGCGCGCCGGGGCACGGGCCGGAGTTCGACTACCTGGCCGATGGGATCAACGCGCTCCTGGCCGGACCGTCACCGCCAAGGCCGCGCGCCGCCGGTGCCGAGCCACCTGACGACACCGATGGCGGGATCGACGCCGTTGCCGGCGACGACGCCCTCGCTGCGGCGCTCGAGCGCCTGCTGGCCGACGGCGCGCTGCGCGCCCGGCTGCGGGCGGGTGCGCGCGCCACCGCGGACGGGCTCGGTGTCGAACGCGCCATCGCCGCCACCATCGCCGCGGTGAACGCTGCGCTCGGCGACGCCTCCGGCGCCAGCGCCGGTGCCGGGGTGCCGCGCCGATGGTGAGCGCCGCGCTTTCGCCCGCGCGGGCGCGACCGGCGCGGCCCGACCTGGACCTGTGCGCCCGCCGCCTGGCTGCGGCCGGCATGCCGGGCGGCATCGACGACGCCGAGCCGATGGACCCGGGCAAGGTCGCCATCCGGCTTTCCGGCGGGCGCGGCTTCGTCAAGCTGGCGCTGAACCCGCACGCCGCCGCGCTGTCGCGCCGCGAGCTGGTCGCCTATGCCGCCGAGCCGCCTTCGCCGGCCTTCCGGCGGCCCGTGCTGCTGGGCGGGCATGACGCGGGCGACTGGGCGGCGCTGTGGCTGAGCCTGGAAAGCGGCCGCGCGTGGCCGCGCCGCAGCGCGCTGCGGCCGCGTGCGGGGCCTTTCGAGCACTTGCCGGCGGCGGCGCGGCCGGTGGCGGCCATCATGGACCGGCCGGTGGCCGGGCGCTTCGAGGTACACCGCCTGCGCCTGCTGCAGCGCTGGGCCGACGCACCGGTGCGCTGCGGCCCGGCCCATGGCGACTTCGTGTACTGGAACCTGCTGGCCGGCGACGGCGCACCGACCTTGGTCGACTACGAATTCTTCGAGCCCAGTGCGCCGATGACGCACGACCGCTTCCAGTGGACGCTGC
Source organism: uncultured Roseateles sp. (assembly GCA_946480605.1). Next base: position 16,909 of record CAMLKW010000023.1, on the reverse strand, counting down.
TGCCGCTGCTGCGCCGGCTGGCGGCCTGGGGCAGCGTGCCGGCCGGGCCGGGGCGCGGCGCCGGGTGGACGGCCGCCGTGCCGGCGCTGGCCACGGCCGCGCTGGGGCCGCTGGCGTGCGCCCTGGCACCGTGCGGCACGCCACGGCCGGGGCTGGAACTGGCGCTGTTCCTGCTGCGCTATGGCGCGCGCATCGAGTTGCAGCGCGGCGCGCCGGACCTGGCCCGCCTGTACGCGCCGTCGACGCAGCGGCTCCAGGACAGCCTGGCGGTCCTGCTCGACCGCCTGCTGCGGGGGCTGCTGCGATGAGCCGGCCGGGCACCATGCGGCCCACACTGGGCGCGGCCGCGGTCGTCGCCTATCGCCGCCTGCAGGACCTGGCGCTGCCCGAGCGCGCGTTGGCGCGGGCCTTCATTGCCCGCCGGCTGCCCGCGTTGGCGCAGGCGCTGCCGGGCCCGCGGCTGGGCCTGGACCTGGGCGCCGGCAACGCGCCCTTCGCCCCGGCGCTGCAGCAGGCATGGCCGGGCCTGCGCATGATCGCCGTCGACCGCGTGCCCGGCGACCGCGTGCAGGTGGTGGCCGATGCCGAGTGCCTGCCCTTCGCCGACGGCGCGGCCGGGCTGGTGTGCGCTTTCCACCTGCTGCAGCACGTGCCCGACCCGCGCCGCATGCTGGCCGAGTCCCGGCGCGTGCTGCAGCCCGGCGGTGCGCTGCTCGTGATGTACCCCTTCCTGGCCGGCGCCGGACGCAGCCGCGACCTGTGGCGCTGGACGCCCGCCGGCATGGACCTGGAACTGCAGCGCGCGGGCTTCGCGGTGGTGTCGCACGAGGTGCGCGGCGGGCCGCTGCTGCTGCTCAGCTCGCTGGTCGCCGCGCTGCCGGGGCGGCTGCTGGTGGTGCACCGCCGCGGCTGGCGCGCCGGCCGCGGCCCGGCGGACGCCCTGCGCCTCGCGCTGGCCTTCGCGCTGGCCTTGCCCTTTCACTTGCTGGGCTTCGTGGCCGCGGCGGCCGACCGGCTGCTCTCGCGCCAGCCCGTGCACCATGTCGGCGGCATCGTGCTGGCCCGGAAGGTGGCCGATGGCTGAGCGCCTTCGACTCACGACCTCCTGGGACGACGGGCATCCACTGGACCGGCGCCTGGCCGAGTGCCTGGCTCGCCACGACCTGCGCGGCACCTTCTACGTGCCGCGCGGCAACGTCGAGGGCCGGCCGGTGATGGCGCCCGCGGAGATCCGCGCCCTGGCCGCCGCCGGCTTCGAGATCGCCGCGCACACGCGCGACCACCGCCGCCTGCCCGGGCTGCCGCGGGCGCAGGCGCGTGGCCAGGTGGAAGACGGCCGCCGCTGGCTGGAGGACCTGCTGGGCGCGCCGGTGCGCGGCTTCGCCTACCCCGGCGGCCACCCCGGGCGCTGGGGCCGCACGCTGGCCCGCGAGGCCGGTTTCGCCTACGCGCGCACCACCCGCATGCTGTGCCTGGACCCCGGCGCCGACCGCTTCGCGATGGGCACCACGGCGCAGCTGTACCCGCACCGCCTGCCGGCCCTGCTGCGCAACTGGCTGCGCCACCGCGGCAGCGGCCGCCTGGGCGTGCTGGCCGACCTGCAATCGCGCGCCGGCTGGTTGGCGGGCCTGGCGGCGCTGTTCGGCCGCGCCGCCGCGCAGGGCGGCGTGCTGCACTTGTGGGGCCATTCGTGGGAGATCGACCGCCTCGGCCTGTGGCCCGCGCTGGACGAGATCCTGGCCCGCGCGGCCGCGCTGGTGCCCGCCGACGGCCGCGTCGCCAACGGGGACCTGGTGCCGTGATGCGCTTCTTCGCCAAGGTGGCGGCGCAGCGGCTGCTGGGCGCGCTGCCCTTCGGCCCGGCCCTGTACCGGCGGCGGCAGGCGCGGTCGGTGCTGGCGCCCGAGGCGCTGGACCGCAACATCTGCGACAAGCACCAGACCGCGCTGGCGCACCTGGCGCTGCTGCGCGAGGCCGGCGGCATCGCGCCGGCGCAGGTGGCGGCGCACCTGGAGATCGGCAGCGGCTGGCTGCCGGTCGTGCCGCTCACCTTCCGCCGCCACGGCATGGGCCGCCAGGTGCTGACGGACGTCGACGACCTGCTGTGCCGCGACGCCGTGCCGGCGCTGGCCCGCACCCTGCGCGCCATCGATGCCGGCGGGACCGAGTGCGACGCCGACCCGCTGGCCTCCGGCGCCGTGGCCTACCACGCCCCTGCGCGCCCGCCGTACCCGGTGCCCGCGGGCGCGTTCGACCTGGTCAGCTGCACCCAGGTGCTGATCTACCCGCCGCCGGCGGTGCTGCGCGCCCTGCACGAGGAGGCGGCACGCTGCCTGCGGCCGGGCGGCCTGTACCTGGCGACGATCCGTCTGGACGACCTCTACGCGCTGTCCGACCCGGCGCTGCCGCGCTTCCACTTCCTGCGCTACTCCCGCGCCACCTGGGCGCGGTGGTTCGACAACCGGTTCACCCCGCTCAACCGGCTGCGTCCGTCCGAGCACGCCCGCCTGCTCGAAGGGCTGCCCTTCGAACGCCTGGCGTGGCGAGTGGAGGGCGGGGGACCCGAGGAACTGGCGCAGCTGGCGCGCAGCCGGCCGCACGCCGAATTCGCGCAGCTGCCGGCCGGCGAACTGGCCGCCACCCAGCTCAGCTTCCTGCTGCGGCGCACCTGAAGCGCCCCTTCCCGCCCGATGCGCATCCTGCTGTCCGCCTACGCCTGCGAACCCGACCGCGGCTCCGAGCCCGGGGTCGGCTGGGGCTGGGCCTGTGCGCTGGCCGATGCCGGGCACGAGGTGGACGTGCTGACCCGGCGCGCCAACCGCGCGGCGGTCGAGGCCGAGCTGGCGGCGCGCCCGCGGCCGGGGCTGCGCTTCCACTGGCACGACCTGGGCGCGCCCGCGCTGCGGCTGAAGCGGGCCGGCGGCGGCCTGGGTCTGCGGCTGTACTACGTCGCCTGGCAGAAGAGCGCCGTGCCGGTGTTGCGCCGCATCGCCGAGGAGCGGCGCAGCCAGCTGGCGCAGCACGTCACCTTCGCCCAGTACTGGACACCTTGCGCGCTGGCCGGGCTGGGCCTGCCCTTCATCTGGGGACCGGTGGGCGGTGGCGAGCGAACGCCGGCCGCCTTCTGGCCCGGCCTGGGCTCGCGTGCCTTCTGCTACGAAGCGGCCCGCGCGCTGCTCGGCCGCCTGCCCGCCACGCTGTGCCCCGCCCGCGGCGTGGCACGGCGCTGCATGCTGGCGGTGGCCGCCACGCCGGACACCGCGAGCCGCCTCTCGGCCCTGGGCGCGGCGCGGGTGCGCACGGTGTCGCAGGTGGCGCTGCGGCAAGCCGGCACCGAGCGGCCGCCGCCAGCGCCGCCCGGCGCGGGCGAGGCCTTCCGCTTCGTTGTTCTGGGCGAGCTGCTGGCGCACAAGGGCGTGCACCTGGCGCTGGACGCGCTGGCGCGCCTGCGCGGCCACTGGGTGCTGGCGGTGATCGGCGATGGACCCTGCCGGCGCCGGCTGCAGGCGCGGGCCGCGGCGCTGGGCATCGCCGGCCGCGTTCACTTCCTGGGCGCGCTGCCGCATGCGCAGGCGCTGGCCGAACTGGGCCGCGGACACGCGCTGATGTTTCCCGCGCTGCACGACAGCGGCGGCCTCGCCGCGGCCGAGGCGATGGCCGCCGGTCTGCCGGTGCTCTGCCTGGCCCTGGGCGGGCCGGGCGGCCTGGTGGCGCCGCAGGCCGGCTTCGCGGTGCCGGCACCGGGCCCCGCGGTGGCCGTGGCCGGCCTGGCGCGCGCCGCGCAGGCGCTGGTCGACGACCCCGCCCTGTGGCGTCGGCTGTCCGACGGCGCCCGCGCCCACGCCCGCGCGAGCTTCGGCTGGCCGGCGCGCGTCGCGGCGGTGCATGGTGGGCTCGGAAGCCTGGCGCCATGACCATCGCCGTGCTCGTCTACCACCGAATCCTCGAGGGCAGGGCGGACGTCGGCCGTGCCCGCGGCGCGGCGGCGGGGCCAGCGGGCGCCGGCCCCGCCGCCGGGCGCTTCCACGACGTGCCGGCCGCTGCCTTCGAGGCCCAGCTCGACCTGCTCGCCGCCCGCGGCGCCCGGCCGGGGGCCGAGCCCGGCTTGCTGCGTCTGGCCGATGGCCGCGGCGTGTGGCTGAACTTCGACGACGCCACGGCCGACCACGCCGGCGCCGCCGCCCGCCTGGAACGCCGTGGCTGGCGCGGCGTGTTCCTGGTGCCGGCCGGCCGTCTGGGCGAGCCCGGCCGTCTCGGCCCGGCGCAGGTGGCGGCGCTGGCCGCGCGCGGCCACGTCATCGGCTCGCACGGCCTGACCCATGAGCGCTTCGACCGCCTGGGCCCGGCCGCCCTGGACCAGGAACTGGTTCGCTCCCGCGACCTGCTGGCCGCGCTCGGCGGGCGGGAGGTCGCCTGGCTGGCGCCGCCGGGCGGCCTGTGCCCGCACGGCCTGCAGGAGCGCGCCGCGGCGCACGGCTACCAGCGGGTGCGCGGCATGCAGTGGGGCCTGGCCGCCGAGCCGCCGGCGGGCGTGCTGCCGGCGCTGCCCGTCACCTGCCGCACCACGCCCGTCGCGCTGTCGCGCCAGCTCGACGGCCAGGGCCTCGCCCGGTTGGGCCGGCTCAAGGCGCTGGCCAAGGTGGCGCTCGGCGAAGACCGCTGGGACGCCCTGCGGGAGCGCTGGCGATGAGCGCCACCCCCACGCTGCTGGCCAGCCTGCTGCGCGCCGCCCAGGCCCGCGGCTGGCCGCTGGCCCGGCTCGACGCCGAAGCGGCGGACGCCCCCATCGGCGGGCGCGACGCCGACCTGCTGGCCGCATGGCGGCCCTGGGGCCAGTGGTGCGCGCTCGCCGCGGCCGAGGCGCAGGCCGCCGGCTGGCGCCTGGTCATGGCGATGCCGCGCGGCGGCTGCCTGACGCTCTTCCTGGCGCGTCCGGATGCCGGCGACTTCCTGCAGCTGGACCTGCACCGCGCACTGAGCGCCCGCGGCGTCCCCTTCGCCGACGCCGCGCGCCTGCTGGCCGAGGCGCGGGTCGAGGACGGGGCCCGCCGCCTCGACGCCGGCGATGCACGCAGCGTGCGCGAACTCGAACACCGCCTGTGCCACGGCACGCCGCGCGCGCCGGACGGCGCCGTTGCGCCGGCCCATGCCCGCGCGGCCTTCGGCGGCCTGCCGCCGGGCTGGTGCTCGGCGCTGCTGGTGGCGCTGCGGCGGCGGCCCGGCCTGATGCTGCGGCTGGCCTTGGCCAAGCTCGCCGACGCCGCGGCACGCTGGCGGCACTGTCCCGGCGTGCTGTGGGCGCTGAGCGGCCCGGACGGCGCCGGCAAGACCTCCCTGGTGCAGTGCCTGGCGCAGGTGGCGCCGCGTCGGCTGGCCACGGGCGTGCGCGTCTTCCACACCCGGCCGTTCCTGTGGCCGCGCCGCGGCGGTGGTGCGGCGCCCGCACCCGGCACGGCGGAGCGGCGCAGCGGGCGCCTGCGCTCGGGCCTGCGCTGGGCGCTGGCCTGGGCCGACTTCCGCCTGGGCTACTGGTTGCATGTGCGGCGCCACCTGGCGGCCGGCCGCCTGGTGCTGTTCGACCGCTACGCACTGGACTACGCGGTCGCGCCGCGCCGCCGCGGCATCGGCCTGGGCGACACCGCCGCGTGGCGCCTGGCTGCGGCCGCGCCGGAGCCGTTGGGCACCCTGGTGCTGGTGGCGCCGCCCGGCGAACTGGTGCGCCGCAAGGGCGAAGCCACGGTGGCCGAGGCGCTGCGGCAAGTCACGGCCTACCGGGCGCTTGCGGCGCACGTGCGTGACGGCCTGGTGATCGACGCCGGCGCCCTGGCGCCGGACGAGGTGGCGCAGGCTGCGCTGGTGCACCTGGTCCAGACCATGGCTGCGCATGCCCAGCCCGGCGCGAGCGGGCCCCCAGGCCGCTGGCCGCCCGGCCGCGGCGGGCACGGCGAATCCGCCCCTCGGGCCCGGCATGGTGCCGGCTCCGGGCAGGACCCGCGCTTCGAGGATTCCCGGCCATGCGCGTCCTGATCATCCATGAGCGCTACCGCCAGCGCGGCGGCGAGGACGCGGCCGTGGACGCCGAGGCGGCGCTGCTGGCGCGCGGCGGGGTCGGGGTCGAGCTGCTGCTGGCGGACAACCGGCACATCCGGGGCGCCGGCCTGGACGCGGCGCGGCAGCTGCTGTGGTCGCCGCAGGGCCATGCTGCGGCGCACGAGTCCATCCGCCGCTTCCGTCCGGACATCGTCAACGTGCACAACACCTTCCCGCTGCTGTCGCCGGCGGTGCATGAGGCCGCGCACCGGCTGGGCGTTCCCACGGTGCAGACGCTGCACAACTTCCGGCTGCTGTGCGCCAACGCGCTGCTGCTGCGCGCCGGCCAGCCCTGCGAGGCCTGCGTCGGCCGCACCGTGCCCTGGCCGGCGGTGGCCCATGGTTGCTACCGCGGCAGCCGATCCGCCAGCGCCGCGGTGGCGGCCCTGATCGGCGTGCACCGGGCGCTGGGCACCTGGCGACGTCGGGTGGACCGCTTCATCGCGCTGTCGCCCGCGTCGGCGCGCACCTTCGCGGCCGGTGGCCTGCCGCCCGGCCGCCTGGTGGTGCAGCCACCCGTGGTGCCCGACCCCGGTCCGGGGCCCGCCGCGTCGGACGCGCGCGCTGGCGCGCTGTTCGTTGGCCGGCTGGCCCCGGAGAAGGGCCTGGCCACGCTGCTGCAGGCCTGGCGGCAGTTGCCGGTGCCGGTGCCGCTCGACGTGATCGGCGACGCACCGGAAGGCGCGGCAGCGTGGGAAGCCGCCGGCGCCGCGGGGCACGCCGCGCCGCCGCAGGTCCGCTTCCTCGGCTGGCGCACGCCCGCCGAGGTGTCCGAGGCGATGGGCCGGGCCGCGCTGCTGATGTTCCCGACGCTGTGCCGCGAGAACTTCCCGCTGGTCGTGGCCGAGGCCATGGCGCACGGCCTGCCGGTGCTCGCATCTGCCGGCGGCGCGGTGGACGACGTGCTCGAAGCCGGCGTCACCGGCGCCTTCGCCCCGCCCGGCGATGCCGCCGCCTGGGCCGGCGCCGCGGCCGGGCTGATGGCCGACCCCGCGGCCCTGCGCCGCCTGGGGCGCGCCGCGCGGGCCGCCTACGAAGTCCGCTATGCGCCGGCCGCGGTGCTGGCGCAGCGGCTGGACCTGTACCGCCAGATGCTCGACCAGCGGCGCGCCGCCGCTGCCGCGCCCAACCCACCCTAGCCCCCTAGCCCTGCCCGACGACGGCCACGCCCATGAAGAATGCCGACCGCAAATCCATCCTCGTCACCGGAGGCGCGGGCTTCCTGGGCTCGCACCTGTGCGAACGCCTGCTGGCCGCCGGCCACCAGGTGCTGTGCGTGGACAACTTCAGCAGCAGCGAGCGCGCCAACGTCGCGCACCTGCTCGGCCATCCGCGCTTCGAGCTGAAGCACCACGACGTCACGCAGCCGCTGCAGGCCGAGGTGGACGAGATCTACAACCTCGCCTGCCCCGCGTCGCCGCTGCGCTACCAGCGCGACCCCCTGCAGACCACCCGGACCAGCGTGCTGGGCGCGCTGCACCTGCTGGAGCTGGCCCGGCGGCAGGGCGCGCGCATCCTGCAGGCCTCCACCAGCGAGGTCTACGGTGATGCGCGCGTGCACCCCCAGGCCGAGGACTACTGGGGCCACGTCAACCCCATCGGCCCGCGCGCCTGCTACGACGAAGGCAAGCGCTGCGCCGAGACGCTGTTCTTCGATGCGCACCGGCAGCACGGGCAGCGGATCAAGGTGGTGCGCATCTTCAACACCTACGGTCCGCGCATGCACCGCGACGACGGGCGCGTGGTCTCCAACTTCATCGTGCAGGCGCTGCGCGGCGAGCCCATCACCCTTTACGGCGACGGCCGTCAGACCCGTTCGTTCTGCTACTGTGACGATCTGGTGGCGGGCCTGGTGGCGATGATGGAATCGCCCGACGGCGTGGTGGGCCCGATCAACCTCGGTAACCCGCACGAGGCCACCATCGCCGAGTTGGCGGCGAAGGTCATCGCGCTGACCGGCTCGGCATCGCCGCTGGTCCACCGCCCGCTGCCGCAGGACGACCCGGTGCAGCGCTGCCCCGACGTCGGCCGCGCCCGCGCCGTGCTGGGCTGGGAACCGCGCACCGGCTGGGACGAAGGGCTGCGCCGCACCATCGGGTACTTCGACGCGCTGCTGCGCGGCGCGGGGGCCGACGGCCCTGCATGCATCCGTTGAGCGTCAGGGGAGAAGGCCGCTCGCGGGTGCCGCGCCGCTCACCGGCCGTGCCGGCGCGCACGAGGCGCGCCGCCTCGTCGGCCTGGTGCTGGCGGCCGAGTTTCCCAGGGGCCCAGCCTCAGAACCGGTGCCGCAGCCCGAAGGAGAAGCTGTTGGAATCGGTGCCCGCCTGCGCCGTGACGCCGCCCACCATGCCGGCCTGCCCCGGCGCGGCCTGCGCCAGGTTCCGGTTGTCGAAGTGCACCAGCGCCAGGTTCAGGTCGGTCCGCTTGGACAGCGCGTAGGTGTAGACCGCGCCATACGAGGCCACGTCCGCATGGGGTGCGAGGCGGTCGTCCAGCTTGCTGTAGGCCAGGTAGCCGGTGTGCAGGCCGGAGGTGACGCGGTAGCCCACGTGGTACAGCCGCGCGTCCTGCTTCAGCGCACGCACGTAGGCCGAGTGCACCGCCGCGGCTGCGGCCGCGGGCACGCCGCCGGCCGCCAGGGCCGCGGGCAGGCCGGACAGGCCGCCGGGGTTCTGGTCCTCGATCCGGGCGAAGGACGACACCACCGTGCCTGGACCGGCATCCAGGCTCGCGCCGAGCACCAGGGTCTTCAGCGAGCTCAGTCCCTGCTCGTTGCGCCGCACGTTGTAGCCCACGCCGGCCGAGAACGGCGCTCCCTTGTACATCACGTTGACGGCCGCGAGCCGGCCGGTGGTCCGGCTGTCCTCGGGCGCCGTGACCATGACGGTCGCCGAGACACCCTCCTGCTGGAGCCGGTAGGCCAGCGCGTTGTCCATGCGGATGTCGATGACGGACGGCACGCTGCCCACCTGTCCGTTCGACAGCGCCGACTGCGTCAGCGTGGTGTCGAATGCGGCGGCGATCTCGTAGGCCGGTGTGTATTGGCGCCCGGCCAGCAGCGCGCCCACCGGCGTGACCAGGCCGACATAGACCTGCCGGTCCCAGAACTTGTTGGCCAGGTTGACACCGAGCTGGCTGCCGAGCTGGCCGGCCACGATGTTCACCACCGGCTGCAGCGTGGCCGGCAGCCCCAGCAGCGCAGCCTTGTTCAGCCGGTCGGGCACCTGCGATTCGGAGAACGGGCGGTTCGACGAGAGGCCGGTGTCGACTTCCAGCCGGCTCTCCAGCACGAACAGCGCACGGTAGCCGCCGCCCAGGTCCTCGTTGCCCTTGATGCCCAGCCGCGAGCCGTCCATGATGCCGCTGACCAGGCTGGTGCGGGAGCCGCCGGCCAGCCCGGTGGTGCGGTTGACGCCGGCATCGAGCACGCCGTAGATCTGCACGTTCTGGCCCTGCGCGGCGGCCGACAGGGCCAGCGCCGCGAGACCGGCCCAGGCCTGCAACGAATGTTTTCGATTCATGGGCATGGTCCCCCTAACTTGTGAAGTGTGCGCAACATGGCCGCGCGGCACGACGAGCCTGCGCGGCGGCGACGTGTCTTCTATCACGCTGCCGCCTGCCGCCCCATAGGCAGTTGCCTTGGATTCGCTCGTTCACCACGTTCCGGCGTGGCCTGGCCAGGGGCTTTTCGGTACCGCGGCTGCGGCGGTCGCAGCGGTTTCGGCCCGCTTCAGGCCAGCACCGTCCAGGGCAGGCGCGAGGGCACGTCCACGCCCTTGGCATACAGGTGCAGGAACAGCCGCGGCCCGGCCAGTCCTAACGTGTCGACGACATGGCGGAAGGAGCTGTCCATGCAATGGATCTCCTGCGCCCGCTCCATCACCAGCGCGTAGTCGAAGATGTTGTCCGTCAGGCCCGGGCGCGGCCGGACGATGGGCAGGCCCTGCGGCAGACGGCGGTGATCGATGACGTAGCCGCGGGCCGGGTCGTCATGCAGGAAGACGTAGGGCCCGGCGGGGCCGCCGAGCGCGCGCTGCAGCGCGCGCTCGCGCTGCGGATCGCGCCGTACCGCGCTGTTCCAGCGCAGTGCGTAGTCGAGCCCGGCTTGGCGGTAGAAGCTTTCGGCGAAGGACCGGCCGCGGATGTCCAGTTGCTCGAAGCCGATGCGGATGCACGGCCGCTGCGGCCAGGCGCGCAGGAAGGCGGCGACCTCGCGGTCGTCGCGCACGGCGAAGAAGCGCAGGCGCGGCTCGTCGCGGTACATGAAGCGCACCGATTCGAGGTACGCCCGCTTCACGAACAGGCCCACCGACTCGTGTGGCTCGGCGAGGTGGACGACCAGCGCATGGCACAAGATGTGGTCGCCCAGGCCGAGGTGGTGGTGCACGAAGGCGGCCGGCAGCAGCCCGGGGGGAGCCTGCCCGATGCCGCACGTGGCCAGCGCGCGCCACGCGGCCACCCGCTGCGGGTCCAGCGCCAGTGCGCGGTCCAGCAGGCGCGCCGCGTCGGCCCGGCGCCCGGCGCGCCGGCAGGCTTGCCCGAGCCACGCCAGCCAGGCCGAATCGGCATCCCCCTCCAGCACCGCCAGCGCGGCGGACAGGTCGCGCCGGCGCACGGCGGCCGCGGCGGCACGCCGCAGGCGCGCCCGGCGCGGCGCGATCACTTCGCCGGATTCCCGCAGCGCCTCGCGCAACAGCGCGTGGCGGTGCATCAGTGCGTCGCGCAGGTGGCCGGCGCGGGCGCGCAGCGCGCGCCAGGCGCCGGCGGCAGGCGCGTCGGCCGTTTCCTGGGGCGGCGCGGGGCGGGGCGGGGTGTCGTCGGGCATGGGTGGGCAGGCGACAGGGTATCAATGCCGCGGCGCTGGCGCACGTGGCGGACAGGGCGCGCTCCGGCCGGGCGGTGTGCACAGGCGCCCCAGGCCACGGTGCGCGGGATGGTGAAATGCGCCGCACCACCCACCGCAGGAGATGCCTGGCATGCCAGCCGCAAGCCGCAGCGCGGCGCAACCGCAGCCCGACGGGCCGGTGATCGGCCGCTCGCTGCGCTGGTCCTTCGGCCTGGGCACGGCGTCGGTGGGCCTTCAGTTCCTGCTGGCGGCGATGCTGGCGCGCTTCCTGGTTCCCGGCGACTACGGGCTCGTCGCCGCGGCGGCGGGGGTGATGCGTTTGCTGCAGTACCTGTCCGACCTCGGGATCGCGCAGACCGCCACGCAGAAGGCCGATTTCGACCGCACGCGCGATGCGCCGGTGCTGTTCGCCGCCGTGCTGGCGGCGAATGCGGCGGCCGTGGCACTGGTCTGGCTGCTGGCGCCGGCCTTCGCCGGATTGGCCGGGCTCGGCACCGAGGGCATGGCGATCCTGCGCCTGCTGTCCTTGGCGCTGGTGGCGAACGCCGCCGCGCAGGCCGGCCTGGGGCTGCTGCGGCGCGAGTTCGACTTCCGCACCATCGGCCTCATTGGCCTGGTGGCGCAGGCGCTGGGCCAGGGCCTGGTGGCGCTGCCGTTGGCGGTCGCCGGCTTCGGCGCGTGGAGCCTGGTGGCCGGGACGCTGGTGCAGTCGGCGCTGGCGGCGGCGCTGGTGCTGGCCCGGGTGCGCCATCCGCTGTGGCCGCGCCGCTTCGAGCCGGCGCGGCTGCGCGCGCTGGCGGCGCGGGCTTCGGGCTTTTCGGTGCTGCGCCTGCTGGATTCAGCCGGCCTGCACACGCTGCCGCTCGTCGTGCTGGTGCTGGGTGGCAGCGCCGCCGCGGGCCTGTGGGACCGCGCGCTGGTGCTGACGCTGATCCCGCTGGAGATGCTCTACGGCACGCTGGGCCAGGTGCTGTTCCCCGCCTTCAGCCGTCTCGGGAGGGACGAGGAACGGCTGCGGCGGTCCTGGCTGGCACTGCTGCTGCTGGTGCCGTGCCTGGTGGCGGCCATCGCCGCCGGGATGGCGGCCGCGGCCGGGCCGCTGGTGGCGCTGGCCCTGGGGCCCGCCTGGTCCGGGGCCGTGGGTCCGGTGTTCTGGCTGGCGCTGTGGGCGACGGCGCGCGGCGTGGTGCAGCTGTGCGGCGCGCTGCTGGAGGGAACGGGCCACCTGTTCCAGCGCGGCGCGGTGCAGGCCGGCTACCTGGTGCTGCTGTTCTCGGCGCTGGCGGCCGTCCGGCCTGACGGCGCGACAGCGGCGGCGCGCCTGCTGCTGGCCGTCGACGCGATCGCCCTCGTGCCGCTGCTGCTGGTGGCCGCGCGCAGTTGTGGTGCGTCGCTGGGCCAAGCCCTCGCGCGGCTGGCGCTGGCCCTGCTGCCGGCCCCGCTGGTGGCGCTGGCGGTGCACGGCACGCTGGCGGCGCTGGCGCCGGCCGCCGTGCCGCCCGTGCTGCAGCTGCTGGCCGCGGTGGCCGCCGGCGCGCTGGCGCTGGCACTGGCCTTGGCCTTCCATCCCTCGCGCGAGCTGCGGCAGGTGATCGTGCGCCGCGTGCTGGGCGACACGCTGGCCATGGACCTCGCGCGCGGCGGAGTGGCCGCGCGCTTGGCCCGCTTCATGGTGCGCTGAGAGCGCGCTGAGAGTGCGTCGAGGGGCCTGAGAACATGCATGTGCTTCACGTGCTGGCGACCCTGGCCCCCTCGGGCGCGGAGCGCATGCTGGAGGTGGCCGGCCCGCTGGCCGCGGCCGACGGCCTGCGGTCGGCCGTGCTGTCGACCGGCGAGGCCGAGGCCGGACCCTTCGCGCCGCGCCTGGAGGCCGCCGGCTATGCCGTGCGCCACCTGCCGTTCACGCGCGACCTCGACTTTCCCCGCCGCGTGGCCGCGCTGCTGCGGCGCGAGCGCTTCGACCTCGTGCACGTGCACTGCGAGCGCGCGTCGTTCTGGATCGAAGGCGCGGCCCGCGCAGCCGGCACGCGCGGCATCGTGCGCAGCTTCCATGCGGTGTTTCCGTTCGAAGGCGCGCTGCGCTGGCGCCGTGCGCTGCAGCGCGCCGCGGGGCGTGGCCTGTTCGGCGTGGCCGGCATTGCGCATTCGGCCTCGGTGGTCGACAACGAGCGGCGGCGCTTCGGCAACCCCGTGCACTGCGTGCCGGCCTGGATCGCGGCGGGGTTCCAGCCGCCATCAGGGGCCGAGCGTGCCGCTGCACGCCAGCGCTTCGGCCTGCATCCGGACAGCTTCGCGGTGGCTTGCGTGGGCTCCTGCATTGCCGTCAAGAACCATGGCGCGCTGATCGGTGCCGTCGCCCGGCTGGCCCGCGAGGGACGGGACGTGGTGCTGCTGCATGCCGGGTCGGGCCCGCTGGAGGCCGAGGAGCGCGCCGGCGCGGCGGGGCTTGGCGCCGGCGGCCGCGTGCGCTTCCTCGGCCCGGTCGACGACGTGCGCGGCGTGCTGCATGCCGCCGACGTCTTCGCCATGCCCTCCCTGCGCGAGGGCTTGGGCATCGCCGCGGTGGAAGCGCTGGCCTGCGGCCTGCCCGCCGTCTTCACCGACACCGACGGGCTGCGCGACCTGCGCCCTCTGGCGCCGCTGGCGCGCTGGCCGGGCCCGGACGAGGCGTCGATCGCCATCGCCCTGTCGCAGCTGGTCGCGCTGCCGCCGGCGGTGCGGCAGGCGCAGGCGTCCGAGGCGGCGCACGCCGCCCAGCGGCAGCACGGCGCGGCGGCCGGCTGGGCGGCGCTGCGGGCGGTCTATGCCGCGGCGGCGCGTGGCCGCCGGCCGGCTTGAGTGCCGGGAAGGTGCGGAGCCCCTTCGGGCGGCTCGACTGCGGCCGGCGGCGCCGCCCAGGTGTCGGCTGTTTCGCCGGCAGGCCATGCGGCGCCGGAACCGCTGGCCGGGAACCGCACCGCGGCCGCCTCGGCAGCCCTGGCGCCGCGGCCGATGCCGTGGTGCTCGAAGCCGAGCGCGCTCAGCTGTCCGGGGTCCCAGAGGTTGCGCCCGTCGAACAGCACCGGCGAACGCAGGGCCGCGCGCAGCGCCTGGAAGTCCGGGGCGCGGAACTCGTCCCACTCGGTGATCAGCAGCAGCGCCGACGCGTCCTGCGCCGCCGCCAGCGCGGAACCGGCCAGCGCGACGTCGGCGCGGCCGGCCCAGAGGGCGGCGGCCCTCGGCATGGCTGCGGGGTCGTAGGCCGCGACCCGGGCGCCGCGTGCGCACAAGGCCTCGACTAGCGTCAGGCTGGGCGCTTCGCGCAGGTCGTCCGTGCCGGGCTTGAACGCCAGGCCCCACAGCGCGAAGGTGAGGCCCGACAGGTCGTTGCCGAAGCGCATCTGCACGCGTTCGGCCAGCAGCAGGCGCTGGCGCTCGTTGACCACCAGCGCCGACTGCAGCAGCGCCAGCGGGTGCCCCGCCTCGGACCCAGCGTTCAGCAGTGCGCGGACGTCCTTGGGCAGGCACGACCCACCCCAGCCGCAGCCTGCGTGCAGGAAGTGCGGGCCGATGCGCTCGTCGCTGCCGATGCCGTGGCGCACCTGCTCGATGTCGGCCCCCAGCGCTTCGGCCAGCTGGGCCAGCTCGTTCATGAAGCTGATGCGCGTGGCCAGCATGGCGTTGGCCGCGTACTTCGTCAGTTCGGCGCTGCGCACGTCCATCATCAACAGCCGGCCGCGCTGGCGCACGAATGGCGCATACAGCGCCTGCAGCCGCTGCGCGGCCTGCTCGTCCTCGCAGCCGATGATGATGCGCTCGGGCCGCATGAAGTCGTCCACCGCCGAACCTTCCTTGAGGAACTCGGGGTTGGAGGCCACCGCGTGCGGCAGCGCCAGGCCGCGGCGGCGCAGCTCGTCCGCGATGGCCGTGCCCACCTGCTCGGCCGTGCCTACGGGCGCCGTGCTCTTGTTCACCACCACCGTGTAGCCCTGCATGTGGCGGCCGACGCTGCGGGCGGCGGCCAGCACCTGGCGCAGGTCGGCCGCGCCGTCCCTGGCCGCCGGGGTGTCCACGGCGATGAAGACCACCGCCGCGTCTGCCAGCGCGGCGGCGGCATCGGTGCCGAAGCCGAGGCGGCCGGCGGCCGCGTTGCGCCGCAGCAGCGCCTGCAGCCCGGGTTCGTGGATCGGCACGCCGCCCGAACGCAGCAGCGCGACCCGATCGGCGTCGATGTCGACGCACACCACGCCGTTGCCCATCTCCGCCAGGCAGGCCGCGGTGACCAGGCCGACGTAGCCGGCACCGAACACGGTGATCTTCATGCTGTCATTGCCTCCAGGTGTCCGACCGCGTTCTGCCGGGCGGAGGTTCTACCGAGCCGTTCCGGCCGCCCCGACTGCCGTGGTGTTTGCGCGCTATCACGACGGGGGCCGCAGCCCGAAAAAGGGTAGCACGGCGGCGGGTCCGCTTCGCCTCGGCCACCGCATGCTGGCCGACATGCTGCGCGACCTGACCGTCCGCACCACGCTGGTCGCCGCGCCGTACCGGAGCAGGCGCAATGCACGCGAGTCCTGCGCCGACCACGCGCGCATCGTGGACGTGCTGGCGGCCGGCGACCTCGAACGCGCCGAATCGCTGATGCTCGCGCACATCGGCACCGTCGAGGTCGCCTTGGGCCCGTCGATTGCCGGGCAGGCCGATGCGCGCGAGCGGCTGCGCGCCACGCTGGCGCCGCTGGCCGCAGCCGGCGCTGTCGCGCGTTCCAGGAGCTAGCCAAGCTAGCCTACGCCCACTGTCACCTGAACGAGCACGGCCTGCTCACCGTCGACACAGAGGCGCAGAAGTGCCTCATGCTCGCCGCGCTGCAGCAGCAGGAAGGGCTGTGCCAGGAATTTCTCTCAGGCCGCCGCAAGCCCGAGCATGAGCAGTGCGGCCCGCTGCGTGCCTACTACCACAAGGTGCAGGAACGGCAGCAGCAGACTGGCGTGCCGCCGCAGGGAGCGTGCCCACTGGGAAGCGCGGCGCGACAAGGTCATCGCGATCCTGGGCCGTGCGCCGCACTGAGAGCGACCACGGAGAGCGGCCACGGAGAGTGGCTGCGCAGAGCCGCACCTGACGGCTTTCCTCGCGTGTTTACACCATCGCCCTCTGGCCAGAGGCCCGGCCGGGCTCCGGTCAGGTGGCCTGCGGCGGGTGGCAGGGGCCGGCCGGCGCGGCGCCATCGCCTGCGGGCACCTCGATGTCGAGGGCGAAGGCGAAGCACGCGCCCCCTCCGAGCCGGCTCGACACCTCGATGTCCGAGCCCATGGCGCGTACCAGTTCCCGGCTGATCGAGAGACCCAGGCCGGTGCCGGCCGCGCTCGACGTGGCAGGCAGGCGCACGTAGGGCAGGAAGAGGCGATCCAAGTCCTCGGCGGCGATGCCGACGCCCGTGTCACCCACCTCGAAGCGCAGCAGCCAGCGTGCGTCGTGCAGGGCGCGGCCGCGCACATCGAGAGTTATGACGCCGTGACGCGTGAATTTCACCGCGTTGGCCAGCAGGTTCAGCAGCACCTGGCGCAGGCGCGATTCGTCACCGATCACGCACGGCGGCAAGGCCGCGGCCGCGGCGCAGTGGAACGACAAGCCCTTGCTCCGCGCCGCGATGCGGACCATGTCGGCCACGTCGTCCAGCAAGCGCGGCAGCGGAAACGCCTGCTGGTGCAGGACGAAACGCCCGGCCTGCAGGCTGTTGTGGTCCAGCAGGTCCGTGGCCAGCCCCAGCAGGTGCTGGCCGGCCGAGCGGATCATCTGCGCCGCCTGAGCCTGGGGCGTGTCAGGCGGGCTGTCGATCTGCAGCAGCTGCGCGTAGCCCAGGATGGCGTTGAGCGGGGTGCGCATCTCGTGCGCCACGCGGGCTAGCCAGGCTTCGGCGACGGCATGACGGCCTGCGGGCGTGGTGTCGGGCGGTGTCGCGCAGCAGGAGCCCTGGCCATTGCACGAGTTCATGGAAGTC
>CAMLKW010000022.1 GCA_946480605.1 uncultured Roseateles sp. | reverse complement strand
GCCGGGCGGCCCGCTGACCGGCTTCGAGGCCAACCTGCAGCTGCCCTTCAGCTTCCTGCCTGGCGTGTGGAGCAACTTCGGCCTGCTGGCCAACGTCACGCATGTGAAGTCGACCATCAACTACATCACCCGCACGGCCACGGCGACGCTGCCCCAGCTGTCGATCAACGCCAACCTGGTGGGCATGTCGCCGGATGCGCGCAACCTGACGCTGTACTACGAGGACGACAAGTTCAGTGCGCGGGTCTCCGCGGCGTACCGCTCCAAGTACCTGATCAATGTGCTGGGCGACGTGAACGGCCACGACGTGTCGTTCGTCAACGCTTCGACCAACATCGACTTCTCGGCGTCGTACAACGTGACGCCGAAGCTGAAGGTGACCTTCGAAGCCGCGAACCTGACGGACCAGCCGCTGCGCTATGGCCGCGACAGCCAGCGTGACGACACCTGGCTGTACGCGCACTTCGGTCGCACGTTTGGGGTGGGGATGTCGTACAAGTTCTAAGCCCCTCGCCCAGTAGCGCCCTGCTGAACGCAGGCGCGCCTGGGCGGTCCCCCGAGGGGACGGCGATGCACGCGGCATGGAGCCGCGTGCACATCGCCCAAGCGGGCCGGCTTGGGGCGGCCCGGCGCTCGGCCCGGAATGCAAGCTCCAAGATCCGACCGGACAGACATGCAAAGCAGATTTCTCCTGCCAGCCGCGTGCGCGCTGCTGGCACTGGTGTTCCCGGCCCCGGCCCAGGCCCAGGACCTGGCCCTGGGCCAGCGCCTGTTCAACAGCCAGTGCGCCATGTGCCACACCACCACGCCGGACCGGCGCGCGCTGATGGGCCCCGGCCTGCACGGCATCGTGGGCCGCCAGGCGGCCGGGCTGCCGGGCTTCGGCTACTCCGCGGCGCTGACCGCACTGGGCGCCAAAGGGCAGCGCTGGACGCGCGCCGACCTGGACCGCTTTCTCGCCGACCCCGGCGCCTATGCACCGGGCACCAGCATGCCGGTCGCCATGGCGGACCCGGCGCAGCGCCAGGACCTGCTGGGCTACCTGGCCAGCCTGTCGGGCACGCCGGCCCAGCCGGCGCCGCCTGCCGCATCCGCCAGCCGGCCCGCGGCCGCCGACGCGGGCAGCTGGAGTGCCGACCGCCCAGGCCGCATCCACGAATGGAAGGTCACCGACCTGCCCAAGCCCTTCGCCACCGAAAGCGCCAGCAACGGCCCGCGCACCGTGCCGCGGCCCGAGGGCACGCTGCCGTCGGTGCCCGAGGGCTTCAAGGTCAACCTGTGGGCCAAGGACCCCGACCGCGGCCGCGTCATGGTGAGGGCGCCCAACGGAGACATCTTCATTTCGTCCACCACCAAGCGGCTGGTCAAGGTGTTCCGCTCGTCCACCGGCGAGACCGCCGACGTGGTCAGCACCTTTGCGGCCGGCATGGACCGCCCCTTCGGCCTGGCCTTCTGGCCCACGGGCGCCGACCCGCAATACCTCTACGTGGCCTTCGTCAATTCCATCGTCCGCTACCCATACCGCAACGGCGACCTGGTGGCCGGCGGCGGGCCCGAGGTCGTCGTGCCGCGGCTGTCGCAGGCCGTGGGCGCGCACTCGTCGCGCACGCTGGCGTTCTCGGCCGACGGCCGCACCCTGTACCTGTCCATCGGCTCGGCGACCAACGTGGCCGAGAACATCGGCAAGACGCCGCCCGAGCCGCTGGCCGGCTGGGAGTCCAGGCACGGCCTGGGTGCGGCCTGGGGCGAGGAGGAAGGTCACGCCGTGGTGCTGGCCTTCGACCCCGACGGCAAGAACCGCCGCACCCACGCCACCGGGCTGCGCAACTGCGTCGGCATGTACATCTACCCGCGCAGCGGCGACCTGATGTGCAGCGTCAACGAGCGCGACCTGCTGGGCGACAACCTGCCGCCGGACTACCTCACGCGCGTGAAGCCCGGCGGCTTCTACGGCTGGCCGTGGTTCTACATCGGCGCGCACGAAGACCCGCGCCTGGCCGGCCACCGGCCCGACCTGCGCGACAAGGTCATCACGCCCGACCTGCTGTTCACGGCGCACGCGGCACCGCTGGGCATGGTCATGTACAGCGCGGCGCCCGGCGCAGCGGCGGCCTTTCCGAACGACTACGACGCCGACCTGTTCGTCGCCTTCCACGGTTCGTGGAACCGCCAGACGCGCACCGGCTCCAAGGTCGTGCGCGTGTTCATGAGGGACGGCGCGCCCACCGGCCGCTACCAGGACTTCATGACCGGCTTCGTCGCCAGCGACGCCGAGGTCTGGGGCCGGCCCAGCTCGGTCGCCGTGCAGAAGGACGGCTCCCTGCTGGTGGACGACGACGTGACCGGCGAGATCTGGCGCGTGGCGCCCAAATGAGGCGCGATCAGAACTTCAGCCGCAGCCGGCCGCTGTAGCGGCCCGTCGCCGTGGCGGGCAGGCCGGCCGGGCCGGTCAGCTCGGCGGCCTGCATCTTGGCACCCATGGCCGGGATGGCCTGCATGAAGCCGATGTCGCTGTTCGGGAACTCCACGCTGGTGGTCGGGAAGTCGGCCAGCCGGCTGCCCAGTTGCAGGAAGGGTGCGCCCACGCTTTCGATGGTCAGGCCGCCTTGCGCGCCGCTCAGCCGCAGCCAGCGCGGCTCGGCGAAGTAGCCTGCGGCGGCGATGTCGTGCACGCCCAGCACCGGGCCGCGCAGCCGGTTCTGCCACACGGGCGTGGGCCCGCGAACCAGCGCGCGCGCGGCGACACCGGCCAGCGGTCGGTCGAAGCCGATGCCGTGGTACAGCACGGGCCCCTGCAGCCGGTAGGCGTAGTCCAGCGCCAGCACGCCGTCTTCGTCCAGCGTCCAGCGCACGCGCTCCAGCCCGCCGGCGCCAGGCGCTTCCAGCCAGGCCAGCGCCCTGCCCGTCGCGGCATCGCGCATGACGCCGCTGCTCACGGCAGGCTTGCCGGTCGCCGGCAACGCGAAGCGCTCGGCCTCGTGCGCCAGCTTCAGCGCGGTCACGGCGGGCGTCTTGCGCGTGCCCGCCAGCTGGCTGATTCGCACGGCCTTCACCCATTGCGGCGGGAAGATGTGCGACTGCCCGTCGCGCGCCACCCGGGCACTCTCGTAGACGGTGCCCCAGCGCTGCCCGTCGGGCGACAGCTCCAGCTTGAAGCCGGCCCAGCCGTCGGTCTCGGTGATGTCCAACTCCACCGTGGCGACATTCGCCATCGTGGCGCTCGGGACCTCGTAGACGCCGTTGCCGCGTGCGGCCGCAGACATCCACGCTGGCTCGGCGCTGCCTTTGGGGCGGGCCACGAGCAGGCGCGGGCCGGCGGACAGCGGCTGCGCCTTGCCGTCGCGCGACACCTCGCTCAGCAGGCCGGTCGCCGCATCGAAGCGGGCCGAGACTGGGCCTGCGACCAGTCGCAGGCTGCCGCCCTGCTGAATCACCTCAGGCGTGCCGACACTTGCACCGCCCTCCAGTGCCCGGGCGCGGCCGGTCGTCTCCCAGACCCAGGTCCACAGGTGCGCGTCACCCTTCGTGGCCGTCAGGCGCAGCGCGTCCGCCTGCTTCCAGGCTGCGGGCAGTGGCAGCTGCAGCGTGCCGGCCGCGTGCGGCGCCACCGCCGGGCCAGCGAGATCACCGCTGGCCAGCACCTTTGCTTCGCCGCCGGTGTCGTCGGGGCCGGCGAAACGAATCCATTCCCAGCGGAAGCGCACCTCACTGAGCGGCGTGAAGTCGTGGTCGTTGTGCAGCCTCACGCGTCCGTTGAAGGACTTGTCCAGCCGGGGCGTGTCGGCCTGCACGGGTGACCAGATCTCCTTCACCGTGAAGTAGCTGGGCTCCTTCTCGAAGCGCGGCCCGACGATGCCGTCCGGCGCATAGCTGCCGAAGAGATCGAGCCTGCCGCCCTGGTCGGTTCGAGCGAGGCCTTCGTCGGCGAGGTTCCACAGGAAGCCGCCGGTGCCGCGCGGCGAGGCCTTCATCGCGCGCCAGTAGTCGTCCAGCCCGGCGCCCAGACCGCCGTCGAACAGGCCGTGCAGGAACTCGGTGGGCAGCACCAGCATCGGGCCGGCCAGGCGGCGCATCAGGTCGGGGTAGCGCGGGTAATGCTTGGTGTCGATGCCGCCGTAGGGCTCCCACGGGTGGATCAGCGGCCGGGCCTGCGGGTCGTAGAAGGCGAAGTCGCGGTCCAGCTCGCGGTTCCAGCCGCCTTCGTTGCCGTTGGACCAGATGATGATGCTGGGGTGGTTGACGTCGCGCTCCACCAACGAGCGCACCAGCTTGCGGCCGACCTCGGTGCCATGCGCCTTCTGCCAGCCGCTGAGTTCGTTGATGACGTACAGGCCCAGCTCATCGGCAGCCTCCAGGAAGGCCTTCTCGGGCGCGTAGTGCGCCACGCGCATCGCGTTCATGTTCATGGACTTGATGAGGCGCGCGTCCTCATAGGCCTGGGTGCGCGACACCGCCCGGCCCGTCTCGGGGCGGAAGCTGTGACGGTTGATGCCCTTGAGCATGATGCGCTGGCCGTTCAGGTACAGGCCCTGGCCCTCGCGCACCTCGAAGGTCCGGAAGCCGAAGCGCTCGCGGGTCTGGTGCACAGCCACGTCGCCCGCGTACAGCGTGAGGTCGAGCCAATAGAGGTGCGGCGTCTCGGCCGACCACAGCCGCGGCCGGTCGATGCGGCCGGCGATCTGCACCACGCCGACACCACCCGCAGGGATGGCGGTCGTGAGCGGCCTGCCGACGGCGGCGCCCTCCAGCGTCCTGACCTGGCCGACCACGCGCGTGACCGTGCGCGGCGCGCGCAGTTCGACCTGCGCCTTCAACTCGCCCGAGGCCTGGGCGGCAATGGCCACATGCGCGACGGATTCGGGCGGGGACGCCTCCAGCCAGACGGGACGGTAGATGCCGCCGAACACCCAGTAGTCACCGTGTCGTTCGGCGATGTCGGTGGCCGTCGCGGCCGAGGCCTCGCTGACCTGCACCTCGATCTCGTTGTCCTCGCCCGCCTTGAGCAGTTGCGTGACGTCGTGGCTGAAGCGGTTGAAACCGCCCTGGTGGATGGGCCCGGCCGGCTTGCCGTTGACCTTGACCGTGGTGTCGGTCATGGCCGCCTCGAAGACGAGGCGGACCGAGCGCCCCTTCCAGTCGGCAGGCACCGCGAATCGGTGTCGGTAGGTGCCCGTGTCCGACGCGCGCGGCCCCTTGTCATAGCCGTACTGGTAGTGGCCAAAGCCCTGCTGCTGCCAGTTGGACGGCACCGGAATGCGCGCCTTCTCGCCGGCGCGCCGGCCACCATCGATGCTGAAGTCCCAGGCCACGGCATCGCCCGGGCCGGTGCCACTGAGCATCAGCGTCTGGGTGCGAGGCGCATCGGCGGCCTGGGCTGCGGCGCCGAGCAACAGGCCCGCAAGCCCTGAGACCGCAAGACGGGACAGGGACCAGGAGGATTTCATCGGCGCGCGTCTTTCAGACCGGGAACGGACGACGAATATCGTTCACCGGCCAGCGACGGGGTGCTCAACGATTTGAGCAATTGCACCGCTCAGGTCGACCTGGCGCCCAGCCCGACGCGCGAGTTCCGAAAACGACAAAGCCCGCACTCGGCGGGCTTTGCAAAGTCCTTCACAGGACTTGTATTTCTTGGTTGCGGGGGCCGGATTTGAACCGACGACCTTTGGGTTATGAGCCCAACGAGCTACCAGACTGCTCCACCCCGCGACTGAAGCTAGCAGTATACACGGCTTTTGGACTTGCTCGCAAACTTTCCGCTCTAGAGTGCTCAGGGTGCCTTCGCCGAGCCCGGTGGGTCGTCGCGCAGGTATCTGCCGTCGTCGCTCAGTTCGGCCCGCCACAGCGCACGCAACCGGGGGCTCACGTCCAGCCGGGTGTCGCCCCAGTTGCCTTCGGTGCAGCCCTGCAGCTTGGCGCCTCGCCCGTCGACGCGGCATTGCCAGTGCGTGTAGCGCTGCCAGTCATCGCTGATCATGGCCACGGCCCGGATGCTGTCGCGATTGGCGCGCACGAAGGCAAGGAAGGGCTGGTACCACTCGCGCCAGACCTGCTCAGGCGCAAGCCCTTCGCGCACCGGCTTGCCGGTCTGGCGGTAGACGTAGAACCCGGTCGCAACGTCGTAGTCGTAGCCGCGCGCTGCGGCCTCGGCGACAAGGATGGGCTTGCCCTTGGACTTCAGGTAGTCGACGACGGTCTGCAGCGTGCCGTAGCCGTCGTGGCAGTCCTGGGGGGCGAAGACGGAGACGCCGGTCCAGTCCGCGGCATCGCCCGGGTACCAGGCATCCAGCACCGCCCCGGGGTCGCGCATGTCGATGTTCTGCACCGTGCCGCGCGCCGTGCCGTCCAGCGCCAGCGGCTTGGCCGCGATGAGCCGGCCCAGCTCGATGCTGGCGTTCCAGGCATCGCTGGCGGGGCAGAGCGCGGCCAGTTGCCAGACGGTGGCGATGTTGTCGGCCTGCTGCGCACGGATCTCGGCGCGCAGCCGGGACCAAACGGTCTGGTAGGCCGACGGCCAGTAGCCGTTCCAGGGCCCCTCGGCCTCGTAGCCGATGCGCAGCAGCACCGGCCGGCCAGTGGCCTTGAGGTCGCTGACCATGCGTTGCAGGTTGGCCCACAGCCGGCCGCCTTCGTTGCTGCCACTGCGGTTGCTGCCGGTGGCGATGTCCACGTCCATCTGGCCGCCCATCCACAACCCGACCGCGATGGCGCTGCCGGCCAGTTCCGGCGTGGCGGTGAGGAAGCCCAGGTCCTGCGGGCCGAAGCCGCTGGCATACCAGGCCGCGTTCTCGCTGCGGCGGCCGTCGGCCCGCGTGAAGCCGGCAGAGTCCAGCGTGGGCGCGACATACATCGTCAGCCCCCAGGGCAGCGGCATGCGGCTGCCCAGCACGTAGTCGTGGATGCCGTCGCGCGTCTGGCCGACAAGGACGGCGGTACGGCCCTGCGGGTCGGCGTGCGGCCCGCCTATCGGCGCGGCGGCGAGGCTTGAACAGGCCAGCACGAGGCCGGCCGCCAGCAAGCGGATGCAAGAGACCATGAAAGCGCTTTCGGTTGCGGGCCGGATTGTGTCGGCCACACACCCTCGGCGCAGCCCGCCACAACCCTGAGTCGTGGTGATGTCGCAGCCGAAAAGACGCGGGTCAGAAAGGCAGGTGGGCGCCGCGGGCCTGCAAGCGCGTGCGCAGGTGGGAGCGCGCGCGCGACACGCGGCTGCGCACGGTGCCGATGGGCACGGACAGCAGCGATGCAGCGTCCTCGTAGCTCATGTCGTCCATGGCCACCAGCAGCAGCACCTCACGCATCTCCGGCATCAGGCCGTCCAGCTCGTTCTGCAGCAGCAGCATCAGCTGGTTCAGATGGCATTGCTGCTCGGGGTCAGCCTGGTTGCAGGGTGTGCCGTCCAGCGCACTCTCGTCCTCGAAGCGGTACAGCCGCGACGGCGCACGCGCCAGGTGGTTGCGCACCAGGTTCATCGCGATGCCGTACAGCCAGGTCGACAGCTGCGACTCGCCGCGGAACTGCTCGAAGGTGCGCGCGGCCTCGACGAAGGCCTGCTGCGCCAGCTCCTCCGCCTCGGTGCTGTCACCGATGTGGCGCAGCACGAAGCGGTAGAGGCGGTCGCGGTGTTCGCCGAACAGCTCCGAGAAGATGATGTTCGGATCGGCAACGACGGGGTGGCGGGTCTGAAGGCACTGCGGCTGCATCGCGGGCTCCGGGCATTGATGCGGCCAACGGGCCGCCCTGTGAGATCAGACGCCGTCGCCATGACATCCGCGACATGACTGTCCCGCCCCACCCCGCATTCGCGGGCGTGGGTTAACCCCCAAGGCCGTGAACTGGTTCACAGGCCTCAATGCACGGCGGTCGTCAGCAGCACGCGCAGCCGTTGCGCGACCGTGTCGGGGTCGGCCGGCGTGGCCCGGAACTCGGTCTCCAGGGCATGGTCCAGCGCGCGCCGCCGCTCGATGCCGAGGCCGGCGACATCCAGGCCCAGCGACTCGGCGACCCGGCGGAAACGCCAGCCCAGCAGCAGCGCCGAGAACTCGAACTGCAGCAGGTGCGACTGCGCCTGCAGCAGGCTCAGCGCCGACTCCGCACAGGCCACCGCACGGCGCACGGTACGCGCGGGCAACAGCCGCCGCGGCCGGGTGCTGAGCCGCCACTCGCGCTCGGCGATGGCGCTGGCGGCTTCGCCGTAGCGCTCGCGCAGCGCCAGCACGAACAGCCGGCCGACCTGGTCTGTGGCCGAGCCGTCGGGCGTGACCCCGCCGCACACCTCCAGATGGCCTTGCACCGGCTGGACCCACAGCAGGCGCCCCGCGGCCGCCGCGCCGATGAAGGCATCCAGGCGGGGCGAGTCGGGCATCGCCAATGCAGCGGCGACGGGCAGCAGGGTCGGTTTCAGCACGCGGGCAGGTGTTGGACTGAAGGCCAGGTCCGGCGCAACGCTGCACCGGGCGGACTTTCACTGGGTAACCGCCAGTGCGGCCGGGTTCCCCCGCCGCACTAGAGAGACCTGCCTACACCTGCTCTGCCACGCCCGACCAAGCACACCGCCGCCAAGTCATGCGGCCATGCCGTCCGGAGCGACATGACCGGGCCGACAAGAGGGCGCGACAGGAACTCCGGCTCTTGCGCGCGCTGCAAATTCTTCTTTCCGAGGCTGAACAGGGGCCGCGTCGGCACCTAGCGCCGGTTCACGTCGCGGTCTGCGCCCAGGCCGGCGGCCAGGTGGTCGCCGAAGCTCCGCACCTTGGCCGACGCCCGCCGCTGCGGCGGGCTGACGAGTTGGATGGGCACGGCCGGGCTGGCCCAGCCGGGCAGCACGCGCACGATGCTGCCCTCTGCCACCTCGCGCTCGAACAGCCAGTCCGGCGCGAACGACAGGCCCATGCCCGCCGCCACGGCCTCGCGGATGGCCTCGCCGCTGTTGGTCTGCAGGTTGCCGCCCACCTGCACCGACACCGGCGCGCCGCGGCCGTCCTCGGGTTGCAGCGTCCAGGTGTCGCGCGTCTGCAGCTCGCTGTAGACCAGGCAGTTGTGCGCCGCCAGGTCGGCTGGCTCGACCGGTGCACCGTGCCTCTCGACATAAAGGCGTGACGCGTAGATGCCGCGCCGCATCGTCGCGATACGCCGCGACACCAGGCTGGAATCCGGCAACTCGCCGATGCGCACCGACAGGTCGATGCCCTGCTCGATGAGGTCGATGAACCCATCATTCAGCCGCAGGTCCAGCGTCAGGCCCGGGTGCTGAGCCAGGAAGTCCTGCACCAGCGGCATCAGCTTCAGCCGGCCGAAGCACACCGAACAGGCCACGCGCAGCACGCCCTGCAGCCGGTGTTCGCCCTCGCGCAGCTCGCTCTCGGCCTCGGCCACCTCGGCCACCAGCCGGCGCGCCTGGTCCACGTAGCGGGCGCCGGCATCGGTCAGCTTCAGCACGCGGGTGCTGCGGACCAGCAGCTCGGCGCCCAGTTGCCGCTCCAGCGACGCCACCTGCTTGCTGACCGCGCTCTGCGTGCTGCCCAGCTCGCGCGCCGCGGCAGAAAAACTGCCCATCTCCACGACGCGCACCAGCGTCTGCATGGCCTGCAAGCGATCCATCCGGGGTCTCCATTCCTGATTGGAATGGATGTTAGGCGTGGGCGCCGGCTTCCGGCTTGAACAGCACTGAATGACAGTCGCGCCGTCTTGTCTTTCTCTCTCGGAGCTTTTTCATGACCCCATCCATCGTCCTCATCACCGGCGCCCTCACCGGCATCGGCCGCGCCACCGCCCTCGCCTTCGCCAGGGAGGGGGCCACCGTCGTCGTCAGCGGTCGCCGCGACACCGAAGGCCAGGCGCTGGCCACCGAACTGCAAGGCCTGGGCGTGCACGCCGCCTACATGCGCGCCGACGTGCGCCACGAGGCCGAGGTGCGCTCCCTCGTCGAGCAGACCGTCGAGCGCTTCGGCCGGCTGGACGTGGCCGTCAACAACGCCGGCACCGAAGGCCAGCCCGGCCCGCTGACCGAGCAGGGCGCCGACAACTACGACGCCATCTTCGACACCAATGTGCGCGGCATGCTGTTCTCGCTGAAGCACCAGATGCGCGTGATGCTGGCGCAGGGCAGCGGCGCCATCGTCAACCTGTCGTCGGTGGCCGGGCTGGTCGGCTTTGCCGGCGGCGCGGTCTATGCGGCCAGCAAGCACGCGGTGGAAGGCCTGACCAAGAGCGCCGCGCTGGAGGGTGCTGCGGGCGGCGTGCGCGTCAACGCCGTGGCGCCCGGCCCCATCGAGACCGACATGCTGAACCGCTTCCTGGGCAAGGACAGCGACCTCAAGAAGGCCGTCATCGCCGGCCTGCCAGCGCGCCGCGCCGGCACGGTGGACGAGATCGCGCAGACCATCGTCTTCCTGGCGAGCGACAAGGCGCGCTACCTGACGGGGCAGTCGCTGGCGGTGGACGGCGGCTACACCACGCAGTGACTGGCACGTCCGGCGCCACCGCCTGCTGGCTCGGTTAGCGTTCACCCAGGACTTTCGCCATCCGGCCTGGCCCGACCTAGCATGCCCGCACCGCCGCAACTGGGCGGCGACGGAGTACGGGTCAATGAATGCAAGGATGTCCGCGCAGTGGAGCGCGGCCGGCGCGCTGCTGGCGCTGCTGATGGCCTGCGGTGGCGGCGGTGGTGGCGGCGGCCCCCCGGGCGGCGAGCCGCCGGCACCGCTGCAGCTGGCGACGCCGGGCATCGCCGTCATGAAGCTGCGCAGCCAGGGTGCGGCCTGGGTGGCACTGGCCGAGGTGGCACGCCGTCCCGAGATCCCCACCATGCCCGACCGGCGCCTGCTGGTCTCGCAGCCCGACGGTCGCAGCCGCGGCACCGACTACCAGCCGCCGGAGGGCTGGTCGCTGCTGGACTTCGCGCTGCATCCCTCCGGCGAGATCAGCGTGCTGCTGGGCACCGGCCGGGCCTTGCGCCTGCTGCGCCTGTCGGCCGCCGGCCAGTTGCAGCGCGAGCAGGAGTTCACCGACCCGCTGGTCGCCACCGATCCCTTCGTCGGCGATGCCGGCTCGGCGCCCGACCACCTCTCGCTGGTGCCCGCCAACACCCGCGACGCGGCGCGCCTGGCGGCGCTGGGCGAGGACGTCGCGCTGGCGTTCCGCTCCGGGCGCCAGGCCGTGCTGCTGCACCGCCTGGGCTACACGGCGGCGGGCGGCTTCGCCAAGCAGTGGCGCAGCCTGGTCGAGCCGGGCGTGGTCATCGAGCCGCGCTTCCTCATGTCGGGCAGCTTCGACCCCTTCAAGGCGCTGGACCAGCAATGGCGGCTGGCGCTGGACGCCGACGCCCAGGGCCGCATCGCCGTCGCCGTCAGCGTGGACGACACCGAGCTGATCCCCGGCCACCGGCAGCACTTCGGCGAGCCGCTGGATACCGGCATCACCCACGGCGCGCTGCTGAGCCAGTTCAGCGCCACCGGCCAGCGGCTGGGCAGCGCCGTGATTCCCACGCCGCAGCGCAGCGAGCTGCATGCGCTGCGCTGGGTCGGCACCCAGGTGGCCGTGGCCGGCCGGGTGCGCCTGCAGCAGACGGCGGACGGCTGGGACGCCTTCCTGGCGCTGGTGCCGGCCGGCGCCACAGCACCCACCAGCCCCAGGCTGCTGGACCTGGACGCGGGTGACGTGATCTTCGACATCGCCCGGCACCCCGACGGCCGGTTGCTGGTGGCCGGCAGCACCGGCTACACGCAGAACCCGACCGGCCTCAGCGTCTCGGAGGAGGCCAAGCCGCTGCTGGCGCTGCTGTCGGCGGACGGCCAGCTCCAGCAGCGGCTGACCCTGACGCCGGGGCTGCGGCACAACCAGCTGCGCTCGCTCGCGCTGCGCGCGGACGGCAGCTGGCTGATGGGCGGCATGGAGAACGGCCCCGGCACCCATTCGGCCGACGGCAACCCGGCCGCGCTGACCGCGGACGGCTATCTGCGCGAGCAGCGCTTCTGAGGCGCCGCTAGCCCTTGTGCCCCGCGCCGAGATAGGTCTCGATGACGCGGGGATCGGCCGCCAACTGGTCCGCCGGCCCGCTGAGCCCGAACTCGCCGGTCTCCAGCACATGCCCGTGGTCCGCCACGCGCAGCGCGGCGCGGGCGTTCTGCTCCACCAGCAGGATGCTGACGCCACTGCTGCGCAGGTCGTCCACGATGGCGAAGATCTCGCGCACGATCAGCGGGGCCAGGCCCAGGCTGGGCTCGTCCAGCATCAGCAGCTTGGGGCTTCCCATCAGCGCGCGGCCCAGCGCCAGCATCTGGCGTTCGCCACCGGACAGCGTGCCGGCCGCCTGGGCGCGGCGCTCCTTCAGGCGCGGAAAGCGCGTGTAGACGCTCTCCAGCCCGTCGCGCCAGCGCTTGTCGCCCAGCTTCCTGGGGCGCCAGCCGCCCAGCAGCAGGTTGTCCTCGACCGTCATCGTGCCGAACAACTCACGCTTCTCGGGCACCAGCGCGAGTCCTGCGAGCACGCGCTCTTCCAGCGTCAGCGGCGCGATGTCCTGACCAGCAAACCGCAGCGCCGCGCTGCGCGACGGGATCAGGCCCATCAACGCACCCAGCAGCGTGGACTTGCCCGCGCCGTTGGGCCCGATGACGGTGACGACGCTCTTCTCGGCCGCCGTGAAGCTCAAGCCGTGCAGCACCTCGGCGCGGCCGTAGCCGGCGTGCAGGTCGGTCACTTCCAGCAGTGCGCTCATTCGTCCGCTCCCAGGTAGGCGGCGCGCACGGCCGGGCTGGCCTGCACCTCGGCCGGCGTGCCTTCCATCAGCCAGCGGCCGAACTCCATGACGACGATGCGGTCGGTCAGCTTCATGACGAAGTCCATGTCGTGCTCCACCAGCAGCAGCGACAGGCCCTCGGCCTTGAGCTGCTTCAGCACATCGGCGAGCGCTTCCTTTTCCTTGTGGCGCAGGCCGGCGGCGGGTTCGTCCAGCAGCAGCAGCGACGGGTCGCTGGCCAGCGCGCGGGCGATCTCCACCAGCCGCTGCGGCCCCAGCGCGAGGTTGCCCGCCAGCTCGTGCGCCTGCTCGGCCAGGCCGATGCGGCGCAACTGGCGCATGGCCTCGGCGCGCGCCTGCGCCTCTTCGGCGCGGTCCAGGCCCAGCATGGCGGCCAGCGTGCCGCTCTTGGTGCGCAGGTAGCAGCCCAGCGCGACGTTCTCCAGCACCGTCATGTCGGGCACCAGCTTCACGTGCTGGAAGGTGCGGGAGAGGCCTGCGCGCGCGATGTCGCGGCTCTGGCGGCCATCCACGCGCTGCCCCAGCAGTTCCACCTCGCCTGCCGTCAGCGGCAGCACGCCGGAAACGAGATTGAAGGTGGTGCTCTTGCCCGCGCCGTTGGGGCCGATCAGGCCCACGATGTCGCCCGCGCGGATCCTGAAGCTGATGTCGTTGACGGCCACCAGCCCACCGAACTGCTTGCGGATCTGGCGCACGTCCAGCAGCGGCGCGCCGCGCTGCGGGTGGCTGCGTGCGCTCAGCGCCGGCGCGCCTTCGTCCACCGGCCTGGCGGCGCGCGCCGGCAGCCAGCGCGCGATCAAGGGCCACAGCCCGTCCGGCGCAAAGCGCAGCACCAGCACCAGCACGATGCCGAACACGATGATCTCGTAGTTGCCCGAGCCGCCGAACAGCATCGGCAGCCAGACCTTCAGCTGGTCTTCCGCCAGCTTCACCAGCGCCGCGCCGGTGAACGCGCCGCCCACGGTGCCGATGCCGCCCACCACGGCCATGAACAGGTACTCGATGCCGAACTTGATGCCGAAAGGCGATGGGTTCACGCTGCGCTGCATGTGCGCGTACAGCCAGCCCGACACCGCCGCCAGCAGCGCCGCGATGACGAACATCGTCAGCTTGTAGCGGAAGGTGCTGGCGCCCATCGCCTCGGGCATGGTGGCGCCGCCGCCGCGGTTGGTGTTCAGCGCCCGCATGATGCGCCCCGGCCGCGAGTCCAGCAGCCGAGTGACGCCCACCGCCGCCAGCAGCGCGGCGCCCCAGATCAGCCAGTAGATGCGGCGCTCGCTCTGGAAGCTGAACTCGCCCAGTTGAACAGCCGGCAGGCCCAACAGCCCGTCGTACTTGCCCAGCGGCTCCAGGTTGCCTATCAGGTAGTACAGCGCCAGGCACCAGCAGATGGTGGCGAGCGGCAGGTAGTGGCCCGACATGCGCAGCGTCAGCACGCCGATCAGCAGCGCCAGCACCAGCGTGGCGCCCAGCCCCGCCACCAGCCCCAGCCACGGCGACAGGCCCAGCACGACCGACAGGTAGCCGGTGGCATAGGCGCCCACGCCGGCGAACGCGGCCTGGCCGAAGGACGTGAGCCCGCCCACGCCGGTCAGCAGCACCAGGCCCAGCACCACCAGCGAGAACAGCCCGATGTAGTTCAGCTGCGTGATCCAGAAATCCGGCACCGGCACCAACGGCAGCAGCAGGACCACGACGGCGGCGACAGCCGCAAGATGGGAACGCTTCATCGTCTTCAATGTTCTTCGTGGTGCGGGTCCACGAAGGACCGCCACAGCAGGATGGGCAGGATCACCGTGAACACGATGACCTCCTTGAACGCGCTGGCCCAGAAGGAGCCGAAGCTCTCGATCAGGCCCACGCCGATGGCGCCGGCCAGTGCCATCGGGAAGCTGGCCAGCCCCCCGAACACCGCGGCGACGAAGCCCTTCAGGCCGATCAGGAAGCCGGTGTCGTAATAGATGGTGGTGGACGGCGAGATCAGCAGCCCCGACAGCGCGCCGATGAAGGCCGCCATCGTGAAGCTCAAGGACCCGGCCGCGTCGCCCGAGATGCCCATCAGCCGCGCGCCGGTGCGGTTCACCGACGTGGCGCGCAGCGCCTTGCCCGTCAGCGTGCGCTCGAAGAACAGGAACAGCGCGGCGATCAGCGCGATGGAGGCGCCGAAGATGATCAGCGTCTGCCCCGTGAAGCTCAGCGGCCCGGCATCGAAGCGGGCGTCCCAGAAGGCCGGCGTGCGCCAGCCCTCGGCGCCGAAGAACACCAGGCCGACTCCGGTCAGCGCGAAGTGCACGCCGACGGAGACGATGAGCAGGGTCAGCACGCTGGCGCCCGACAGCGCGCGGTAGGCCACGCGGTACAGCAGCGGGCCCATGGCCGTGACGAGGGCCAGCGTCACCAGCACCTGCACCAGCAGCGGCGGCTGCTGCGGCGCCAGCCAACGCGTGACCCAGGCGATCAGCAGCGGCACGATGACCGCACCGAACTGCCGCCGCGCGAAGCGTGCGAACGCCCAGCGCTCGCGGATGGCCTGCACCGTGTCCAGCACCGACCCGGCCACCGCCAGCATCACCAGCAGCCACACCGTGCCCGGCACCTTGCCCAGTTGCAGCGCCGCCAGCGTCAGCGCGCCGAAGGCGACGAACTCGCCCTGCGGGATGAAGACGATGCGGGTGACCGAGAACACCAGCACCAGGGCCAGCGCGACGAGGGCGTAGATGGCCCCGTTGGTCAGGCCATCGAGGCCCAGGATGGCGGCAATCGTGAGGTCCATGGC
Organism: uncultured Roseateles sp.; assembly: GCA_946480605.1. The sequence goes on along the minus strand of CAMLKW010000022.1, from coordinate 14,757 downwards.
GGCTCAGCAACGAATGAGAGCCCATGGTATCGGCGAATCTCCGACCGAACGGTCGGGGTATCGCCCAGTACAAAAAGGCGCCCCGCGAAGGGGCGCCCCGTCGATCAGGCGTCGCGGGTCAGCTGCTGACCACCAACTGGTTGTTGACGTGCTTCACGCCGCCCACGGCGGATGCCAGCATCGTGGCGCGCTCGCGCGACTGGGCGTCGGGTGCCTTGCCGGTCAGCGTCACCATGCCTTCGCGGGTGTCGACATTGATCTGCGTGGCCTTCAGCTTGTCGTCCGCCACCAGCGCGGCGTTGACCTTGGCGGTGATGCCCAGGTCGGTGGTGGCCTGCGAGGCCTGTTCCGCCGCGCGGGCGGCCGAGGCCTCGGCGCTGGCGACCGCCTCCCTGGCGTCCTGGCGGGTCTCGTCGGCGGCGCGCTTGGTTTCGGCGATGGCGCCGTCCAGACGCTGGCCGGCCGTCAAGTCGTCTTCCTGCTTGCTGCAGGCGGTCAGCGCGGCGGCCAGTGCCACGGCGGACAACAGGGACAGGCCTCGGGGGGTGGTGGACAGGGGTTTCATCGGGCTTCCTTCCTTTCGGGATCGGGCCGGTTGGGCCGGTGGCTCCACTGTGGCCGAGCGCGCTCGACTGCCGTTTCAGCCGGGGTGCCGATCGCCTGTCGGACCCGGCCGACAGGCACGCGCCGCAGCGGCCGGCGCGATCAGCGACGCTTGTGCGGTTGTTCGTGTACCGCATCCAGGAACTCGGCCAGCGTCTCGCGGCACGGTCCCCCGGGGCACAGGAACAGGCCTTCGGCCTCGGCCGGCACGTCGGGCGGGAAGCCCAGCGCGCCCAGCGTGTTGACCCCATCACCGCACAAGGCCAGCGAGCGGCCGCAGCGCCAGGCCATCCTCAGCAGCGCCTGCAGGCGCGCACAGCCGGTGGGTGCGGCCCACACGTCGGAGTTCAGCACCACCAGGCCGTCGGCCCAGTCGGCGGCGGGCGGAGGCTCGCCGAAATCGTCGTCCAGCCGCCAGTGCATCAGGCTGACCTCGCCGGAGCACAAGACCTGCAGGTCGTCGGCATGGCGCAGCATGGCCTCGGCCGTGCCGATGACGCACACCAGCACATCGGCCGCCCGCGTCGCCCGTGGCTGGGCTCGGGTCGTGCAATCGGCTTCGGACATGGCGCTACTCCGGCGGCTTGCTCATGCCGCACTGTGGTCCCCCGGCAAGGGGGCGGCCGTGGGCGTGCGACGCAGCGCCACGTAGGACGGGACGCCGCGATCAGCCGAAGCTCACCGTCACCAGCAGCCCGCGGCCGTCCGGTCCGGCGTCCAGCCGGATGGCCGCGCCGTTGCGCGCCGCGGCGCGCACGGCCTCCGTTGCAGCGGCTGCCGCGCGCACGCGGCCCGGCCAGTCGGCCACGTCGGCCGGGTGCATCAGCAGTTCGCGCGCGTGCGCCGAGTTCTCCCTGAGTCTGCCGCCGCACCGACGCTGCTGGCGATGCGGATGCTGCAACTGCTGGCGGCCGAGCTGGCGCAGTGACCCCGGCGGCGGAGGTCAGCCACGGCCGACGCCCCGCCGCTGGGCCTCCTCGCGCAGGCAGGTCAGCATCAGCTCGGCGCCCGGCGACAGCTGGTGGCCGCGGCGCGTGACGATGCCGTAGGCGTCCATGCGCAGGCCCAGGTCGATGTCCAGCACCGTCAGCTGGCCGGTCTCCAGGTAACCCTTGACCAGCTCCTCGGGCAGCGCGACCACCATGTCGGACTGCGCCAGCAGCCGCGTGATGACCGGCAGCGACAGCGTCTCGACGGCCTGCTGCGGCTGGTCCAGCCCGGCGGTGAGGAACAGCGATGTCAGGCGGTCGCGCAGGATGCTGCCGCCGGGCGGCAGGATCCAGGCCTGGTGGGACAGCTCCTGCAGGCGCAGGTCGCTGCGGCCGGCCAGCGGATGGCCGGCGCGCACGATGAGGCTGTGCGGCTCGTCGGTCAGCGGCTCGAAGCTCAGCTGCGCGGCGGACTCGCTGTCCAGCACGCGGCCGATGACGAGGTCCAGCTCACCGCTCTGCAATTGATGGGTCAGCAGCTTGCTGGTGTCCACGGTGATGGCCACGTGCACGCGCGGCTGGCGCGCCTTCAGGGTGATGACGGCGCCGGGCAGCAGCGTGACGGACGGCGTCAGCACCGAGCCGACCGACACGCGGCCGGACAGGCCCGACAGCAGCTCCATGACCTCCTGGTGTCCGGCATCCAGCTCGGCCAGCGCGGCGCCGGCGCGGCGGATCATGACCTCGCCATACCAGGTCGGCGCCACGCCGCGCGGCAGGCGCTCGAACAGCTTCACGCCCAGCGCATGCTCCAGGTCGGCCAGCAGCTTGGAGGCGGCCGGCTGCGTCAGGTTGGCGGCCTGCGCTGCATGCAGGATCGAACCGTGCCGCCCCAGCTCCACCAGCAGCACCAACTGGCGGGTCTTCAGGTGGGAGCGGACGAAGCGGTCCGAACGGGGGTCGGTCATTCGTGATAGAGCTGCGAGCGGCCGCCATCGATGAGGATGTCGGCCGCGTTGATGAAACGCGCCTCGTCGCTGGCGAGGAACAGCGCGGTGTAGGCCACCTCGATGGGCTCGCCGATGCGCTTCGGTGGCAACAGGTCCACCTGGCGCTGCGCGTCCTCGGGGGGCAGGCTCTCCAGCCATTCGACCACGCGCTCGGACAGGATGAGCCCGGGCGAGATCGAGTTGACGCGCACGTTGCGGGCCGCGTACTGGATGGCCAGCGCCTTGGTCATGCCGATCAGCGCATGCTTGGCCACTGGATAGGGGAAGGAATCCGGGATGACGCGGTGGCCATGCACCGACGCGATGTTGACGATGCTGCCGCCACCCGCCGCCAGCATGCCGGGCAGCACGGCGCGGCAGCAGTGCATGGCGCCCTCCAGGTCCACGGCGAAGCAGCGCTGCCACTGTGCCGCGGTCATGGCCAGCGGCTCGCTGAACACGTTCATGCCGGCGTTGTTGACCAGCACGTTGATGGGGCCGAAACGTTCGGCCCCACGGGCGGCCATGGCGTTCACCGCGGCCTCGTCGGCGATGTCGGCGGCGGCAAACATCGCGTTGGCCTCGCCCAGTTCGGCCAGCAGCGCCTCGCTCTGCGGCGTCGCCTGCAGGTCGTTGACGATGAGCTTGGCGCCCTCGGCGACGAACAGCCGGGCCACGGCCTTGCCAATGCCCTGCGTCGCGCCGGTCACCAGCGCGACCTTGCCTTGCAGTCTCGATCCGGTCGTCATTGCGTGTAGCGCTTCCAGATGTCCAGCACCGGCAGCGCCTTGCCCTGGAAGTCGAACAGCGTGGTGTTGGAGACGACGTTGGGGCCGGGCTGGCCCGTGCCTTCGCGCAGCGCCCAGCCGACCCGGGGGTTGGCGATCATGATGGGGTCCCAGTACAGCAGGCCCAGCACGCGCGGGTGCGCCTGGCAGGCGGCCAGCAGCTCGGCCATGAAGTCGCGCTGGCCCTCGGGGCTGCTCATGCTCGCCGGGTAGGGGCCGTTGTGCTCCAACTGGCCCGGCCAGCCGTCGGGCTTGGTGGGCGCGAAGTTGAAGCCGGCTTCCATGACCAGGATGTCGCTGTCGTAGCGCCGCGAGATGGTGTCGCAGAAGCTCATCAACTGGCCCACGTTCTTCTTCGTCCAGAACGGGTAGTAGGACGGGCCGATGACGTCCCACCTCACGCCCTGCTTGCGGGCGTTGTCGAACCAATCGATGTACTTGGCCTCGTTGCCGCCGTCGTCCAGGTGCAGCACGACGCGCGAGCTGGGGCTGACGGCCTTGACCGCGGCGTAGCCCACCTTCAGCAGCGCGCCCAGCAGGGGCCAGACCTGGGTGCTGCCATAGGGATACATCATCCCGTGCTCGATCTCGTTGCCCAGCGACACGAATTCGGGCGCCGTGCCCTGGTCCACCAGCGCCTGCATGACCTCACGCGTGCGCTGCTCGACCAGCACCGCCAGGCGCTTGAAGCGGGCCGTGTTGTCGGGCAGTTTGGCCAGTTCGCGACGCCAGGCGGTGGGCGGGTCCTGGGTCTTGGAGTTGGTCCAGAAGTCGCTGTAGTGGAAGCTGAACTGGATCTGCATGCCCGCGGCCTTGGCGCGGCGCGCCAGAAGCAGCACGTCGGGCAGGTCCATGGAACCCTCGGGCCAGTACCAGCCGTCGTTGCCGGTACCGGGGCCCGTGCGGTCATACAGCCGGATGCGCGCGATGTTGTGGCCGTAGCGCTTCAAGATGGCCAGGCAGTCGCCGGGCTGGCCGTCGCGGTCCTTGTAGACCGCACCGGCCTTCTCCATCCAGGTCAGCGCGGAGATGTCGCCGCCGGCCAGCAGCGGCGTTGCGGCCCGGGCCGGCAGCGTCACTGCCAGCGACGATGCCAGCAGTGTTCTGCGATCAAGCACGGCGCTCGCCCCGGGTCTTCAGTTGGTCCAGCAGCACGGCCGCCAGCAGGATCAACCCGCGAACGAGGTACTGGTAGAACGCGTCGACGTTGAGCAGGTTCATGACGTTCTCGACCGTGCCCATGATGAGCACGCCGATGACGACGCCGAAGATGCGCGCCTTGCCGCCGGCCAGCGACACGCCGCCGAGCACGCAGGCGGAGATGACGTCCAGCTCGAAGCCGGTGGCCGCGTTGGGCTGGCCGCTGGTGATGCGGGCCGACAGGATCAGGCCGGCCAGCGCGGCGACGACGCCCTGCAGCAGGAAGATCCACACGCGCAGCCGCTCCACGCGCACGCCCGCCAGCCGCGCGGCCTCGGGGTTGCCGCCGATGGCCAGCGTGTTGCGGCCGAACACCGTGTGGTTGAGCAGCACGCCGAAGATGACGAAGCACACCACCGTCATCCAGATGGGCAGGGGCAGGCCCAGCACGACGGTGTCGCCGAACGCGAAGAAGCTCTCGTCGGCAATGCCCACCGCCTGGCCCTGCGATGCGATGAAGGCCAGGCCGCGCACCATCAGCATGGTGGCCAGCGTGGCGATCAGCGCGTTGACGCGCAGGTAGGCGATCAGCACGCCGTTGCCGGCGCCGATCAGCGCGCCGGCCAGCAGACCAGCGCCGATGGCGACGGGCACGCTGCCGGTGCTCTCCAGCACCATGGCGCCCAGCACGCCGGCGAAGGCAATCGTCGAACCGACGGACAGGTCGAAGTCACGCGAGGCCAGGCACAGCATCATGGTGCAGGCGACCATGCCGATCTGCGCCACCGACAGCAGCAGGCCGACGATGTTGGCGCCGGAGAAGAAGTTCTCGACGCTGAGGGACAGCACGACGAACAGCAGCAGGTAGCCCAGCGTCATGCTGTGCTCCTTGAGCAGGGCGCGGGACTTGTTGTTCATGGCGGGGCGGGGCGACGTGGGAGTCGTTTGGGTGGTCGTGTTCATGATCAGTGGACGGCGGCAGGGGCCCCGTCGGGTAGGGCCAGCGCGAGCGCGGCGGTCTCGCTGGCGTCGGCGCGGTCGAGTTCGCCGCTGATGCGGCCGTCACGCATGACGATGAGGCGGTCGGCAATGCCCAGCACCTCGGGCAGTTCGCTGGAGATGACGATGACGCAGCAGCCCGAAGCTGCCACGTCGTGGATGATCTTGTAGATCTCGTTCTTGGCACCCACGTCGATGCCGCGGGTGGGCTCGTCGAGGATGAGCACCTTCAGGCCCGGCTCGGCCAGCCAGCGCGCCAGGATGACCTTCTGCTGGTTGCCGCCCGACAGCAGGCGGATCTCCTGCTCGCGGTGGGGCGTCTTGATGCGCAGCTTCTTGATGAAGTCGTCGGCGCGCTGCTGCTCCTGGCCGTGGCGCAGGAACACGCCGCCGGCCAGGCCATGGCGGCGGCAACTGATGTTGATGTTCTCGGCCACCGACGAATGCGCCAGGATGCCCTGCTCCTTGCGGTCCTCGGGGCACAGCACGATGCCGGCGGCAATCGCGTCGGCCGGCGCGCTGGCGCGCACCGGCTGGCCGTCCAGCAGCACCTCGCCGCCGCGGCGCGGGTCCGCGCCGTACAGCAGCCGCATCAGCTCGCTGCGGCCGGCACCCACCAGGCCGAAGAAGCCCAGCACCTCGCCGCCGCGCATCGCGAAGCTCAGCGGCTCGGGCAGGCGGTCGCTGCGCAGGCCACGGGCCTCCAGCCGAACCGGGCCTTGCGGGCGGCTGCGGTAGTCGTAGATGTCCTTCACCTCGCGGCCCACCATGTCGCTGATGAGGCGGTCGCGCGGCACGTCGGCCATCACGTCGTGCGTGACGATCTTGCGGCCGTCGCGGAAGATGGTGCAGGCGTCACACAGCTCGTACAGCTCCTCCAGCCGGTGCGAGATGTAGATCAGCGTGCGGCCTTCCGCGCGCAGGCGCTTGACCAGCTTGAACAGGATCTCGGTCTCGCGGTGCGACAGGCTGCTGGTGGGCTCGTCGAAGGCGATGACCTTGGCGTCCTGCATGACGGCCTTGCAGATCTCCACCATCTGGCGCTGCGCGATGGACAGGTCCGACAGGCGCGCCGCCGGGTCCAGGTCCACGCCGATGGCGGCCAGCTGCTCGGCCACCAGCCGGCGCGCGGCCTTGTGGTCCACGAAGCCCAGCCGCGTGGGCAGCCGACCCAGCAGCACGTTCTCGGCCACGGTCAGCTCGGCCACGTACTGCAGTTCCTGGTGAATGATGGCCACGCCGGCGGCGATGGCATCGCCGGCGGACGTGAAGTGGCGCTCCTGGTCATCGATGAGCAGGCGCCCGCCATCGGGCTTGTACTGGCCGCCCAGGATCTTCAGCAGCGTGCTCTTGCCCGCGCCGTTCTCGCCCAGCAGGCCCATGACCTGGCCCGGCCGCGCTTCAAAGCTCACCCCGTTCAGCGCCTTGACGCCGGGGAAGACCTTGCTGATGTTGTCGAACTGCAAAGACGCCATCACAAACCCATTTGCTTGCGGATCTCGGCCTGGTTGGCGCGGGTCATCAAGATGCCGCTGGTCAGCGTGACGGGCGGGGGTGCCTTGCCCTGCGTGGCCCATTCGAAGACGTGCACGGCGGTCTCGTAGCCATGGCGCTTGGGGCTGATCAGCACGGTGCCGAAGAAGCCGGTCGGCGTGGGCTTGGTGAACTCGTTCAGCGCGGTCTGGCTGCCGCCGATGCCGATGGCCAGCATGGCGTCGGCCTTGATGCCTCGGCCTTCGCCGGCACGCACGGCACCCAGCGCGGCTTCGTCGTTGAGGCCGAAGGCCACCCACTTCTTGAACTTGGCGTTCTTCGTGAACGCGATGTTGGCGGCGTTGAAGGCGCTCTCGGTGTCGGTCTTGGCCTGCGGTGCGTCAACGACGTTGGCGGCCGGCACGCCGCCCGCCTTCAGCGCGTCGGCGGCACCCATGGTGCGGTCGCGGTCGGTGGGCAGCTGGTCATAGGCGACGCGCAGCACGCCGACCTCGTCCAGCTTCCAGCCGCGCGCCTTGATTTCAGCCAGCAGCCCCTGGCCGACCTGCTTGCCGATCTCGTAGCCCGAGATGCCCATGTGCGGGATGTCGGCGATGGGCTTGCCGGCGCCGTCCACGAGCTGGTCGTCCACGGACATGACCTTGAGCTTGTGGCGCTTGGCGGCGCGGTTGATGGCCACGCCCAGCTTCACGTCGGGCGCGCAGATGACGAAGCCGACCGCCTTCTGGGCGGCCAGGTTGTCGATGGCGGCCAGCGTCTTCTCGCCGTTGGGCACGCCGATCTTGACCAGCGTGAAGCCCTTGTCCTTGGCGGCTGCTTCAGCGAACTTCCATTCGTCCTGGAACCAGGGCTCCTCGGCCTGCTTGACGAGGAAGCCGATCTTGACCGGGTCGGCGGCCCTCGCGGCCAGCGGGGCGGCCAGCAGGGCCAGGCTCAGGATGGTGCGTCGTTGCATCGTCATGTCGTCTCCTTCAGTCGTCAAACAGGGTGTCTTCAACCGCCAGCGCCCGAGGCAGGCGCAGGCCGAACAGGCTGCCGGACAGCGGCTGCGCGGCCAGCGCCTCGCGGCTCAGGTCCGTGCGGGCGGTGGTGACCATCAGCTGGTCGCCGCCCTCGCCGCCCAGCGCGGGGCAGCTGGTGTGGGGGGCCGCGGCGAGGTAGCTCGCCATCAGCAGCCCTTGCGGGTCGTAGCGTGCCACACGGCCCGCGCCCCATTGCGCGTTCCATAAACAGCCCTCGGCGTCGATGACCGAGCCGTCGGGCTCGGCATCGTCGGCCACCTGGGCGAACAAGCGCAGGTTGTCGACCTGGGCGCTGTCGGCGTCGTAGTCGCACTGCTGGATGCGCCGGGTCAGCGAATCGCAGAAGTACATCGTGCGACCGTCCAGGCTGAAGCAGATGCTGTTGGCGATGGCCACCGCCGGCAGCGCCAGGCGCCGCAGGCCGTGCTGCAGCGAGTACTGGTAGAAGCTGCCGATGGCGCGCTTCTCCCTGGCCTCGTTCAGCGTGCCGAACACGAAGAAGCCGCGGCGGTCGGTGCGGCCGTCGTTGACGCGGGTGCGCGATTCGGCGGCGTCCACCGGCGCCAGCGTCTGCAACTGCCCCAGTTCCAGGTCATCGCCCAGCGTGGCCAGCGCGATGCGCTTGGCCAGGCCCAGCAGCACCCGGCCGGAGCGGCAGTGCGCGAAGCTGCCCACACGGTCCGGCAGCTTGCAGGACAGCGCCTCGGCCTCGCCGGGACGCCAGGCGTTCAGCGTGGCGCCCTGGATGTCGGTCCACCACCAGCGCCCGTTGCGCCACAGCAGGCCTTCACCCAGCAGGGCGGTCTGCGGCAGGGCCAGTTCGAGCTGCGCCTGGGTCATGGCGCGATGGCAGCGCGTCGGATCGGCAGCAGCCGCACGCCGCGCAGCTCGGCGACCTGGCTCTGGCCTGGCGCGAACGTCGGGCGGTGGGCCGCGTCGATGTAGATGGGCGCATCGGCGCGCAGCGGCAGCACGCTGAGCTTCAACTCGGCGCCCGGCTTCAGCGCGAACTGTTTCAGGCCGATCTGCCAGCGCTGGCCGTTGTAGTACCAGTCATCCAGCATCGTCGTGCCGGCGAACACGCGGCCGATGTCACCGACGATGTCCAGTTCCAGCAGCGCGTCCTCGGTGGCCGGCAACTGCGCGGGCAGCTTCAGCGACCAACTGGCCGCCGCCGCGAAGGCCTCGGGAATGGGCTGAACCGCCGCATTGGCATGACCGCCGATGCGCAGGGGCGGCGCCGTGCGGGCCGCGCGGGTCTGGCGGGCCTGCAGCGCCGGCTCGGCGGCGCTGGCCGCCAGCACGAGGCGCTGCAGCAAGCCGTCCTGGCGCACCTGCAGCCCGGCGGACGCAGGCTTGGGCAGGGCCGGGAAGACAGCCGCCTGCAAGGGCTGCGTGGCCAGGCCGCGCAGCTGCAGCTTGCCGTCGGCCACCCAGGCCTGCTGCGCGCTGAACACCAGGCGGCGCTGGCCGGCGATGTCCAGGATCTGCAGCTGCGCCAGTTGCTCGGGCGACAGCAGCATCACGCTGACCGGCCGGCCGTTGCTGGCGCCGATGCGCTGCAGCTGGGCAGCATCGGGCTTGAAGGTCTTCAGACCCTCGGGCAGCGCGAACTCGGCGTCGACGCCGGGCGTGGCGGCGAACACGTGCACCAGGCCCTGCGCGCCGGCATCCAGCCGTGCCACCGGCTGGGCCGTGGCATGGCGCAGCTTCACGCCGTCCAGGTCCAGGTTGAAGGGCCAGATGAAGTAGGCACCGTTGGGCAGATCCACCGGCTTGCTCGGCAGCGTGACGGTGCCGCCAGGCAGCGCGATCTCGAAGCGCACGCCCACGTGACTGGGCATGGCGTACTGGCGCACATGGTTGTTGAAGAACAGGAAGCCGCTGTCGCCGTTGCTGCGCACGGACCAGCGCGGCGTCTGCAGGTCGCCCGGGTTGGCGGGCGAGCGCTCGGGCTGGCGCACGGTCATCGTGGCGAGCTGGGCGCCGTGGTCGCGCAGGAAGTAGTGATAAGGGCGCAGCCGGGTCAGCACCTCGCGCTGCTGGCCGTCCGGGCCCAGCGGGGCCTGGAAGTCGTAGTTGATGCGCGGCGTGTCGTTGTAGCCGCCGCTGAGCGTGCTTTCCTCCAGGCCCGTGCCGCCCGCGCCGACCGGGTTGCGGCCGCCGTGGAACATGTAGTAGCCCAGCAGGTTCACGCCGGAGCCGATCTGCACCGGCAGCATGGACGCGATGTCGTCCGGCGACACCAGCGTGCGGCGGCGGTACATGGCCGGCAGGCCGGGGCCGTACTCGGCACCGAAGAAGGGCACCTTGTCCTTGTCCGACTCGGCCGTGCCGACGCCGTGGGCCTTGGTCTGCGCGCCCAGGTCGCCGCTGACGCGGGTGTTGAAGCGGAAGGCGTGGGTCTCCTTGGGCGGCAGCTCCTTGGCGCTGCGCGACCAGGGCTCGTCGGGGTAGCCGCCGAACACCGGGGTCACTTCGCCGGACGGATAGACCGCGCCGTCCCAGCCGGTGACGGTGTAGAAGGGCACGTCCATGCCGGCCTTGATGGCCAGGCGCTTGAGCTCGCTGATGTGGGCCTCGCCCTGGCCGGGGCCGCGCAGGTTGTATTCGTTCTCCAGCTGCACGCCGACGACCGGGCCGCCGTCCTTCCACAGCAGGCCCTTGATCTGCTGGCCGATCTCGGCGTAGAGCTTCTCGACATGGCCCAGGTACTCGGGGTCGTTGCCGCGCGTGGGCATGGCGTCCACGACCCAGTCGGGGATGCCGCCGTAGCGCGCCTCGCCGTGGCACCAGGGCCCCAGGCGCACCACCACCTTCAGGCCGGCGGCCTGGGCCTGCTGCACGAAGCGGCGCAGGTCGTGGTTGCCGCGCCAGTTGAAGGCGCCGGGCTGCTCCTGGTGATGGTTCCAGAACACATAGGTCGCGACGATGTCCAGGCCCGAGGCCTTCATCAGCCGCAGCTGCGCGTCCCACTGCGAGGCCGGCGCGCGGGTGAAGTGGTACTCGCCCATGACCGGCAGCCAGGGCTTGCCGTCCTTCAGCAGGTACTGGCTGTTGGCCGCCAGCGTCTGGCCCTGGGGCGAAGTGGCGCTGCCCAGCTTCAGATAGCCGGTCTGCGGCGCGGGCACGGCGGCGCGGGCGTCGAGCTTGAGCAGCGTCTCGGCGCCGGCCGGGCCCAGGGCGGCCAGCAGCAGCGCAGCGCCCAGCGTGAGCTTGCGGTTCATGGCTTGTCTCCTGTCGTTGTTTTGTGAGGTCAGGGTCAGAGCGCGCGCCAGCCCTGCACGAAGGCGCGGGCGCGCTGGCCCACGTCGGCCGCGCTCAGCCCCGGGCTGTACAGCGCCGAGCCCAGGCCGAAGCCGGCCGCGCCGGCCTTCACGTAGGGGGCCATGTTGTCGGGCGTGATGCCGCCCACCGGCAGCAGCCGCAGCTCCTTGGGCAACACGGCGCGCATGGCCTTCACGATGGTGGGCGTGACCAGCTCGGCCGGGAACAGCTTGACCGCGTCGGCGCCGGCATGCACGGCCGCGAAGGCCTCGGTGGGCGTGGCGGCACCCGGCACGCAGAACAGGCCGCGCGCCTTGGCGGCGCGGATGACCTCGACGTCGGCATGCGGCATGACGATGAGCTTGCCGCCCGCGGCCTGCACGTCGGCCACGGCCTGCACGCTCAGCACGGTGCCGGCGCCCACCACCGCATCGGCCGGCATGCGGCGCGCGACGCGGGCGATGGAGTCCAGCGCGTTGGGCGAGTTCAGCGGCACCTCGATGACGCGGAAGCCCTCGGCGTACAGCGCATCGGCGATGCCCTCGACCTCCTCGGGCTTGACGCCGCGCAGGATGGCGACGAGGGGCAGGTGTTGCAGGGCGGCTTCGAGCATGTCAGATCAGTTTCATCGTTTGCGCCAGGGCCCACAGGCCGGCCGGTGCGGTGTTGTCGAGCAGCAGCGGCGCGGGCTGGCCCAGGTGCTGCAGCGCCTGCGCATAGCGGGCACACAGCGCGGGGTCGCCGATCAGCGCGACGCGCTGCGCGGCTTGCTTCAACTCGGCGGCGATCTCGTGGCCGATCAGCAGGCCGGACAGGTAGTCGGGCAGCTGCTCGGCGCTGAGCTGCTTGAACAATCCCAGCGTGCGCACGGCGAACAGCTGGTGACTCAGCGAGCCGCCCTCGCGCGCGGCGTCCACGCCCTTCAGGAAGGCCTCGGGCGATGCGGGCGAGCTGCCGTCGGCCGGCATCAGGCGGTTCAGCACCGAATGCTGGCGCAGCAGCGCGAACAGCTCGCCGGTCATGTGGGTCGCAAAGCCCGTGACCTGTCCGCCCTTCACGCGCGCCCACTTCGAGTGCGTGCCGGGCAGCACCAGAACGGCGTCCTCGGCCAGCCCGGGGTGCAGCGCCAGCGCGCCGACGATCTGCGTCTCCTCGCCGCGCATGACGTCGGGCTGGGCCGCGTCGTCCACCAGGCCGGGGATGAAGCTCAAGCCCTCGTCCACGGCCAGCGCCTGCGCGGCCAGCGCCGCGGCGCCGCCGGGGCAGCGCACATAGGGCGCTTCGCGCCAGCCGTACTGGCTGCCGACCATGCCGCAGGCCAGCAGCTTCAGCGTGGGCTGCTGGGCACGCCAGTCGCCCACCAGGGCAGCCAGCGCGGCGGCATAGGCCTCGGCACCCTTCAGCGTGGCGGCGCCGTCGTCGGACTGGCGCGTGGCCAGCACCTCGCCGCCATCGCCCAGCAGGAAGGCGCGCAGCCGGGTGCTGCCCCAGTCCAGCGCGATCAGACGTGCCATCACCATTCGGCGACGCTGCCGTCGGCGTGGCGCCAGACGGGGTTGCGCCAGTCGGGCGGGTTCTTGGCGGCCTCGATGACGCGGGCCTCGTCGATCTCGACGCCCAGGCCCGGCTTGCGCAGCGGGTTGATGAAGCCGTCCTCGATACGGAAGTCGTCCTTGTTCTTGACGAAGTCCAGCAGCTCGGCGCCCTTGTTGTAGTGGATGCCCATGCTCTGCTCCTGCAGCACGGCGTTGTGCGACACGAAGTCCACCGCCAGACAGGACGCCAGCGCCACCGGGCCCAGCGGGCAGTGCGGCGCGAAGGCCACGTCGTGCGCCTCGGCCATGCCGGCGATCTTGAAGCACTCGGTGATGCCGCCGGCATGCGACAGGTCGGGCTGCACGATGGAGATGCCGCCGGCCTGGAACACGCGCTTGAAGTCGAAGCGCGAGAACATGCGCTCGCCGGCCGCCAGCGGGATGCTGGTGTACTCGGCCAGGCGCGGGTACTGCTCGGCCTGCTCGGCCAGCACCGGCTCCTCGACGAACAGCGGGCGGTAGGGTTCGAGGGCCTTCAGCAGCGGCTTGGCCATGGGCGCGGCCACGCGGCCGTGGAAGTCGATGCCGAACTCGATCTCGGAGCCGAAGGCCGCGCGGATCTCGGCGATGCGGGCCACGGCCTCGTCCACCTTGCGCGAGCTGTCCACGATGGCCAGCTCCTCGGTGCCGTTCATCTTGAAGGTGTCGAAGCCGCCTTCGCGCAGCCGCTTGATGTCGCGGATGACGTCGGCCGGGCGGTCGCCGCCGACCCAGGAATAGACCTTCATCTTGTCGCGCACCAGGCCGCCCAGCAGCTCGTACACCGGCTGGCCCATGACCTTGCCCTTGATGTCCCACAGCGCCTGGTCGATGCCGGCAATGGCGCTCATCATGATGGGGCCGCCACGGTAAAAGCCGGCGCGGTACATGACCTGCCAGAGGTCGTTGATGCGGGACGGGTCCTGGCCCACCAGGTAGTCGGACAGCTCGTGCACGGCCGCCTCGACGGTGCGCGCGCGGCCTTCGATGACCGGCTCGCCCCAGCCGACGACGCCTTCGTCGGTCTCGATCTTCAGGAACATCCACCGCGGGGGCACACGGTAGGTCGTCAGCTTGGTGATTCGCATGGGCTCATGGATCGTTCAGGAACGGCCCGGAGCTTAGGAGTGTCAGCTAGTTCTGAAATATCGTTTTATCCGCTTATTCCATACGGAATTCATATAGAAAACCACCGCGCCACAACCCCGACAGAGCGACTGGTGAAAAAACACCAGGGTAAACCCTTGCAACACCTGGTGTTAACCCTTACAGTAGAGCCCGAATCAACAAGCAAAGGAAAAAGAAATGGAACTGCTGATCATCACGCTGACTTTTTCGGTCGTGGCCATCGTGGCCCAGCTGAGCGACGTGTCCGCCTCCAAGTTCGGCGCCACCGCCTGAACTGACTGACCCCAGGCGCCCCCCTCCGGGGCGCCGCACAGACAACCCGCAGCGGCATGCCCTGCGGGTTTCGTCTTTCCGGGCCCCGGCCTTTGTACGGGTCGCGGCGCTGATACAGCGCGCTCGTACAGCCGCGGCGTTGTGCCTTGGCCGGCCGTGCTGCCACGGCTGCAATGCGGGCATGAACGAACTGCTGCCCCTGGTCGGCTACTGCGCACTGATGTCCGGCACGCCGGGCCCCAACAACATGATGCTGGTGGCCAGTGGCGCCCACCACGGCTACCGGCGCACGCTGCCGGCCATCCTGGGCATCAATGCGGGCGGCGCGGTGCAAACCTTCGCGACCTGCATGGGTCTGGGGGTGCTGTTCACCACCTGGCCCGCGCTGCATGCGGCGCTGAAGCTGGCCGGCACGCTGTACATGCTGGTGCTGGCCTGGAAGCTGGCGGGCGGCCCCGCCGCGCAGGACCGCGCGCCCGAGCGCCTGGGCTTTGCCCAGGCGGCGCTGTTCCAGGCCGTGAATCCCAAGAGCTGGCTGAAGGCCATCACGC
>CAMLKW010000021.1 GCA_946480605.1 uncultured Roseateles sp. | reverse complement strand
CGCGGGGGTCCGCCGCCGCGCATGTCCCCTCACCTGAATCGGGGACGGCCGAACCGCCCTACCTGCTGCGCGCGCGCCCCACCGCAGCTGGGGCCAAACCGCCCCACCCCGGCCGAGAGGCAGCGCCAAGTCCTTGATTGCACTGGCACCCCCCACGTTTATTCGGACGGGAACGCTTGATGCGCTGTCAGCGGTGGATGGCATGGCGCCATGGGGCACAGCGATGGGCAACACATCTCCCCTGGGCCCGACCGTGGATGAAACCGCGGCCTGGATCCGCGGCTACCTGGACGAGCACCCGCGGGCGGCAGACACGGCGGCGGGCATACAGCGCTGGTGGCTCGCGCCCCGCCATGGGGAGGTGGCGCTGATGAAAGTCGAGCTGGCCTTGGCCAAACTGGAAAGCGAGGGCGTGGTGAAGAACTCCGATCCGATGGCAACGAACCCGACCTACGGCCGACAAGGCTGACCGCAGGCATGGCCAGCCACCTCGCCATCGCCGCCGTCGCCAGGACGCTGCTGCGCCTGATCGAGGAACGCTGCCCGCGCGACGAGTTCACGTCCAACCCGTCCTTCCAGCTCTATCAGACGCACGACTTCGGCAGCCAGCTCGTCAACGAGGGCTTCTCCCTGATGCTGTGGCGCGTCACCGCGGCGGCCGCGCGCAACCAGCCGCCGCGCCGCGGCGCCGACGGCGTGCTGCGGCGCCCCGCCCTGCCGCTGGACCTGCACTTCATGCTGACGCCCTGGGCCGGCGAGGCCGAGCGCCAGCTGCGCCTGCTCGGCTGGGCGATGCGCTTCATCGAGGACAACGCGGTGCTCGACGCCAGCCAGCTCAACCACTCGCTGACGCGCCGCGAGCTGGCCGTCTTCGGCCCGCTGGAGACGGTCGAGCTGTCGCTGGACCCGCCCGGCCTGGCCGACTACCTGGGCTTGTGGGACAAGTACCGCACGCGCTGGCAGACCTCGGTGATGTATGTCGCGCGCATGGTGATGCTGGAGTCCGAGCTGGCGCTGCGCGACGCCGGCCTCGTGACGAGGCGCGAGCTGCTCTACGGCACCGAAGCGGAGCCTGCAGCATGAGCGTTCGTCAGCTGCGGCCGGGCTTCGACACGAACGCGCTGACGCCGGTGCTGGGCGTCATGTTCCGCGACGGCTTCGATGGCCGCGTCGTCAGCGACGGGCTGAAGGTGCGCCTGCGCGATCCGCAGCAGCCGCACGGCGCGCCGCGGCAACTGGCGGCCAACGGCTACGGCGCCTTCGCCTGCCACCGCCTGCGCGGCATGTCCGCGCCACCCACATCACCGCCAACGACGCGCCGCTACGAACTGACCGTCGAAGACGCCCTTGGCCGCTACCTGCCGATGACGGTCCCGGCCGACCTGCCGCATGCCGGTCTGTTCGAACCCGCCTGCCTGGCCCAGTCGCCCGCCCTCGACCCCACCGCCGAGCCCCATGTCCCGCTGTTCTGCACCCCGTCCCGCGCGGTACCCGCCGGCGTCGGCGAGGTGCGTGTCGAGCTGCGGCTGGCCTCCGATCCGGAGCAGCCCGCCGCCTGGGCCTGGCTGGAGCTGCGGCTGGCCGCCGACGGCCGCCTGCTGGCCCGCGGCCTGGCCGACCGGCGCGGCTGCGCGCTGCTGCTGTGCGCGCTACCGGCCCCGGTCGACCTGCCGCTGGGCGGCTCGCCGGCCCACATCGTGCCGCCGCTGGCCGAATGGCCGGTGAGCCTGCGCGCCTTCTGGTCGCCCGCCATCGCCGCAGCCGCCGCGCCCGACCTGTGCGCGCTGCAGTCGCTGCCGCCCGTGTCGCTGCTGCAGGACCTGTCGGCCTCGCCACCCACACCCCTCGCCCCGGCCCTGCTGGTCGCCGGTTCGCCACTGGTGATCCGCGGCAGCGGATCGTCGTCCTTCGTCTTCATCTCTGCCTAGGAGAGCTTCCATGCCCGAATACCTTGCACCCGGCGTGTTCGTGGAAGAGACCTCGTTCCGGTCCAAGTCGATCGAAGGGGTGTCGACAACGACCACCGGTTTCATCGGCGCCGCCCGGACCGGCCCGGTACACCTGCCGCCGGACATCATCACCAGCCTCGGCGAGTTCGAGGAGATCTACGGCGACGGCAACGAGCTGGTCTTCAATACCGACAGCCCGCTGACCCACCACCTCTGGCAGGGCGTGCGCGCCTTCTTCAGCAACGGCGGCAAGCGGCTCTACATCTCGCGCATCTTCAAGCCCATGGACGAAGAAGGCGCGACGACGCCGGTGCGCTATGCACCCATCGATCCCGACACCGAGGAAGCCGCCGCGGCAGCCGTCATCGAGAAGGGCGGCGTCAGCTACTACCAGGACGGCCATGCCCGCGTGCGCGAGCTGCTGAGCGCCGGGCTGGTCGTGCGCGCCCGGCACCCGGGCGCCGCCGGCAACGCCCGCGTGCGCTTCACGCTGAAGGCCGGCGGCAACATCCTCAGCGTCGGCGTCGACCCCATCACCAAGGCCGAGAAGACGACGGTGCGCTCGCTGAAGCACGGTGATCTGGTCTGGTCCGCCGACCGCGCCAGCCCCGACGATGCGTCGCTGGGTGGCTTCTACCGGGCCGCCTGGGACGAGGACGAGGCCGAGTGGAACTTCGCTGCCGTGCCGGCGGCGAGCCCCGACGTCCCCATGACGCTGAACGAACTCTTCCCCAACCCCGACCTCGGCCAGGGCGACGCGATCCGCGTCGTGACGCTGAGCGTGAGCCTGCTGAGCCGCGACGGCAGCACCGACCTCGGCAGCTGGACCGGCCTGCCGCTGGACCCGGAGCACCGCAGCGGCGCCAGCCGCGACTCGGCCTTCGACTACTTCGCGACGACACCCAACTCGGCCTCGGACGCAATCCGCCTGCCGCTGGTCATCGCCCGCGACCCGACCGACATCGCCTCGGCCGGCGACGTGCTGCTGGGCCTGTTCGGCCCCGACCCGGTCGCGTTGCTCGCACCCACGACCGAGGAGACGCGGCGCCGCATCGGCGTGCTCGACAAGCTCGGCATGGGCGTCTCGGCGGACTTCCTGCTCGACGGCGGCAACGACGGCGCCCGGCCGACCGCGGCCGACTACGAAGGCGAGGCCTTCCTCGACCGCAACTACTCGCTCGGCCTGAAGCAGTTCGAGGACCTGGAGGACATCTCCATCGTCGCCGCGCCGGGCTCGACAGCCGACTACACGAACTACGCCAGCGACGCCGACGCCATCCAGCTGCTGCTGATCCAGCATGCCGAGTACATGCGCTACCGCATCGCCGTGCTCGACAGCGCCGAGGGCCAGAGCATTGCCGAGGTGCGCAACATGCGCGCCAAGCTCGACTCCAAGCACGCGGCCCTCTACTACCCCTGGGTCACCGTGCTCGACCCGATCGGTGGCAAGGAGATCAACCTGCCGCCCAGCGGCTTCGTCGCCGGCATCTATGCCCGCAACGACATCCAGCGCGCCGTCTACAAGGCGCCGGCCAACGAGGTCGTGTCGCTGGCACTGGGCTTCGAGACCCTGCTCAACAAGGCCCAGCAGGAGGTTCTCAACCCCGAAGGCATCAACTGCTTCCGCTACTTCGAGGGCCGCGGCATGCGGCTGTGGGGCGCGCGGCTGATCAGCTCCGACCCCGAATGGAAGTACGTCAACCTGCGCCGCTACTTCGCCTACCTGGAGCACTCCATCGACAAGAGCACGCAGTGGGCCGTCTTCGAGCCCAACGGCGAAAAGCTCTGGGCCAATCTGCGCCGCTCGGTGTCCGACTTCCTGCTCAACGAATGGCAGAACGGCGCGCTGCTCGGCGACAAGCCCGAGAAGGCCTTCTTCGTGCGCTGCGACCGCTCGACGATGACGCAGAACGACCTCGACAACGGCCGCCTGGTCTGCCTGATCGGCGTCGCGCCGCTGTACCCCGCCGAGTTCGTGATTTTCAGAATCGGCCAATGGACCGCGGACGCGAAGTCCTGATCGATCAGCAAGCCCTGAGCCTCAAGGAGATCCAACATGGCCGTCCTCAGAGACCGTCCCTATGTGCAGTTCAACTTCCTCGTCGACCTTGGCAACGGCGTCACCGACGGGGCCGACGCGGGCTTCCAGGAAGTCAGCGGCGTCGGCATGGAAGTGACCGTCGCCGAGTACCGCACCGGCAACAGCCGCGAGAACAGCGTGATGAAGATCACCGGTCTGAACAAGGCCACCGACGTGACGCTGAAGCGCGGCGTCATCGGCTCGCTGTCGCTCTACCAGTGGCTGGACCAGATCCGCAACGGCGACCAGGGCGCGCTACGCACGGTGACGATCCAGCTGCAGAACGAAGACCACACGCAGATCGTCCAGACCTGGAAGCTGCTGCGAGCCCGCATCATCAAGCACACCAGCGGCCCCTTCAACGCCAAGGGCACCGACGTGGCGATGGAAGAGCTGGTGCTGGCCTACGAGCGCCTGGAAATGGAATAACGGCAGGACCGCCGCCATGACCCGCAACCCGCCATCGCTGCGACGCCTGCCCGGCGTCAGCTTCGACGTGCCACCACCGGCGCTGGACCTAACGCTGCCGCGCATGGACATCGCGCTGTTCGTCGGCTTCGCCGGCAGCGGCCCGTTGACGGCCGCCGTCGCGGTCGAAAGCCTGGCGGAGTTCGAGACGATTTTTGGAGGCCCGCTGCCGCTGGCGCTGGACGCCGCCACCGGCGCGACGCTGACGGGTCATCTGCATGCCGCCGTGCGCGCCTTCTTCAGCCAGGGCGGCCGGCGCTGCTGGGTGCTGCGCGTGGCCGGGGCCGGCGTCAAAACGAGCCGATTCCCGCTGCCCTCGCTGCTGCGCGTGCGCCGCCGCGGCGCGGGCCGGCAATGGCATCTGCGACCGGCCAGCCTGCCGGCGCGCAGCCCCGGGAGCGGCGCCGACACGGTGCAGGTCGCCGCGCGCCTGGTGTCCACGCCGCTGCGCGCCCGCGCGCTGGACAAGTTCACGCTGCAGCTCGCCGCACCCGTCGCCGCGCTGCGTCCCGGCGACCTGCTGCGCATCGCGCTAGGCCCCATCCGCATGCATCTGCGCGTGGATGCCCTAGCCGGCCTGCGGCTGCGCATCGACGGCCGCGTCGCGATCAAGCCCTTGCTCGGTGACGCCACCAGCAACGTGCCCGTGCCCGAGGGCACTGAAGGCACCGCCGCGGCGCCCGCCGAGCGTCACCAATGGCATGCCGATGGGCGCCTGAGCCTGTGGCTGCGCCTGCCGCCGCAGGAGCTGCCGCAGCGTGGCCAGGTGCTGGCGCTGGGCTTCGCGCAGCGCCGCGCATGGATGAGCGTCGACGCGCCCGAGATCAGCGCGGCGCCGGACCTCGATGGCAAGGTCGAGGTCGTCGTCACCGGCCGGCCCTGGCGGATGTCACTGAACAGCGCCCGCCAGGCCTTCGAGGCCTGGTGCGCCGACCCGCAGCCGCGTCTCGTGCAGCTGCTGCGGCTGGACCTGCGCACGCGCACCTCGCCCGAGCAGCAGGACCTGATCACCGACCTCAGCCTGGCCAGCTCGGTGGAGCCCGATGCACGCAGCGTCTTCGGCCTGCCCGACGACGAGCAGCTGTTCGGCAGCGGCGATGCCGTCACCGGCGCCTTCGCAAGCCGCGACGCGCTGGGGCGCCTCAGCAGCCGCCTCGACCTCGCGTCCGACCCGCTCGCGGGCACCGGCCTGCTCATCCCGCTGGACGACCTCGACGACTTCGACGCCCAGCTGCAGGCCCTGCCCAGCCCGCTGGCCGCGCTGCAGCGCGACGGCCTGCGCGAGTTCGGCTGGCCGCTGTTCGCCGAGCCGCTGCTGGCCGGCTACGGTGCCGACCTGCTGGCCGATCAGGCCGAGGCGCTGCGCCTGACCGGCCCGGACCCGCACCGCCCGGCGCCGCTGCACGGCATGCACGCCGTCTTCGGCGCGCGGCCCGAGCGCCTCGCCGACGAGCCCACGCTGCTGGTGCTGCCCGATGCCATCCACCCCGGCTGGCAGCCCATCGCCGACCCACCCGCGACCTGGACCGAACTGCCACCGCTGCCGGAGCCACTCGACCCCTGCGCCGGTGAAGCCTTCCGCGCCTGCGCGAGCGCGCCGCTGCCGCGCCCGGCCTTCGTGCGCGGGCCGGACCCGCGCGCCGACGGCTCGTTCGCCCTCTACTGGACGCCGGTGATGGCCGGCGCCACCTATGAGCTGCAGGAGGCCATGGCGCCCGCCTTCGAGAGCGCCGTCGCCGTCCAGCAAGGCCCGGCGACGCGCTTCGACGCCGGTCCGCGCAAGCCGGGCACCGCCTACTACCGCGTGCGCGCCAGCCTCGGGCCGAGGCGCTCGCCCTGGTCGGCACCGGTGCGCATCGTCATCGGCCTGCAGGGCTGGGAGGCGCTGCCCTGGCAAGACCTGACGCTGACATCCATCCACCGGCTGATGCTGCGCACGGCCGCCGGCCGCGGCGACATGCTGGCCCTGCTGTCGCTGCCGATGGCCTACAGCGCCGAACAGGCCTGCCGCCATGCCGACCGCCTGCGCGCCCAGGCCGAACCGCTGGCCGGCCCCGGCGACCCGCCGGCGATCGGCGAGAACGAAAGCCGCGCGCTGTCGCACGGCGCGCTGCTGCACCCCTGGCTGATGATCCGCAGGGACGCCGACGAGATCTGGTTCCCGCCCGACGGCCCGGCCTGCGGCCAGCTGGCCGCCACGGCGCTGGAACGCGGCGCCTGGATCGCCGCGGCCAACCGCCCGCTGCGCGACGTCGTCTCGCTGAGCCGGCCGGGCCTGCGCCCGACGCTGGCGCAGCGCCAGCAGCTGCTCGACGCCCAGGTCAACCTGCTGCGCAGCGCGCCCATAGGCTTCATCGTCAGCAGCTCGGACACGCTGTCGCCCGACCCCGACTGGCGGCCCATCAACGTGCGCCGGCTGATGTGCCTGCTGCGCCGCCTGGCGCTGCAGCGCGGCGTCACCTATGTCTTCGAGCCCAATGGCGCGACGCTGCGCCGCACGGTCGAGCGCGGCTTCGAGGCCCTGCTCGACCAGCTCTACCGTCGCGGCGCCCTCGTCGGCGCCAGCGCACGGCAGGCCTTCCAGGTCAACGTCGGCGACGACCTCAACACCCGCCCGCGGCGCGACGCCGGCCAGTTCTGGGTCGAGCTGAAGGTCGCCCCGGCGCTGCCGATGAGCTTCCTCACCGTGCTGCTGATGCGCAGCGGCGAGCGCGTGCAGTCGCAGGAGGTGCACTGAATGCGTCCCTTCACCGCCTTCAACTTCGCCGTCGAGATCGTGCCCGAGGGTGCGTCCGCACCGCTGGTCAGCGCGGCCTTCTCGGACTGCGACGGCATCGAGATGTCGATGGAGGTCAAGACGCTCCGCGAGGGCGGCAACAACGACCGCCAGATCCGCCTCGCCGGGCCGGCCACCTTCGGCCAGCTGACGCTCAAGCGCGGCATGAGCGAGGACAGCTTCGAGCTGTGGAACTGGATGTCCGACTGCCTGGCCAACCCGGGCAAGCGCGCCCAGGCCACCGTCGTGCTGCTTGCTGCCGACGGCGCCAGCGAGCGCGCCCGCGTGCTGCTGCAGCGCTGCCTGCCGGTCAAGCTGAAGGCGCCCAGCTTCAGCGCCAAGGACGGCGCGATCGCGGTGGAGGAGCTGCAGATCGCCTACGAGTCCTTCACGATGCAGCCGGGGAAATGAAATGAGCGACACCCACGCCAGCAAGGCCCTGCTCGTCGAGCTCGCCGAGAACCTGGAGGACGACCTGCCGGGAGGCAAGACCGCCACGGTGCAGTTCAACCCCGAGTCGCTGAAGCTCAGCTTCGCCAACCAGATCCAGAACAACAGCAGCAGCAACACCGCCGGCAGCCCGGCGGGCGGCAGCGGCAGTGGCGGCGGTGGAGACCAGGCCGGCGGCACGCAGGGCCGGCAGTTCATCGGCGCGGGCACCACCAAGCTGTCGGTGCAGCTGTGGTTCGATGCCGGTCAGGCCGGCGTCGACGACGTGCGCAAGCTGAGCCAGGAGGTCATCTACTTCATCAAGGGCAAGAAGGCGCAGAGCGACCCGTCCAAGTTCCTGCCGCCGGGCGTGCGCTTCAGCTGGGGTTCCTTCAACTTCAAGGGCCTGATCGACAGCATCGAGGAGACCATCGACTACTTCTCGCCCGAGGGCAAGCCGCTGCGCTCGACGCTGTCCATGGCGATGTCGCAGCAGACCATCCTGATCTCCGACTTCGGTGGCAGCCCCGGTGCCTCGCTCGGCCTGCCCGGCGCGCCAGGCACCGTGCCCATGACGCCCGCCGCCGCCGGCAGCACGCTGCAGGGCCTGGCGGCGGCGACACGGGCCGGCGTGTCCTGGCAGGCACTGGCCTCGGCCAATGGCATCGACAACCCACGCCAACTGGCCGCCGGGCAGTTTCTGGACCTGTCGGCCTCGGCGTCGCTGTCCGCCTCGGTCCGCACACCGCGCTTCTGAAGGAGAACCGCCATGGCCGTCGTCATCAACGAATTCGAAGTGGTGGACGCGCCGCAGCCACAGGCCCGGGCAGACGGCAGCACGGCGCCACCGCCCGCCGCGCCGACGATGGACGCCGAGGATCTGCGCCGGCTGCAGGCTGTTGCCGCCGAGCTGCTGCTGCGTCGCGCCGCTCACTGAAGCCGACTGCATCATGGAAGACGCCCGCAGCGCCCTCGCCTCCTCCCGGCCCGGCTTCACGGTCGCTGGCGCGGCGCAGCCGCGGCTGGACTCGGGCCTGCTGCGCTTCGTCTGCAGCGAGAACGAGGCCGGCCTGTCGCACTGCGAGGCCGAGTTCGGCAACTGGGGCGACACCGGCGGCAGCACCGGCTTCCTGTGGTTCGACCGCAGCGTGCTCGAGTTCGGCAAGGACTTCGTCGTCAAGATCGGCAGCGCGACCGTCTTCGAGGGCCGCATCATGGGGCTGGAGGCGCGCTTCCCGCCGCTGGCACCGCCGACGCTGGTCGTGCATGCCGAGGACCGGATGCAGGACCTGCGCATGACGCGCCGCACCCGTGTGTTCGAGAACCAGGCCGACGCCGACATCGTCCGCACGCTGTGCAGCGACCACGGCCTGACCGCCGACACCGACCTCTCCGGCCCCAGCCACGCGGTGCTGACGCAGGTCAACCAGAGCGACCTCGCCTTCCTGCGCCAGCGCGCCGCGCTCGCCGATGCCGACCTGTGGCTGGAGGGCAGCACCCTGCATGCGGCCCAGCGCGCCTCGCGCAGCGACTCCGGGCTGGAGCTGGTGCAGGGCGCGCGGCTGCGCGAGTTCAACGTGCTGGCCGACCTGGCCCACCAGCGCACCGCCGTCGTCTGCACCGGCTGGGACGTTGCGGCCAAGGCGGCCATCTCGTCCGAGGCGACGGCCAGCGCGATTGGCGCCGAGACGGCCGGCGGCACGAGCGGCCCGGCCGTGCTGCAGCAGGCGCTGGGTGCGCGCAAGGACACGGTCGCCCACTGCCTGCCGCAGGAGAGCGGCGCGGCCCAGGCCTATGCCCAGGCCCACCTGCGCGCGCTGGCGCGGCGCTTCCTGCGCGGCCGCGGCGTGGCCGATGCCGACACGCGGCTGCACGTCGGCCGCACCGTCAAATTGAGCGGCCTGGGCCCGCTGTTCTCGGGCGCCTATGCGGTGGTCGAGACCAGCCACCGCTTCGACGTCGCCGTGGGCCTGCGCACCGAATTCGTCGTCGAACGAGCCTGGATAGGACGCCCATGAACCTCGCCGAACAACCGATGCTGGAAGCGCTGCTGCGCTCGCGCGAGGCCGGCGGCTGGGGCGGGCTGTGGCATGGCGTCTACCCGGCGCTGGTCACCGACATCAAGGACCCCGACAACCAGGGTCGCGTGAAGATCAAGCTGCCCTGGTCGCCCGACGGCGCTGGCGCTCCCTGCGAGCTGTGGGCCCGCCTGGCCACGCTGATGGCCGGCAACAACCGCGGCAGCTGGTTCATCCCCGACGTGGACGACGAAGTGCTGGTGGCCTTCGAGGGAGGCCAGGCGGTGCGGCCCTACGTCATCGGCGCGCTGTGGAACGGCCAGGACGCCGCGCCCGAGACGATGGACGGCGCCGGCAACAACTTCAAGAAGCTGATTCGCTCGCGCAACGGCGTGCGCCTGCTGATGGACGACAGCGACGGCCAGGAGACGCTGCTGATCGAGACGCCCGGCGGCCAGCGCGTCACGCTGAAGGACGGCCCCGGCGAGGTGCTGATCGAGGACAGCAACGGCAATTCGGTCAAGCTGGAGAGCGCCGGCATCACCATCACCGCGTCGGCCAAGGTCACCGTCAACGCCAGCACCGTCAACGTGTCGGCCAGCATGGTCAGCGTGGACGCCGGCATGTCCAGCTTCTCCGGCGTCGTCAAGGCCGACACGGTGATCTGCAACAGCATCATCAGCGCGTCGTACACCCCCGGCGCCGGGAACATCTGGTGAGGGCCGCGCGATGAGCACCAAGCTCGCCAAGCACGATCTCACCTGGGCGTCCCCGCAGCCCTTCTGGACCGATCCCGCCGGCGTCGTGCAGCCAGGCAGCGCGCTGCGCCGGCCGCAGATCCTGCGCTTCACGCACGACGACTTCATTCCCGAGCTGCTGGCCCTGCTGCAGCAAAGCCCCGCGGCGCTGCCCGTGCATGCCGCCATGGCCGAGACCTGGCGCGGCCCGGGCGCCACGCCGGCCGCCGACCCCGACGCCTTGCCTCAGGGCTCGCCGGCACGCTTCCTCGCTGCGCGGCGCCGTGCGCTGCTGGGCCGCACGGCACGGCCGGCACCGGTCTCGACCGGCTTGCTGAAGCTCTACCAGCCGGCCCATATGCGCCATTACCTCGTCGGCGGCTCGCTGGTCTGCCGCACGCCGGGGCTGCCGGATCGCCAGGTCGACCCGGCGCGGCAGAAGGTCTGCTACGTGATCCGCCGGCTGCTGCCTCGCGCGACAAGCATGAACCGCGACGATCCGCTGCCCGACCCGCGCAACACCAACGAGTGGGACGAATACGGCTTCGTGCCGAGCGGCAAGACCGGCGCCTGGCAGTACATCGGCCCGGCCGACGCGGAAAGCCTGGTCGCGACCATCGCGCCGGCCGAGGAGCGCCTGGCGCTGTTCCCCGCCAACTACGTGCAGGACGACGGCCATCCGCGCCGGATCCACATCGGCAACGTGCCGGTCGGCCGGCGCGAGACCTACCAGGGCGCCGGCACGCGGGCGGCGCCGGGCGGCGGCGGCGCGGCCCCCAGCGCGGCGCTGGACCCGCGCCTGGTGCTCTTCCACACCCAGGTGCTGGGCCCGTGGAAGGCGCTCGCCAACAAGGCCATGGCCAACGGCCAGGTCGGCACCGGCATCAACGGGGCCGACCCCGACAGCCTGACCCAACTGCAGTCCGCACGGCCCGACGCGATCTTCAAGCAGGACGAAGACGGCAACGTGCAGCGCGGCCAGCTGGTGATGGACAAGGTGCGCGAGCTGCGCGGCGGCCTGCAGACCGCGTCCTGGTATCTGCTGCTGGACCTCTACGACTTCCTGAAGGACCAGCTCGGCCTGGATCTGGACAGCGGCGTCGCGCCCACCGGCGCGCTGCTGACGCTCTACAACGCGCTCGATGCCACCGCGCCGCCCGGCTTCGCCGACGCGGCCACGGCGCCGCTGGCCGAGGCCAACGGTGCCTTCGAGGCTGCCGACGTGGCCGATGGCCTGATAGCCGCAGTCCAGCAAGTCCTGCCCTTCCGCGCCGCACTGGAGTCGGCGAAGACGGCCTTCGACCTGCCCCGGCCTGCCGCCACGGCGCCTGCCAAGCCGGCCGGCTGGCCCGACTTCCTCTACCTGTTCGCCGACCCCTGGCTGGGCGTGGCGCGCCCGCCCGAGCAGCCAGGCTTCAACCCGCCCGAGGGCGACTACCTCGTCGAGAAGGTCCAGGCCCGCATCGACGCGCTGGCCGACCTCGTCGCCGCTGCCCTGCCCGCGCCCGATCCGGCGAAGCCGTCGCCCGAGCCGACGCTGGCGTCCATGCAGCCGGCCGACATGCGCGAGGCCTGGTATGTGATGCGCCTCGTCTACGAACGGCCTGGCTGCGCGCCCTTCCACGAGGCGGTCGTCAGCGCGGCGACGCCGCCCTTCCAGATGGCCGGCTTCTTCGACCCCGATGCGCCGGCCCGGCCCATCCGCATCGGCCTGCCGGTGGACATCAGCCCGGCCGGCCTGCGCAAGTTCGACAAGAACGCCGTCTTCATGATGAGCGACATGCTGTGCGGCCAGGTCGACCGCATGAAGGGCATAGGCCTGGTGGACCTGGTGCTCAGCGTGCTGCCCTGGCCCTTCCACAAGCCGCTGTCCGTGCCCGAGAAGGGCGACTGCAAGACCGGCGACGGCCTTTCGCTGGGCGTCATGTGCTCGCTGTCGATTCCCATCATCACGATCTGCGCGCTGCTGCTGCTGCTGATCATCGTCAGCCTGCTGGACTTCATCTTCCGCTGGCTGCCCTACTTCATCGTCTGCTTCCCGCTGCCCGGCTTCAAAGGAAGGAAACCTTGAATGGACGCCTCCAGGCTCTACGGCCAGGGCATGGCCTTCCCGCCACGCGTGCAGCCGGACGGCTCCATCGCCTGGTCCAGCGGCGAAGGCAACGTGCGCGAGGCCATCCGCATCGTGCTGATGACCGAGCCGGGCGAGCGCCTCTACCTGCCCAGCTTCGGCGCGGGCCTGGGCCGCTTCCTGTTCGAGCCCAACACCGCCGGCACGCACACGCTGATCGCCGAGCGCATCCAGGGCGCGCTGCAGGCCTGGGAGCCGCGCGTGCGGGTCGAGTCCGTCGACGTGGTCGCCGACCCGGCCGACCCACAGGCCGCCATCGCCACGCTGAGCTACCGCCTCGTCGCCACCCAGGCCCAGGAGCGCGTCTCGCTGTCCGTCTCCGTCGCCGGAACGAGGTGAAGGAAAAGCCATGCCGATCACCGTCCCCACCATCGACGACCGAGGCTTCCAGGACCTCGTTCGCTCCGCGCTGGCCCGCGTGCCGGTGCACACGCCGGAGTGGACGCAGCTGGCGCACAGCGACCCCGGCGTCACGCTGGTGGAGCTGTTCGCCTTCATGGCCGAGAGCCTGCTGTACCGCAGCAATCGCGTGCCCGAGAACAGCCGCCTCAAGTTCCTGTCGCTGCTGGGCCTGCCGCTGGCAGCGGCCACACCGGCACGCGGCCTGGTGCAGTTCACGTCCAGGCGCGCCCAGCCGGCAGCCACGACACTGGCCGGCGGCACTGAAGTGCGCGCCGGCGACATCGCCTTCCGCACCGCCGCGGCCATCGACGTGCTGCCCGTCGAGTCGCGCAGCTACGTGAAGTTCGAGGTCACGCCCGGCGACGCCGACAACGCCTACTACCGGCTGCTCTACGCCGCCGCCGAGGCAGAGAACGCCGGCGCCGAGCTGAGCATGTACGAGACCCGCGCGCTGGACGGCCGCCAGCCGGTCGACATCACCAACGACACCGTCGACGGCGTGCTGTGGATCGCGCTGCTGGCGCCCAAGGGCGCGGACCCGGCCGCCGTGCGCGAAGCCCTGGCCGGCCGCACGCTGAGCCTGGGCCTGATGCCCTATGTGGACGACGCGCCGGCCGTGCTGCCCACGCAGGGCCAGGGCCGCGCCGACGCGGCCGACGCGGCCGGCCTCATCCGCTACGAGATGCCGGTCGTCGCCAGCGCCGAGGCCGCCTACCAGGCCCGCCCGGCGCGCAGCAGCGACGACGTGCTGGCCGGCCCCGGCGTCGTCGAGATCACGCTGCCGGCCACGGCCGCGCAGATCGGCACCTGGGACCAGCTCGACCCGCTGGAGGCCGGCGTCGGCGCCCGCCCGCCGGCGCTGGAGGACTCTGCCGACGCCGCGCGCGTCATCAGCTGGCTGCGCATCGCTCCGTCGGCTTCGGCACGGGCACGCTTCCTGTGGGCCGGCGTCAACGCCGTGGCCATCCACCAGCGCATCCTCGTGCAGAACGAGCTGATCGGCGAGGGCACGGGCCGCACCGACCAGAGCGTGCGCCTGGCGCGCGGCGGCGTCGTCGCCGGCTCGGTCACCGTCAACGTCATCGCCGACGGCCAGGTGCAGGCCTGGCGCGAGATCGACGACCTGATGGCCGCTGGCGCCGAGGTGCGCGCCCTCGACAAGCAGCGCGCCCCCGGGCAGGTCTGGGAGGACGAGCGGCCGAGCCAGGTCTTCAACGTCGATGCCGAGGCCGGCGTCGTGCGCTTCGGCGACGGCCTGCACGGCGCGCGCCCGCCGCTGGGCGCGCGCCTGGTGGCCCGCTACGAAGTCTGCGACGGCGCGCGCGGCAATGTCGCACCAGGCGCCATCAACGCCGGCCCTGCCCTGCCGCCCGGCATCAAGCCCGACAACCCGCAGCCGACCTGGGGCGGTGCCGATGCAGAGGGCGTGGACAGCGGCATCGCACGCATCAGCAGCTTCATCCGCCACCGCGACCGCCTCGTCACCGCCGACGACTTCGAGCAGATCGCCCGCAGCGCACCCGGCGTCGACATCGCCCGCGTCGAGGTGCTGGCCGCCTGGCACCCCGACCTCGGCATGAGCGAGCCCGGCGATGCACCCGGCGTCGTCACGCTGATGCTGGTGCCGCGCAAGGACCCACGCGCACCCGACACGCCCTCGCCCGACCGCGCCTTCCTCGACGCGCTGTGCCGCCACCTCGACCCGCGCCGCCTCGTGACGACCGAGCTGGTGCTGCGCGGGCCCGACTACCAGCCGATCTGGCTGTCGCTGGGCATCACGGTGGCCGGCGGCTTCGCGACGCCGGACGTGCGCGACCGCGTGAAGGCCCGCATCGTCGAGTACCTCGCGCCGGCGCGCGGCCTGCACGGCGCCCTCGACGACAGCGAGGACAGCGCGCTGGACTACCCCGGCATGGAAAAGGGCTGGCCGCTGCGCAAGGCCGTCAACCGGCTGGAGCTGATGGCCGAGGTCGCGCGCGAGCCCGGCGTGTTGAAGGTGGACGAACTGCTGCTCGCCCCCGGCACCTCCGGCGCCGTCGCGACCGAGGTGCCGATGAGCGGCCTGCAGCTGCCGCTGATCGCCGGCCTGTCGGTCGAGGCCGGCGCTGCCGTGCCGCTGGACGCGCTGCGCGGCACGACGCCCGCGCCGTCGACGACGCCGTCCGGCAAGCTGATCGTGCCGGTGCCTGTCGTGCCGTCGGAGTGCTGAAGCCATGAAGGACGCCAACGGCAGCCGCTTCGAACTCCTGCTCGGCCCCGCCGACTGGGGCCGTTGCACGCATGCCGATGCGGACGGCGTCGAACGCGCGCTGGCCGATGGCTGGGCGACCGCGGCCGGGCGGGACAAGCTGCCGCTGGCCTATGAATGCGGCGGCATCGCGCTGTCCAGGCGCATCTCGCGCTTCCGCGCCGCCGCCAGCGACACGCCGCCCGACCCGGCCCGGCGCCTCGGCGCGGCCATCGATCGACACGGCAGCGTCTACTGGGTGGCCGACGGCGGCGCGCGCATCGCCGTGCGGTCCAGCGGCTCGCGCAGCGTGTCCGTCTTCGCCGAAGCCACGCCGCCGGCCGTCGACAGGCCGCGCGCCCCGGGCGGCTTTGCGCCGCTGGCGCCGGCCGTGCCGCTGGAGCGCAGGCTGCGCGGCCTGGCCATCACCGGCGAGCAATACCTCGTCGCCGGCCTGCTGCCGGCGGGCGAGCGGCCCGGCGGCCTGCAGGTCTTCGACCT
Organism: uncultured Roseateles sp.; assembly: GCA_946480605.1. Next base: position 19,629 of record CAMLKW010000021.1, on the reverse strand, counting down.
CGTCGCCGGCGGCCCGGCGCTGGAGCTGGCCTGGCCCGCGGCCTGGCCCTTCACCCCGCAAGACCTGGCGCCTCGTCCCTGCGGCGGCCTGGCCGTGCTGGACCGCGACAACGGCCGCGTCTGGCTGCTGGACCGGCGCCTGGGCATGCAGGCGCAGTTCCCGGTCGAGCCAGACGAGGCGCCGTCCGCCTTCGCGCCCGACAACTCGGCACCGGTCGCCACACAGCCCTGGTTCGACCTCGCCATCGACGCGCTGGGCGGCGCCGACCCGGTCGCCATCGAAGTGCTGGCCGATGACTCCGTGCTGGTCATGGACGCTGTCGGCGGCGACGGCTTTGCGCTGGTCACACGCTACGTCGACGGCCTGATGGCAGAGCGCATGTCCACCGCCGTCGTGCTGAACCTGATTCCCGAGGAAGACCGTGCCGGCTTTCTGCTGCGCGGCTTCGACTGCGCGCTGGCGCCGCGGTCGGACGGCGAGCGCCTCGTCATCGCCGCGGCGGACGGCAACCAGTGCTTCGCGTTTGATCTGCTGGTGGGTCACAGCCCGCCGCTGCTGCTGGACCCGGTCGACGCCTTCCTGCCGATGCGGCGCTTCGACGGCCTGGGCCTGGTGCGCCGCGCGGCGAGCTTCGACGACATCACGGTGCCGCAAGACAGCGGCCTGATGTACGCCGGTACCCAGGGCGTCTGGCTGCCGCTGGTCGCACAGTCGCGCCCGCGCTACGAGCCGAAAGCGACTTTCAACACACCGGCGCTGGACAGCGACGTGCCCGACTGCACCTGGCACCGCCTGATCTTCGATGGCTGCATCCCGCCCGGTTGCACTGTGGAGGTCTACAGCCGCACCGCGAACAGCCTTGCTGCCCTGTCCGACCAGCCGTGGCGCCGTGAGCCGGACCCCATGCTGCGCGCCGAGGGCCCCGAGCTGCCCTGGCTGCTGGACGCCGCGCCGCCCACCGACGTGGCGGCCGGCAAGGGCTCGTGGGAGCTGCTGTTCCAGCAGGCCCGGGGCCGCTTCCTGCAGCTGCGCCTGACGCTGGCCGGCGACGAGCTGGCGACGCCGCGGCTGCTGGCGCTGCGCGCCTGGAATCCGCGCTTCTCCTATCTGCGCGAATACCTGCCGGCGCTGTACCGCGAGGACGAGGCCTCGGCCGACTTCCTCGAACGCTTCCTGGCCAATTTCGAGGGCATGTTCACCGCGCTGGAGGACCGCATCGTCGCCGCCACCGCGCTGTTCGACGTGCGCACCGCGCCCGATGCGACGCTGGACTGGCTGGCCTCCTGGCTGGGCCTGGTGCTGGACCCGGCCGTGACGCCGGCCCGCAAGCGCCTGCTGATCCGTTTCGCCGTGCCGCTGTTCGCTTACCGCGGCACGACTCAAGGGCTGCGCCTGGCGACCGAACTGGTGCTGTCCAACTGCGTGCGGCCCGAGGACTTCGCGCTGCCGGCGCGGTCGCAGGACCAGGCCTACGGCATCCGCATCGTCGAGCGCTTCCTGACGCGCCGGCTGCCGGTGCCGCTGCTGGGCGAGACGGTCATCGCCGAAGGTCCGCGCTGGGTCGAGCCGGCCGCGCGCTGGAGCCCGGCCGAGGGCGTGGAAGGCCTGCAGCGGCGCTACGTGGCGGCGCGCGAAGCGGCGGGCCTGACCGTGGCGCAGACCTTCCGCCCCGTACCGCCCGCCGCGGCCGAAGACACCCGCCACTGGCTCGCCTTCTGCGCCAGTGAACTGGGCGCCGTGCCCCAGCTGGCCGCGCAACTCCTCATCGCATGGCAGGCCTGGTCGGCCCGGCCCGAGGTGCCCGCCGCGATGGACACCGACCTGCCCAAGGTCTGGCCGGCCGACACCACGCAGCAGACCGCCTGGCGCGCCTTCCTGGCCGACGGCCTCGCGCCCGAGCTGAAGCGTTCACTGACCCGCTGGCAACGCTTCATCGCCCGCCGCTACCGCCGCAGCGACGGCCCGCAGATGGCCGCCGCCTGGGGCAGCTGGCCGTCTTTCGACCTGCTGCCGCCCCCCGACCGGCTGCCCGCCAACACCGCGGCGCTGTCGGACTGGCTGCTGTTCGAGACCCGGCTGCAGCCCATGGGCGCCAACGCCCACCGCTTCAGCGTGCTGCTGCCCAGCAGCGGGCCTCTGGCCGACGCGGCGGCGCTGGCGCGGCAGGTCGATTTCGCGCGCCGTGTCGTCACGCTGGCCAAGCCGGCGCACACGGCCTTCGACGTCAAGCCCTACTGGGCCATGTTCCGCATCGGCCAGGCGCGCGTCGGCCTGGACACGCTGCTGGGCATCGGCAGCCGCGACCCGGCGCTGGCGCCGCGCTGGGTCATGGGCACGGGCCAGATCGGCACCAGCCGCATTGCCGGCGCGCAGCAGCCGCCGCGCGACCGGCTGCTGCTCGCTTGTTGAATGTGATCGAGGAGACCCCCCATGGCTTGCTGTTCTCCCTCCAATTCGCCCGGCCCCGGCACCGCCGCGACCGACACCTGCAAGCGCGTCAACTACACGCTGGGCATGCTGATGGGCGTGGACGACTTCTTCCAGGACCAGCTCTACGAAGGCTCGCGCCGGCGCGAGCTGGCCCGCGAGGTGCTCGGCTACGGCACCGTGCACGGCCTGGCCGTCGTCATCGAGCCCGACGGCGACAAGGGCCCGCGCGTGCGCGTCAGGCCGGGCATGGCCTGGCTGCCCTCGGGCACGCCGGTCTGCGTGGAAGGCGACCAGTGCGCCCACCTGAACGACTGGCTGCTGGCCAACCGCGCCGCGGTCGACGCCGGCCTGAGCGGCAGCCCGGCGACCTTCAGCGCCTACCTGGTGCTGTCCTCCATGCAGTGCCTGACCGACCAGGTCCCCATCCCCGGCGAGCCCTGCCGCAGCGACGACGAGCTGATGGCGCCCTCGCGCATCGCCGACAGCTTCCGCCTCGACCTGCGCGCCGCGCCGCCGGCCCAGCGCGAGGAGGATGCGCTGCGCGACTTCGTCGAGTGGCTGCTGGGCACCGAGCTGGTGGCCACGTCGCCGCCGCTGGACGAGGCCGGCTTCGTCGCCGCGCTGCGCGCCGCCGCGCAGGACTGGCTCGACCCCTCGTCGCCGCCGCTGTCGCCGCCCTGGCTGCCGCCCGCGGACTACCTGGAGGGCAGCCTGCCGGCCGGCGCCGACGAAGCGCTGTTCCGCGCCGCGCTGCGCCTGTGGGCCACCGAGCTGCGGCCGCTGTGGATGGCACGGCCCGACTGCAGCTGCAACGCGACACCGATCGCGCCGCTGGACGACGCGGTGCTGCTGGCGCGGCTGGAGCTGGCCCTGGTGCCCACCGCCGACGGCTGGCAGGTGGCCGACCTGGCGGCCGAGCCGGTCGTCGTCGACGAGAGCCGCCGGCCCGTGCTGCTGACGCTGCGCATGGTGCAGGAGCTGCTGCTGCGCCAGCGCGACGACCGCGGCGCCGAGCCCGGCAACAGCGTCGTCGCCGAGACCGCCTTCGGCCTGCCGCCCTCGCCCGGCAGCGCGCTGGACTACGCGCGCGCCGACCACACCCACGGCAGCCCCACGCTGCCGGCGCTGGGCGGTGACCTGTCGGGCTCGCTGGGCAACGCGCGCATCGCCAGCCTGCAGGGCGTGCCGCTGGCGGCGCCGGCACCCATCACCGCGGGCCAGGTGCTGACCTTCAACGCCGGCCAGTGGCAGCCGCGCGCGCTGCCCGCGCCGCCACCTCCGCCAGCCATCCCCAACCTGGCCGGCGACCTCACCGGTGCCATCGGTGCCAACCGGCTCGCAGCGCTGCAAGGTGTGCCGCTGGCCGCACCCGCGCCCATCACCGAGGGCCAGGTGCTGACCTTCAGCGCCGGCCAGTGGCAGCCACGCGCCCTGCCGGCGCCGCCGGCCCTGCCCAACCTGGCCGGCGACCTGGCCGGTCCCATCGGCGGCAACCGGCTCGCCGCGCTGCAGGGCCGGGCGCTGAACGCCCCCAACCCGCAGGCCGACCAGATCCTGCGCTTCGTGGGCGGCGCCTGGATCGCCGCCGACCTGCCGGCGCCACCGCCGCCCGCGCCGGCCCCCACCGGCCAGTTCGTCGGCCGCGGCACGGCCGCGCCCTACCAGATCGTGGCGGCCGGCGAGGCGCGCGTCCTGCTGGTCAACACGCAGGGGCAGGTGACGATGGACCCGGCCGGCGGCGGCTATGGCGACCTGCAGGCCCGGCGGGCCGTGGCCCAGGGCACGCAGGCCCGCATCGACTTCACGGCCACGGTGAAGGACGCCACGAAGCTGCCGCAGTACATCGTCAAGCTCACGCCGATCTGGCAGGACGGCACCAAGTTCGGCTTCCAGCCCTATCTGCTCGAACGCGTCAGGACGGAAGGCAACGACCAGATCTTCTTCACCGTGCTGCTGCTGGCCGCGCAGCAACTGGACCGCGGCGAGTTCAACCTGGCCTTCCAGGTCGAGGTCAGCCGCTTCGCCGATCGGGGCTAGCCATGAGCAGCACCACGACCCGCCTGGGCACGCCGCTCGCCGAGCAGGCGATACGCCACGTCAACTTCTTCAACGGCCGCCTCGTCACGCAGGGCGACATGGCGCGCACGCAGCAGGCCCAGCACGAGGCCGATGCGCGGCTGGGCCAGGGCCTGGGCGCCGGCGTCGTGCACGGGCTGGAGATTTCCATCGCCGATGCGGCCCAGCGCCAGCTGCGCGTGACCGCCGGCTTGGGGCTCAGCGCTGCGGGCGGGACGCTGTGCCTGGGCAGCGACCAGTTGCTGGCGTTGGCGCCGACGCCCGATGCCGGCAGCATCGCCGGCACGGGCGGTTTCGGCCGCTGCGGCACGCTGGCCGGAGGCGGCTATGTGGCCGGCAACGGCCTCTATCTGCTGACGCTGGCGCCGATCAGCATCAAGGAAGGCAAGGCGCCGGTGCTGGCGCTGGACCCGGGCCATGCCGGCTGCAACAGCGACGCCACCGTCGAGGCCGTGCAACTGCGCCTGCTGCGCATCGAGGACACGCTGCTGGCCAGGCTGGGCCTGGCGGCCAACCCGGTCGGCGCGGCGGCGGTGTCGAAGTGGCGTAGCGCCGTCGCCTATGCCTGTTTCGGCTACCCGGCGCTGGCCGCGGCCCATGCGCAGCCCGGCACTGCACCCACCAGCGCCGGGCTGCTGCAGGGGCTGCGCGCCGTCAGCTTGAGCGACTGCGAGCTGCCGCTGGGCCTGGTCTACCTGACCGCCAGCGCCGGCATCGCCTTCATCGACGCCTGGGCGGTGCGCCGCCGCGTCGCCGGCGAGCCGGCGTCAAGCGCCTGGAGCGCCTGGTTCGGCCCCGGGCTGGACGCACTCGGCGAGGCGCAACTGGCGCAGTTCCAGCAACAGCTGTCGGAGATCCCGGCCGGCTCGCTGGCCGGGTTGAAGGCGGCCGACTGGTTCGCCTGGCTGCCGCCGGCCGGCTTCCTCGATGCCAGCGGCACCCGCCGCGTCGACGGCATGGCCTTCCTGGACACCCGCAGGCCGGCCCGCACGGTGCCGCTGGCGGCCGGCGACGTGCGCGCGCTGCTGGGCCAGGCGCTGCGCCGCGACGCCATCGACCTGGCGGCCGCCGGCAACCGGCCGCGCTTGCGGCTCTACGCGGTCGAGGGCGGGCCACAGTGCTTCGTCCGCGAGGCGCCCAACGCGCCGCATGCCGAGGAGGTCTGGCTGGACGGCCAGCGCGCACGGCTGCCGGGCGTCAACGACGTGCAGGCCGCCATCGACGAGTTGCGCGCGCGCGTCTGCGGCGAGCGCAGCGTGTGGCCGGGCACGGATGCGCAGGCGCTGATCGACGGCCTGCCCCCCGGCGCGGACCTGACGCTGTGCTTCGAGGCCGGCGTCTACGAGCTGGACCGGCCGCTGCAGCTGCAGCGCCTGGGCCACCTGCTCATCCGCGGCCAGGGCGCCGCATCGGTGCTGAGCTGCAGCCGTGGTGAGGCGGCGCTGATCGTCAGCGACTGCGCCTCGCTGACCCTCAGCGACCTGGCCGTGGAAGGCGGTCGCATCGACAGCGGCAAGGGCGACCTGGCTGACCTCGGCGGGGGCCTGCTGGGCGCGCTGACCGTCGTCGGCGTGCCCAGCGTCCACATCGAACGCCTGAGCGCCAGCTGCGACGATGCCACCGCGGCGGGCGCGGCCTGCATCGTCGTGCGGCAGTCGGTGGAGCCGGCCGAGGAGAGCAAGCTCAGCGAGGCCGAACGGCGCCGCAAGGAACGGCTGCTGAAGCGGGCCATGAAGGGCGGCGGCAAACTGGCCGAGCTGCCCGAGGCCGGCCATGTCTGCATCGCCGACTGCGAGCTGCAGATCGGCGCGGCGCAGATCGGCATCCTCTGCGTGGACGCGGGCCTCAGCGAGATCCGCCACAACCGCCTGCGCGCCCGCTACGAGCTGCTGCCGCCGGAGCGTGGCATCGTCGTGGCCGGCAGCCGCGCGGACGTGGTGACGATCGCGGACAACGTGGTCATCCACGCGGCGCAGGGCATCGCAATCGGCCTGTCGCAGAGCGAGACGGCCAAGGGCAGCCCGCTGAGCGTCGAACGGGCCAGCGTGCTGAACAACCGCGTGCAGATCGGCGTGGGCGAGCGCGAGCTGTCGCACAACCGCTTCGGCATCTTCGTTGGCAACGCGGTCTCACTGGCCATCGAGGGCAACCGGGTGACGCAGCCGCTGCAGGCCCGGAACAAGGTGGAGGAGTCCATCCGGCTCAGCGGCGCCTACGGCCCGATGCTCTGCGTGCGCGGCAACCACCTGAGCGGCACCAACGTCGGCATCCACTTCAAGCCCGTCAGGCCGTTGCCGACCCCGGACCCGGTGCGCGAAGGCGGGCCGCCCTGTCTGTGGCTGTTCGAGGCCAACCTGGCCGAGCAGGCCACCCAGGTCATCAAGGCCGAGAAGGACGTGCTGGCCCTGATCACCGATGCCCACAACCTGCTGGTGTGATGGCCATGCGCCGGCAGACATCGAGTTTCAACGTGCGAGCCATGGTAGGTGTGGCCGGTCGTGCTCCCGGATTCGCGTCTGGTGGGACGGCCGGTTCAGCGGGTTCGAATCCCGCGCACGTGGGGGCGGGGGGTCCAAGCCCGCCCCCGAATGCATGCCGGGGGGCCGGGCCATGAGCGGCGCCCTGCCCCACGCGATACGCACGGCCCGCGTGCCCGCACGCCTGGCCGATGGGCCGCGGCTGCGCCAGGGCCTGGAGCGCTGGCTTGCCGAGGCCGATCCGGCCCGCCACGGCCTGCCCGGCGATGCCATCGTGCTGGTGCGCCGCCTGGCCATGCGCTGGAGCGCCGTGCAGGCCGGCGACAGCGCCACCCGCTATGCGCCGCTGGCCGCGCTGCTGGCCGGCGCGCGCCGCGCCGCGTCGGCCGACGACGATGCCGATGCGGTGTGGTTCGCCGACGAGGCCGAGCTGCTGGCCTGCCTGGCCCGCGACACGCTGGCCGGCCTGCTGCAGCGGCGCTGGTGGTGGCGGGCCGTCGCACAGGCGCCGCGCGGCGGGAGATGGACGCCGGCGTCGCCGCAGCCGGCGCAGGCGCTGTCGCGCTGGTTGCAGGCGCCGCAGCTGATGCCACGCGCGCTGCAAAGGCTGGGGCCGCCGCGCGCCGAAGCCTGGCTGGACAGCCTGGGGACGGACGGATTGCGCCATGCCGTCACGGCCCTGTCGGGCGCCTACCTGCTGGCCGACGAGGTCCACGCCTGGGTGCTCGACGGCCAGGCGCCGCCGCCGTCGGACGGGCCCAGCCCGCCGCGGCCGGCGACGGCCGCTACAGCCGCAGCGACACCGCCGGCTGCAGCGGCCGAACGGCTGCTGAGGCTCTGCGCCGCGCTGCTGGCCGATGCGATGGCCGCCGCCAGCCAGGCCGCGCTGTGGCGACTGGCCGAGCGGCCGGGCCCCGCAGCGTCCGCGGCCACAGGCCGCGCCGCCGAGGACGCGCCTCGCCCCGGAACCGATCTCGCGCGGCCCCTGCCGGGCGGCGCGACCGAGGCGCCAGCCGCCGGCAAGCTGGCACGCCCGACGGCTGCACCAAACCCGCCGACCACGACGCCGTGGCCGACCCGCGACGGCGCATCGAAGACGCCCGAACAGGGCAAGGGGTACGACAAGGGCCCGGCGTCGCTACGGGCCTCGACGCCCTCGCCCGGCCGTGGCGACGCGCCGCCGCCCGCCAAGCGCGCGGCCCTCGTGGCCGGCGAGGGGCGGCAAGCCCAGCCCCTCGAACTCGACGCCCCGCTGCCGTCATGGCTGGACAGCCGCCACGGCGGCCTGCTGTTCCTGCTCAACGCCGCGCTCGCGCTGAGCCTGTATGGCGACTTCACGCAGCCGCGCCACCGCGGCCTGGCCTGCCCGCCGTGGCGCCTGCTGCTGCTGGCCGGCCAGGCCTGGGCCGGGCCGGGCTGGCGACGCGACCCGCTGCGGCGCCGGCTCATCGAGCGCAGCGCCGGCTCGCACGAGCCGCTGCCGCTAGCGCTGTGGCCGCAGCTGCATGCGCGGCTGGCCGCGGCGCTGGGCGACCGCGACGGCCTGTCCGCACGCCTGCAGATCCGCCGCATGCTGGCCCTGCCCGCCCGACTGCAGGACCAGGGCGAAAGGCTGGATGTGTTCTACCCGCTGGCCCGCCTGCCGCTCGCCGTGCGTCTGGCCGGGCTCGACCGCGACCCCGGATGGATGCCCGCCGCGGGCTGCGACATCCGCTTCCATTTCGACTGACGGGAGGTTTCGATGGACGGCAAGGCCTTGAGCGCAACGGACCACCTGGCCCTGTGGCAGCTGCGCAGCGCGCTGGCGCTGATGCTCGACGCCAGCGAGCGGCTGTCGTCGCTGGAGGAACTGGTCGACGCCCATCCCGCGCTGCGCCTGTTCATCAACGCCGCGGCGCGCGCCGGCCTGGAGGGCCTGGTGCTGCCCGAGGCGCTGGCGCGGCTGGATGCCCGGCTGCTGCAGGCGCCGTCCGGCCTGCGTTGCGGTCTGCCAATTGACCGCCTGCGCCTGGCGCTGGACCTGGATGCGCCGGCGCTGAGCGGCTTCCTGCTGTGCGCCTGGATCGCCGACGAGCCGGACCTGGCGCCGCTGACCGAGACCCTGGGCGGCCACGAGGGCCGCTGCACGCGGGCGATGCTGCCGGGTCTGGACGCGGCGCTGGACCGGCTGCTCGAAGGCGGCTATCTGCAGGAGGCGCCGCAGGGGCGCCGCCGCGTGCTGGAGATGCCGCAGGCCGTCTGGACCGCGCTGCGGGGCCAGGTCTTGAGCCCATGGCGCCACATGCCGGCCGACGCCCTGCCCGGCTGGGACGAGCTCATCCTGCCCGACGAGCTGCGCAGTGCCGCGATGCGGCCGGAAGACGGCGCCTGCTGGGCCCTGCGCGGCGTGCCCGGCAGCGGCCGTCGCGCGTTGGCCGGTGCCATTGCCCGCGCCGCCGGCCTGGGCCTGCTCGAAGGCCCGCTGGACGACCCCGCGCTGCCCGCGCTGCCCGCGCTGGCCACGCTGCTGGGTGCCATGCCGCTGCTGAGCGTCGACCCGGCGCCGGGTCAGCGCCAGGCCCTGCCCGACTGGCCCGGCCATCGCGGCCCGGTCGCCGTGCGCCTGCCGCGGCATGGCGGGCTCGACGCTCAGCAGCGCCATCTGCGCTGGCTGGAGCTGGCACCACCCGATGCCGCCGAACGCGAGCAGCACTGGCGCGCCGCGCTCGGCCGCGCACCGGAGACGCCCGCGCTGGCCGAGCTGCGCCTGCCGCGCGGGCGCATCCACACGCTGGCCGCCCAGGTGCCTGACATCGACCGCCGCCCCGGCGCGCTGATGGACGAGCTGGAGGCCGCCGGCCGCTTCATGCTGGACGGCAGCGCGCGGCGCATGCCGCCGCTCGGCGAGGCCGAGGCGCTGGCGCTGGGCGACGACCTGCAGCAGGACTTCGACGCGCTGCTGGCCCGCTGCCGCCACCGCGAGACGCTGCGCGGCGTGCTGCCGGCGGCCTTCGGCCATGGCGGCGGCGACGGCGTGCGCGCGCTGTTCAAGGGCCCGAGCGGCACCGGCAAGACGCTGGCCGCCCGCCACCTGGCCGCGGCGCTGGGCCGGCCGCTGTACCGCGTGGACCTGGCGGCCACGGTCAGCAAGTACATCGGCGAGACCGAGCGCAACCTGGAGCGCGTGTTCGAGGCCGCCGAGGCGCTGGACATCGTGCTGCTGCTGGACGAGGGCGATGCGCTGATGGCGGGCCGCACCGGCGTCAACAACGCCAACGACCGCTACGCCAACCTGGAGACCAACTACCTGCTGCAGCGGCTGGAGAGCTTCGACGGCGTGCTGGTGGTGACGACCAATGCGGCCGAGCGCATCGACACGGCCTTCGCGCGCCGCATGGACCTGACGCTGGACTTCGCGCTGCCCGACGCACTGCTGCGCCACGGGCTGTGGCAGGCTCATCTGCCGCCCGGCCATGCGGTCAGCGGCGCGGCGCTGGACGAGATCGCGCGCCGCTGCACGCTCAGCGGCGGGCAGATCCGCAATGCGGCGCTTCATGCGGCGCTGTTGGGGCTGCAGCGCCGCAGCGAGGGCGGCGTGGGCAACGGCGAACTGCTGAGCGCGCTGCAGCGCGAGTACCGCCGCGCCGGCCAGCACTGCCCGTCGCTGAGCGTCACGCACTGAGGCCACGATGGGCGCCGCCACCAGCCGCATCGCGGCACCCGCTGCCAAAGCGCCGCAGCCGGCCTTCCGCGCCGGCAGCCGCGATGCTGCACCGCGCATGGCCGCCAGCGCGCCGGCACCGGTGCTGCAACTGGGCGGCGGCCGGCAGCGCGCGCTGAGCGGCGGCAGCGCGCTGGCGCCGCCGATGCTGGACCGGCTGGAGACCGGCTTCGGCGCCGACCTGTCGGCCGTGCGCGTGCACGAGGGTGCCGATGCGGCGCGGCTGGCCCAGGCCCACGGCGCACGCGCCTTCGCCATCGGCAACCACGTGGTGCTGGGTCAGGGCGAAAGCTCGCGCGACCTGGGCCTGATGGCGCACGAGGTGGCCCACGTGCTGCAGCAGCGCGGTGCGGCCGCGGCGGTGCAGCGCTGCGAGGGTGGCTGCTGCGATTGCGGTGGCGGCAAGGGCTCGCTGGAGGGCGAGGCCGCCGCGGCGGCGAGCAGCATCAGCAGCGGCGGGACCTATGCGGTCAGCGGCCAGCTGGCCACGGCTACGCCGCAGTACGAGGGTGAGGACGAGGGCCTGCTGAGCGGCCTGATCTGGAAGACGGCCAACGCGGTCGCGCCGCAGCTGGTGCCCATCATGAGGCAGGGCCCGGAGGGCGTGCTGGACTGGATCAAGGACAAGGTCAGCGGCGCGCTGCAGACCGTCGTCGACACGGCGATGGCGCCAGTGAAGACGGTCACCGACTCGGCCAAGTTCCTGCATTCCCACATCGCGCCGCTGCTGTCGTCCATGCAGGAGGCCGCCTCGCGCATCGCGCAGAACGACTGCAAGCCCATCACCGACGCCGCCGCCAAGATCGAGGACATGGCCACCAAGCTCATCACGCCGGTGATCGAGAAGATCCAGGGCGTGGTTGGCAAGGTGGGCGACCTCCTGTCGGGCGTCTGGGACCGCTTCGGCACGCCGGTCTGGGACTTCCTGAAGAAGTACGCCGGCGAGAAATGGAACCAGGTCCAGCAGCTGATCGCCTGGGTCTGGGACCTGGCCAGGCCCGTGCGCGACCTGAGCGCCAAGGCCTGGACCTGGGTGAAGAACAAGATCGGCATCGGCGACGGCCCCGAGGGCCAGAACGGCATCCTGCAATGGGTGCAGGCCAAGGCCAGGACGGCCTGGGACTGGGTGCAGGCCAAGATAGCGCCTTACAAGAAGAAGATCCAGGTCGTGCTGGCGACGATCGCCGCGGTGGCGGTGCTGGTGTCGCCGGCCGGGCCCTTCGTGCTGGCAGGCATCGCGATCTACGGCGCCATCCAGGGCGTCAAGTGGATACGCGCCAACCTGGCCGGGGGCAACGCGCTGGTGCGCGCGCGAGCCCATGCGCAGACGGTGCTGATCCCGCAGATGATCGCGGCCATCAACCGCATGACGGCGGCGGTGATGAAGATGTCGGGCACCGTTTCGGCCAAGCTCGGCGAGTTCGCGTCGGGCCTGGGCGCGATGGTGGGCGCGGCGGCCGGCTCGGCGCTGAACTTCCTCGTCAGCGCCGCGCAATGGGTGGCGGACAAGGCGACCGAGCTGGCCGCCTGGGCGACGACCAAGCTGTCCGCGCTGGCCGATTGGATACAGCGCGCGATGAACCGGCTCATCGCGTTCCTGCAGCCGCTGCTCGATTTCCTGGCCAAGGTCGGCTCGCTGCTGATCGACGTGATGCAGCTGCCGCTGCTGCTGGCCGGCGCGCTGTGGAAAAAGATCCCGGCCTGCATCCGCGACCCCTTCGTCGACTGGATCGTGCCGCTGATGCTGCGCCAGATCGAGATCTTCAAGGAGCTGGTCAAGACCGACGAGGCCTGGGCCAAGACCAAGGCGACCGTGATGCGCTACCTGCGCGCGGTCTTCGTCACGCGCGACCTGAAGGGCGCGATCCGCGCCACCTTCGACCTGCTGCTGCAGATCTCCAACCTGCCGCTGGAGCTGCTGGTGCAGGTCAAGAACAAGGCGCTGGCGGCCTGGGACGTGGTGTCCCAGAAGCCCATCGCCTTCATCAAGAACGCGGTCAAGGCGCTGGGGATGGGCATGCAGCTCTACGGCGCCAAGCTGAAGGACAACCTGCTCGCCGGCCTGGAGGGCTGGCTGTTCGGCGAGCTGGCGGACAAGGGCATCGCCAAGCCCAAGAGTTGGACCGACCCCTGGGACCTCGTCAAGCTGGCGCTGGACGTGCTGGGCCTGTCGATGCCGCATTTCTTCGAGCTGCTGGAGAAGCGCTTCGAGAAGGAGACCGTCGACAAGCTGCGCACCGCGTGGCGCTACCTCACGACGGCCTGGGACTGGATCATGGACATGAAGGCCAAGAAGCCCGGCGACGTGGCCAAGGAGATCGTGCAGGCGGGCAAGGAGTTCGGCAAGTCGGTGCTGGAGGGCATCGTCGCGTGGATCATGGAGCAGGTGGCCATCGAGCTGACGGCGATGGCCACGGCGGCGGCGGCCAGCGCCGGCCTGTCGGAGGTGGTCAACGCGGTGCGGCGCATCTACCGCGCCATCAAGACCGCCGTGCGCTGGGCGCGCCAGATCGTCGACATGGTCAACAAGACGCTGGACGGTGTGCTGGACATCGCCTCGGGTGCGCTGGCCGGCCCGGCCGAGATCTTCAACCAGGCGATGAAGAAGGCCACACCGGCGGTCATCGGCTTCCTGGGCGACCAGGTGGGCCTGTCGGGCGTGGCCGACACGATCAAGGGGCTGATCGACAAGCTGCGCCAGAAGGTCGACAACGCCATCCTGGCCGTCATCGATGCGGTCAAGAGCCTGTTCGCCAGCATCATCGCGGGCGCCAAGTCGCTGGCGGGCAAGCTGCTGGAATGGTGGAAGACCAAGACGCCGATCACGGCCGGCACGAAGAAGCTGACGCTGATCACCGACGGCGACGAGGACGAGGTGCAGGTCTCGGTGGCCGCCTCGCCGGCCAAGACCTGGAGCGACTACGTCGCCTCGCTGCCCGACGAGGCCAAGGCCCTGCCCGAGTACGCCGCGGCGCAGGCACTGGTCAAGAAGATACAGACCAAGCAGCCGCGCATCACCGAAAAGGACGAGGCCAAGCGCGATGCACTGAAGGCCGCCCGCTCCAAGCTGCTGCAGGACGACATCAATGCGCTGGTGCCGCTGATCAAGGCGCTCAACAAGTTGGGCGACGAGGAGCTGCCGACCTCGGTGATCAGCTACCAGGGCACCGACAGCGAGGGCGGCGGCATCGGCATGGAGGCCAGCATCCTCAGCAGCAAGCACCCGCCCGGCAGCGAGCCCGGCGACTACCCACCGATCTGGAACAAGCTGGCCGACCTGGGTGCCGGCCTCGGCAGCAAGGTGCGCGGCACCTGGTACGTGCAGGGCCACCTGCTCAACCACAACGTCGGCGGCCCCGGCAAGCGCTTCAACCTGACGCCCTGGGGAAAGCAGGCCAACAACGACCACAAGAACTGGGTGGAGACCGACGTCAAGGACGCCATCGAGGCCGGCAAGGTGCTCAAGTACACGGTCACCGTGCAGCCGGCCTGGGGTGCGCTCTCCATCCCGCGCCTGACGGACCTGGAGGACAAGGCCAAGAAGGGCAAGGCCAATGCGGACGAGGTGGCCGAGATCGAATCGCTGAAGGCCCTGTCCGCGCTGACGCAGGGCTTCGTCTGTAACGTGCAGGAGCTGAAGAAGAACGCCGACGGCAAGTGGGTCAACAAGCCCGCAGCCGAGAAGCCGCTGGTGATCCGCAACAAGCTGATCCCGAACAAGATCGTCAACGGCGGCAAGGTCTATGGATATCCGTGACGCACCGCCGCTGACCGCCTTCCGCGGCCTGCATGCCGGCGAGACCGTCGTCGTCTGCGGTTGCGGGCCGTCGCTGACGGAGCTGGGCGAGCTGGCCGGGCGCTTCACGACGATAGGCGTCAACGACGTCGGCCGGCTGTTCGACCCCAACTACCTCGTCGTCGTCAACCCGCCGCGGCAGTTCGCGGGCGAGCGCTTCCGGCATGTCGCCGAGTCGCGCGCCAAGGCGGTGTTCACGCAGCTGGACCTGGGCCGGGCCGTGCAGGCACCGCTGGTGCGATTCGCGCTCGGCCAGCGCGGTGGCACCGACACCACCGGCGAGGTGCTGCACTTCACGCAGAACTCGCCCTATGTGGCCGTCTGCCTGGCCGCCTACATGGGCGCCGCGCGCATCGCGCTGATCGGCGTCGACTTCACCGACCACCACTTCTTCGCGCCCACCGGCAAGCACCCGCTGAGCGGGCGTCTGGCGCAGATCGACGCCGAGTACGGCGCGCTGGCCGAAGCGCTGGCGCGGCGCGGCATCGAGCTGCTGAACCTGAGCGCGCAGAGCCGGTTGACGAGCCTGCGCAAGACGACGCCGGCGGCGCTGGCCGCGCCCGTTCGCAGCCTGTCCATCGTCTCCTACGCCACCTCGCCCGTGGCCGGCGTGCCGGCGCTGCTGGCCGACTGCATCAGCCACGCCACCAGCCATCGCGCGCAATGCCTGTGGCCGACCGGTAGCTATGGCAACGGCGTGTCCTTCGCCGGCGGCCAGTGCTGGGGCCGGCGACCGGAGCAAGTGCTGGCGCTGCTGGAAGCGGCCGACGTCGTCATCGTGCACAACGGCAAGATCGATCCGGCCCATGCCGGCGTGCTGCGCGGCAAGCGCCTCGTCACGCTCGCGCACAACTACGGCTGGAACGTGGACATGCGCCATGTCCGCGAGGCCGGCATGCCGGGCCTGGTGGTGGGCCAGTACCAGGCCACGCTGCCCGAGTTCGAGGGCTGGGGCCTGGTGCCCAACCCCATCCCGCTGTGGCAGGCTGACCACCGCCCCGCGCCCAAGGACGAGCACGTCATCCGCATCGCCTACACGCCCTCCGGCCGGCACGAGCGCTACCCCGCCGGGCATCGCCTCTACTGGCACGGCAAGGGCTGGCAGACGACGACGGAGGTGCTGGCGAGGCTGGCCCGGCGCCATCCCGGCCTCGTGCAGATCGACAGCACCGCGAACGGCCAGCTCAGCCATGCCGAGGCGCTGGCGGTGAAGCGGCGGGCCCACATCGTCATCGACGAATGCGTGACCGGCAGCTACCACCGCAACAGCCTCGAAGGGCTGGCCGCGGGCGCGGTCGTCGTCAACGGCGTCGGCCTGCTGGGCGGTGTCGAGCAAGCGCTGCGCCGCTGTGCGCCAAGTGCCCAGGGCCCGCTGCCTTTCGTCTTCAGCACGCTGGACGGACTGGAGGCGACGCTGCAGCGCCTCATGGCCCAAGGCCCGCAGGCGCTGGCCGCGCTGGGCCGAGCCAACCGCGAATGGATGGAGCGGCACTGGGCCTTCGAGCAGCAATGGCCGGCCTTCTGGGCGGCGGCCTGCGGCGGCACGGCGATGGCGCCACAGATCAAGGAGCCCACGACCGTGGTCACGAAGTCCCCTCCTGCGCAAGCACCGCTGTCCGCCGATCCGCTGGTCACCGTCGTCGTTCCGCACGGCGGCGCCGAGCGCCTGCCGCAGCTGATGTGCACGCTGGCCAGCCTGCGCCAGCAGCAGGGCGTGCGGCTGGAGATCGTCATCGTCGAGATGGGGCCGGCGCCGCTGGCGCTGGAAGGCGCACGCCGCTGGGGCTGCCAGCACCTGTTCATCGAGCACGACGGCGCCTTCGAGCGCGCGCGGGCGCTGAACGCCGCGCAGCCGGTGGCGTCCGGCGAGATGCTGCTGTGGCATGACAACGACCTGATCGCCGAGCCCGGCTTCGTCGCCGCCGCCGTGCGGGAGCTGCGCGAGCGCCGGCTCGACTACCTGACGCCCTATGCCGGCGTGCGCTATCTGTCGCCGCCGGACTCGCTGGCGGTCATGCAGGGCACGCAGGCGCCGCAGGCCTGCAGGCCGGTGCGTGTGCTGGCCTCGGGCTCGGGCGCATCGGGTGGCGCCGGGCTGGTGCGGCGCAGCTTCATCGCCGAGCACGGCGGCCTGATCGAAGGCTTTCGCGGCTGGGGCGGCGAGGACAACGCGTGGAACCACAAGGTCGGCCTGCTCGGCCGCCTGGGCCACTCGCGCCAGCCCGGCCAGCAGATGCACCATCTGCACCACGCCGGCTCCGGCGGGCCGACGCCGGGCGAGGCCAGCGCCGCCAATCCGCACTACGCAGCCAATGTCGAACTGCTGCGCCAGGTCGGCGCGCTGCGTCAGGCGCAGGCCTTCAAGGCGCGCTTCCCAGCCACGGCGCCGACGCCGGGGCGGCTGACCCGCTTCGACGCCGCGCCGCCCGAACCCGGCCTCAGCGTCTGGACCTACTGGGAAGGCCCCTGCCCGGCCTGGATAGCGGCCTGTCTCGCCACGCTGGGCGCGGCTGCGCCGACCGCGCTGCGGGTGCTGGACCGTGAAGCCTTCGAGCGCCTGCGCCGCGACGACCGAGACATCGATCTCGACCGACTGCGCATCGCCCACCGCGCCGACTACATCCGCCTTCATCTGCTGCGCCGCTTTGGCGGCCTGTGGGTGGATGCCGACTGCCTGGCGATGCAGCCGCTTCAGCCGGTGCTGGACCTGCTGCGCGAGCACGAGACGGTCGGCCACCGCGAGCGCAGCGGCCTTGTGTCCAACGGCTTCCTGGCCGCGCGGCCCGGCAGCCGCATCGTCGAGGCGACCTATGCGCGGGTCTGCGCACGGCTGCGTTCGCGCAAGCCGCTGGGCTGGACCTCGCTGGGCTCGGAGCCCCTGGGCGCCAGCGTCGAAGCGCTGCCCGAGGCCTGGCACGAACTGCCCTGCCGCCGCGTGCAGCCGGTCTGCTGGAGCGAACCCGAGGCCTTCCTCGCCGAGCGCAGCGCGGCCGGGCACGAGCAGGTGTTCGACACGCAGGCGCTCTGCTACATGCTGTCCAACTCGCGCATGGGCCCACTGCTGGCGGCCAGGCCGGGCGCCGACCTGCTGAAGCCCGGCACCTTCTTCGCCCACCTGCTGGCCCGCACCGGGCAGGCGGTGGGCGGCACGGCGTCGGCGTCGCTGCACGAGCGCGTCTTCAGCCACCACGCGCAGCTCTACCGGCAGCATCACGACGAATCGATCTCGGGCCCCGGCTCCAACCTGCAGCAGACCCGGCGGCTGCGCGCCGGCCTGCCGCTGCTGCTGGCCCACCTGGGCGTGCACTCGCTGCTGGACGCGCCCTGCGGCGACTTCAACTGGATGCGCGCGGTGGAGCTGGGCGTCGAGCAGTACACCGGCGTGGACGTACTCAGCGACGTGATTGCCAGCCACCAGCGTGGTCACGCCGGTCCGCAGCGGCACTTCCTGCGCCTGGACCTGCTGTCAGACGAACTGCCACGGGCCGACGCGATCTTCTGCCGCGACCTGCTGCCCCACCTGTCCTACGCCGAGATCCGCACCGTGCTGCGGAATTTCCAGCGCAGCGGTGCTGAGTTCCTGCTGACCACAACGTTCACCGGCCCGCGCCCCAACCGCGACACCGCCGGCGGCGACTGGCGCACGCTGAACCTGCAACTGGCGCCGTTCGATTTCCCGCCACCGCTGCTGCTGCTCAACGAGCAGTGCAGCGAAGGCGGCGGCGCCTATGCCGACAAATGCCTGGCCGTCTGGCGCCTCGAAGCGCTGCCGCCGCAGGGGCCAGACACGCGCCAACGCCGTGCGCAGCAACTAAGCGACGGCACTCATTCCCACTCGATGGTCAACAAGCGCGACAAAGCGTTGATGAGCAAAGACATTTGCGTCGCAACCTCTCACAATGCCATTAACAATGCCATGGCGATTTAGTGCACACACTGCTGCACGACAAGTCCAGCGGGCCCTCGCCCGTTTCGTGTGAGCGGGTGACTGCTCCGCAGCACGGGCTGCCGCTCACTTCAGAGCGAAGCGGTCATGGGCCGATCACCGCCCGCAGTGCACGGTGAGTAGCGAACGCCGCCAGTGTGGCTTGGTCCGGTGCACCGTAGTCGATGACCTTGAGCGGTGTCTTGGCCAACCAGAGCGATTGCGCCAGCAGCGTTCGATCCGGGAAGTCGAGCAGCCCGACTTGAAGCTGGAATGCCAAGTCGTTGAGTGATCCCAGGACGCGGCGGTTTGCCGTCTTTCCTAAGGCCCAATGTCGCATTGCGCCCCGCTCGGCGATCGCATCGTCCGCTGGGACGCCGATGGCGGTGAGTACCTGCCCCAAGGCCTCGCAGAGCCGCTGGACGAGGGCTCGTCCATCTCGTGCCGACACCACTACGGGCAGCAAGCTCCGTTCGCTGACAGCGAGCACGACCTGGATTCGACCAACGCGGATCAGATTGGCATACCAGTCGCCTAGGGCTGTGTCCGACGATGCCGGATCCGGATCAGGTATGGAGTTGAGCCTGTCGAGCAGTTTCTGAGTACAGCGAAGGACAAACACAGTGCCGATGCGAGGGGGAACAAATGCCGAGTATCGAGGCTGGCCAACGTTCTCTTTCGGCGGCGGATCGGTCGTGCTTTGCCTGAACCATCGAATGCCAGTGCTGAACACCGCGGTCGCTCGGGACAGCCAACGGCCGAGGCAAGCGCGCAGTTTCATAGCGACTCCAGTGGGGAGAACACCTGTCACAGACCGCCATGCAGGAGCCACTGCACGACCTGCGTCATAGATCCAGTGCCGGAGCGGCACATCGGAGCCCGCCAGCGCCGGGTTGATGAGCGCCTCGGACACCGCGAGGCCATCCCTACCCTTCGGGCCCTTTGCCAGGAGGGCCAGGGATGGCCGTCATGCACCCACGCCGTTGACACATCAGTACTAGGGCAATCACCAGGGTTGTACGCCAACATCATCATTAGCTAGACTAACAATAACTCAACAAAACCAATCAGGCGAACCTCATGAACCAAACGGACCTGGTCACCTGCACTGTCGAAGGCGCAGTTGCCACCCTCACCCTCAATCGGCCGGGCAAGCGCAATGCGCTGAGCCTGGAGATGATCCGCTCGCTGGCGCCGGAGCTGGAGACGGCCGAGCCAGGCAGA
>CAMLKW010000020.1 GCA_946480605.1 uncultured Roseateles sp. | reverse complement strand
GGCAAGCGCTACAACCGCGAGACGCTGGAGGTGCTCTACAAGGGCAAGAACATCACCGACGTGCTGAACATGACGGTGGAGGACGCCTTCCAGCTCTTCAACGCCGTGCCCGCGCTGGCGCGCAAGCTGCAGACGCTGCTGGACGTGGGTCTGGGCTACGTGAAGCTGGGCCAGAGCGCGACCACGCTGTCCGGCGGCGAGGCCCAGCGTGTGAAGCTGGCGCTGGAGCTGAGCAAGCGCGACACCGGCCGCACGCTCTACATCCTGGACGAGCCCACCACCGGCCTGCACTTCGCCGACATCGAGCTGCTGCTGCGCGTGCTGCACCAGCTGCGCGACGCGGGCAACACCATCGTCGTCATCGAGCACAACCTCGACGTCATCAAGACCGCCGACTGGCTCATCGACATGGGCCCGGAGGGCGGCGCCGGCGGCGGCACGCTGCTGGTGGCGGGCACGCCGGAGGACGTGGCGGCCTGCGAGGCCAGCCACACGGGGCGCTACCTGGCGCCGCTGCTGAAGAAGCGCTGATCAGTCCTTGCGCTGGCGCCGGGCGCGGAAGCCGACGAGCAGCAGGCCCGCGGCGATCATGGCCCAGGTGCCGGGCTCGGGCACGGGCGGCGTCACGCCGGGCAGGGAGTCGGCAGGGCGCACCGTGCCGGGCGGCAGGGACGGGATGCCCACGCCGACCAGTTGAGGGCCGGCCGTCGAGGTGGCGGCAGCCGGCGAGCTGCTGCCCAGGCTGGCGAAGCTGCCGCCCTGGGCTGGCGTGGTGGGGGTGCCCAGCGACGCCACGCCGGACTGGCCAGCGAAGCTCTCGGTGGCCGCCATCGGGCCGGCGCCGGGCGCCTCGAACTCCAGCGGTGCCGTTTCCTCGACGCGCTCCGACGAGGCGACGTTGGTGGCCCGGCTCGGCGCAATCGCGGCCGGCTTCTCCACGCGGCGGATGCGGCTGACGTTGCGGCACACGGTGGGCACCAGGATGCACTGACCGTCCTCGCAGTAGACGAGCCCGCGCTCCTGCGTCTTGGCCGTCCACTTCGTGCGCGTGACGGTCGCGCAGACGGCGCCGGGGCCGAAGTGCATGTCGCGGATCTCGGGCGCGTACTGCGCCTGGCCGCGGATGGCGTCGCGCTCGATGACGGCGATGTCGTCGTACTGGCGGGCCTGCATGCGCGCCTTCAGCTTGTCGCGCGTGGCGGCCGGGATGTCCTGGTAGCGGTCGACAGCCGCGACCACGTCGCCCATGAAGGGGTTCGCACCGGGACGGTCCCAGCTGCACTGGGGCAACGTGGAACCGGCCGAGACGGCGAGGGCGAGCGTGGCGATCATGGACATCGGGGGCTGACAGCGAAGACACGCCCGAACCAGGGCGCATGCCCCAAGTATTAGGGAAGCCTAGGGTTTGTCCGCGTTGAAACCCCTCAAAGGCGGGGTGCGCCGGGGGTGAGATAAATCACGCAAAACCGCGGAAACAGCAGGGTCCGACATGGCGGCCATTGCTGCTATCGTGCCGACCGCCCTTTGCAGTCCCCGATCCCGAATGCCCGACCATCCCGCGCCACAGGTGCTCTACGTCGAAGACGACCGCATCCACCTGATCCTGATGGAAGAGGTCTTCCGACAGTTGCCGGGCTGGCAGCTGCGCTGCGCCGAGACCGGCGCCGAGGCCTTGCAGGCGTTCGCCGAGCAGCGGCCCGACCTGGTGCTGGTGGACATGAACCTGCCCGACATGACGGGGCTGGAACTGCGCCACCAGGCCTGCGCACAGGCCGGCCTGGCCGACACGGTGCGACTCTCGCGCTGGGTGGCCTTGTCGGCCGACGACCCCAGCGCCGTCGTCCGGGCGGCGCGCGAGGCCGGCTTCGAGGACTACTGGCTCAAGCCCATCGACGTGTCGCAGCTGCAGCGCGTGCTGCAGGGCCTGTTCGACTGAGGCAAGAAAAAACCCGGCCAGGGCCGGGTTCATTGGATGCAAGGCCGCGGCGAGCGCGGCGCCGCTTCACTTCAGGTGGCTGTTGATCAGCTTGGTCATCTCGAACATGTCGGCCTTGGCCTTGCCGAAGATTTCCTTCAGCTTGGCGTCGGCGTTGATGACGCGCTTCTGCAGCTCGTCCTGCAGCTTGTTCTTCTTGATGTACTCCCAGACCTTCTTGGTCACGTCGGTGCGCGGCAGCGGCGCGGCGCCAACGATGGCGGCCAGGGCCGCGCTGGGGGTCAGGGCCTTCATGAAGGCGGCGTTGGGCGTGCGCTTCTTGGCGGGCGCGGCGGCCTTCTTGGCCGGGGCCGCCTTCTTCGCAGGAGCCGCGGCCTTCTTGGCCGGGGCTGCCTTCTTCGCGGGCGCAGCCGCCTTCTTCGCCGGGGCGGCCTTCTTGGCCGGAGCCGCCTTCTTCGCGGGCGCGGCCTTCTTCGCAGTTGCCATGTCGATTCACTCCATCAAAAGTTGTTGATGTGCGGGGTCCGGGTGAAGGCCGCGTAAGCCTTCAATACTCTCTAGCACCCTGCGGCGGCGATGGTACTGCGCTTCTCTAGGGAAAGAGAAGGTTTTCTCCCAGGAGAAAACGCGTATCTGCCCAGGAAACATCGGGGTTGTCGCGGGGCTGCATCACTGCAGCCCCGATCAACACGCGATCAGTACACGTCGCGGCGGTAGCGGCCCTGCTCGATGAGCCGGTCCACCTGCGCCTCGCCGATGGCCTCGCGCAGCACCGCATCGACCGCCGTGGCCATGCCCTGCAGGCTGCCGCAGACGTAGATGGCGGCGTCTTTCGCAAGCCATTCGCGCAGCGTGTGGGCCTGCTCGGCGAGCAGATGCTGCACGTAGCGTTGCTGTGCCTGGTCGCGCGAATAGATGCGGTCCATCCGCGCGAGCAGGCCTTGCGCGGCCCAGGCGTCGAGCTCACCGGCGTAATGCGCATCATGAGCGGAGTGGCGCTCGCCGTAGATCAGCCAGGCCGGCGGTGCGCCGGCACCGGCGCGCGCCTTCAGGTGGGCGCGCAGGCCGGCGAGGCCAGTACCGTTGCCGATGAGGATCAGCGGTCGCGCGGCGTTGTCGCCGATGCGGAAGCTTGCATGGCTGCGCACGCGCAGCGAGATGCGGGCGCCGAGCTGCGCCTGCGCCGTGAGCCAGCCCGAGGCCAGCCCCAGTCGGCCATCGTCACGCCGCGTCTGGCGCAGCATCAGGTGCACGCGGCCGTCGGCGGGCAGCGAGGCGATGGTGTACTCGCGCGGCTGCGTCGGTGCGTCGGCATGCTGGACCTGCACGAGGTCGCCGGCCTGCCAGTCGGGCAGAGCCTGGCCTTCGGGCGGTGCCAGCTCCAGGTGGAAGACGCCGCCGCCGGCGCTGCCGGGGTTGAGGTGCTGGCGGGCGGTCAGCAGCCAGGGCTCGAAGCGTGCCTCTTCCCACGCGGGCATGTCGGCGGTGCCGGCGATGTGGCCCAGCTGGTGGCGCCACTGTTGCAGCGCGGTCGCGTCGCTGCGGTCCACGTCGATGCGCTCGAACAGCGCGGTCGCGCCAGCGCGTTGCAGCCAGCCGTCCAGCTCGCGGCCGAAGCCGCAGTAGCGGTCGTAGGTGCGGTCGCCCAGCGCGAGCACGCCGTAGTTCAGGCCGCGCAGTTCGGGCGCCGATTCGAGCGCGGCGCGCCAGAACGGCGTGGCGGCATCGGGCGGGTCACCCTCGCCGTAGGTGCTGACCACGAACAGCGCGTGCGTGGCGCCGCGCAGGTCGTCGGGCCGGATGCTGCCCAGCGCCGCCAGCCGCACGGGCTGGCCGGCCACGTGCAGCGCGCGCGCGGTCTGCAGCGCAAGGTCTTCGGCCTGGCCGGTCTGGCTGGCGTGCAGCACCCACATCGGCGGCGTGCCGTCGCCGGCCATCGCGGACAGCAGCTGCGCGGCGGCCTCGGCCTGCAGGCGCTGCCTGCGCCGGAAGCGCCAGGTGACGAAGGCGCACAGCAGCAGGTAGAGGGCGATCAGCGCGATCGCCAGAGGCAGGCGGTCGGCGATCACAGGGCCAGGTCCTGAAGTGCCGGCGTCCAGGCTTCCTGGAAGCGGCCGTCGTCGTCGCGCCAGACGAGCTGGGCCGCCAGGCCTTGCTCGACAGCCAGCGCGAGGCCCGCTTCGGGCCCCAGCACCGTCAGCGCGGTGGACCAGGCGTCGGCCCACATCGCGCTGTCGTGCACGACGCTCACGGAAGCGATGCCATGTTCGATAGGCCGGCCGGTGCGCGGGTCCAGCGTGTGCGGGCGGCGCCGGCCGTCGGCGTCGATGAAGCAGCGGCGGTAGTCGCCGGACGTGGCGATGGCCAGGCCGTGCAGTGCGACGCGCGTGGGCGCCAGGCCGCAGTCGGGCGCGGGCGGTTCCAGTTCCACCCACCAGGGCTGGGCGTCGGGCTTGAGGCCGGCGCCGCGCAGTTCGCCGCCAATCTCCACCAGGTGGTCGGGCAGGCCGCAGTCGGTCAGCACGTCGGACACGCGGTCCACCGCATAGCCCTTGGCGATGGCCGAGAGATCCAGGCGCACTCCACCGGGCTGGGTCAGCCGGCGCGTGGCGGCGTCCCAGCGCAGCGCGCGTGAGGGGCGGCGGGCGGCGGCGATGTCGTCGTCGCCGGGCAGCGTGAAGCCGGGCTCGTCATGGCGCGGCCGCAGGCCAGCGGGGCCGAAGCCCCACAGCGCGACCAGCTCGCCGGCGCCGGGGTCGTAGGCGCCATCGCTGACGGCCGCGACGCGCAGCGCCGCATCCATCACGGCCGCGAAGGCCGGCGGCAGCAGTTGCTCGTGACCGGCGGGCGCGGCGTTGAAACGGCTCAGCGCGGAGCCGGGCTCCCAGTGGCTCATCTGCGCGACGACGTCGGCCAGCGCCGCGTCGATGGCGCGCGTGATGGCTTCCAGCCGCAGCTCGCGCGGGCCGACGCAGCGCACGGACCAGGTCGTGCCCATGCTCTGCCCATGCAGCTCATGGGTGACCTGGCCCCAGGCCGGCGGCTCGCCACGGATGGCGAGCGGCACCAGCACGCGGGGTTCGAGTGCGGCGACGGCGGTCACGGGAGACTTACTTGGGCAGGACCTCGAAGGTCGCGCTCAAGGACGCGCGCTGCAGCGGCGCCTCGCGCGTGCCTTGCGGCTGGCCCTGGGCCGGGCGCTCGCCGAAGTTGGCGCCGATCAGGTAGCGGCCGGGCTCGCTCCACTTCACGGAGAACTCGCCCTTGTCGTCGCTCTTCAGCGCTTCCTCGCCGATCTTGTAGCGGTAGCGGTTGCCGTCACGCAGCAGGCGCAGCGTCGCGTTGGGCAGCGGCTTGCCGTCCAGCACGAGGCGAAAGCGCGTCGTGTCGCCATGGCTCAGGTCGGTGACGGGGCTCAGCGGCAGCAGCTCCAGGCCCTGGCCTTCGGGCGCGAACGCGAACTTGCTGGAATCCTCGCGCGTGACAAAGGTCTGCTGGCGCGTCGTCGTGACGGCGAAGCTGGTGATCTCGGCATCGGCCGGCACGTCCTTGGCCAGGTTGGCCTGCGTGGTGCGGAAGCGCTTGGTCTCGCCGCCCTGCTTGTAGGCGCCCATGATGGCCTGGCTGACGTTGCTGACGCGGTAGGTGCCGTCCAGCGCCAGCTTGACCTCGAAGCTCTCGCGGTGGCGCGAGCTGACGCGGTTCTCGGCTTCCAGCGGCTTGCCGTCCGGGCCGGTGATGCGCAGCGTGTCCAGCTTGAGGCCGCGCTCGAAGATGAACAGGTCTTCGGACACGGCGGCATCGAAGGCCGCGGCGGGCGCTTCGCGGCCACCGCTGCCGAACTGGGTCTGGTTGGCCACCAGCCAGCTCAGATGGGCGTGGGCGGTCAGCGGCAGCAGGGCGGCGGCCAGGGCGAGGGGCGCGAGGCGGTGAATGAAGCTCATGGCAGGTCTCCTTAAGGTTTGACGGTCAGCTGCACGGCACCCAACTCGTGCTCGCCCTGCGCCTTCACTTCGCCGGCGGCCTTGATGGGCCAGGTGAAGGGAATGCGCTGCACTTCGCGGCCGCCGGCTTCGCGGCTGGATTCGATGACCATCTCGTACTGGCCGGCGGGCAGCTTCTCCAGGTTGGGGTGCTTGTCGAACGAGATGACGTGCTCGCCCGGCGCGCGCGTGGCGCCGCTGACACCGTCCACCGGCATGGTCAGGCTGCGGCCACCCTGGCGCCACCACTGGCGCATGTCCTTCAGCCACTTGGTGCCACCGTTGTTGGGCTTCTTCAGGTCGTACCAGACGGCCAACTGCGCGGCGGCCGTGGGCTCGCCGGCCTTCTCCAGCCACACGCCGATGTAGGGCTTGTGGTACTCGGCCACGTTCAGGCGCGGCACTTCGATCTTGAGCTGCACGGTGGCGGCCCAGGCGGAGCTGCCGACGCTGAGGGCGCCCAGCGCGCCGATGGCGGTGAGGGTGGGAGTGAGGCAACGACTCGTCATGGTGGTTCTCGCTTCAGGGGGATTCAGTGGATGAGCAGCAGGGCCAGCAGCGCCGGCAGCACCAGGCCGATGCCGACCAGCGGCCAGGTGCTGGGCCGGTTGGTGGCGTGGTACTTGAGGATGAGCAGGCCGGTGATGCAGAACACCAGGCAGGCCACGGCAAAGATGTCCAGGAACCAGCTCCAGGCCGTGCCGGTGTGGCGGCCCTTGTGCAGGTCGTTCAGGTAGGAGATCCAGCCGCGGTCGGTGGATTCGTACTCGGCGGCACCGCTGACGCGGTCGATGCGCAGCCACGCATCGCCACCCGGGCGGGGCTGGGCGACGTAGATCTCGTCGGGCGTCCACTCGGCCTCGGCAGCGGCGTCGAAGCTGCGATTCAGGTTCTTGCCCATCCAGTCGTGCAGTGCGGCCGGCACGGGCTTCTTCTCGTCCTTGGCGTCGTCGGGCGCATGCAGCTGGGCCAGCAGCTCGGCGGGCAGCTGCAGCTGCTTCTGCACGATCTCGGGCTTGGCCTCGATGCTGCTCGCGTGGTTCAGCGTGATGCCGGTGATGGCGAACAGCATCATGCCGATCAGGCACATGGCCGAGCTGATCCAGTGCCAGGTGTGCAGCTGCTTGAGCCAGCCCGCGCGGTGCTTCGCGGCGCTCACAGTTCGGCCCACTGCCGCAGCAGGTTGTGATAGTGGTGGGTCAAGGCCTTGGTCTCGTCGTCGTCGCCGAGGCGTGCGCGCAGGCGCTGGATGGTCTGGTCCAGCTCGTACAGCATGCTGCGGCGGGCGTCGTCGCGCACCATGCTCTGGGTCCAGAAGAAGGAGGCCACGCGCGCGCCGCGCGTGACGGGCTCGACGCGGTGCAGGCTGCTGCTGGCGTAGACGACCATGTCGCCGGCCGGCAGCTTGACCTCGTGCTCGCCGTAGGTGTCGGAGACGATGAGTTCGCCACCGTCGTATTCGTCGGGTTCGCTGAGGAACACGGTGGTGGACACGTCGCTGCGCAGCGGCTGCTCGGTGCCGGACTGGCGCATGACGGCGCCGTCCACGTGCATGCCGTAGTGCCCGCCGCCTTCGTAGCGGTTGAACAGCGGCGCCAGCGTGCGCAGCGGCAGCGCGGCGGAGATGAACTGCGGATGGCGGGCGAGCACCTGGCGTATGTGGTCGCCGATCTGCCTGGCGAGCGGATGCTCGACCGGCAGCTGGCGGTTGCGCTTGACCTGCGCGCCCTGGGCGCCGACGGTCTCGCGGCCGTCGGTCCAGTCGGCGGCGTCGAGCCCCCGGCGCATCTCGCGCACATCGTCCTTGCTGAGGAGGGCGGGGATATGGAGAAGCATGGCTGGGATGCCCTGCCGCCGCGCGCGGGCGGCGGCGGGCCTTGGCTAGCTGTTGAGGGACATCAGAAAGAGAAGCGGGCCGTCAGCGTCGCCGAGCGCGGCGCGCCCAGGAACAGGCGCGAGCCGCCGTTGTTCAGCGCCTGCATGTAGACCTTGTCGGCAATGTTGGCGACGTTGAGCTGCAGGTTGACCAGCTTGGAGACGCGGTAGGCGGCCATCAGGTCGAACACCGTGTAGGCGGGCAGGTTGGGCGTGTTGGTCGTCGCCGTGGTGCCAGCGACCGTCACGACCCGCTTCTGCTCGGCCATGTGGCGGGCGCCGCCGCCGATGGTCAGGTCGCCCCACTGGTAGGACGTCCACAGCGTGGCCGAGAAGTCCGGCGACCAGCGCACGCCGTCGGTGACGGTGACGACGCCGGTGGTGCTGTTGACGCTCTGCTGGTTGAGCTGCTTGATCTTCATCGTCTGCAGGCCGGCGGTGATCTGCCAGAAGTTGGTGATCTGGCCGACGGCGGCCAGCTCGATGCCTTCCACGCGGGTCTTGCCGTTCTGGATGCTGGCCTGCGTGACCGGATCCTGCGTGACCTGCTTGTCGTTCTCGGTGCGGTACAGCGCGGCGCTGACGTTCAGGCGCTTGTCCAGCAGCTCCCACTTCGTGCCGACTTCGTAGTTGCTGGTTTCCTGCGGCTCGGCCGTAGCCGCGGCCTGGCCGGAGGCCGACAGCGTGAAGTTGGCGCTGCCCGGGGGCGTCAGCGAGTTGGCGGCGGCAGCGTAGAGCGTGCCGTTGTCGGCCAGCTTGTAGGTGGCGCCGACGTTCCAGCTCGTGATCCAGTCGCCGTGGCGCAGCGAGGTGCGGTTGATGGTGCTGTTGGCGATGGCAGACGACAGCGTGGAGATCGTGAAGTGCTCGTAGCGCAGGCCTGCATTGAGCTTCAGCGCGTCGGTGACGCTGACCGTGTCGAAGGCGTAGAGGGCCTGCGTGGTCGTCTTGCCTTCGGAGTCCGCGCCGGTCAGGTAGGGCGTGCCCATCGCGTCGGCGCGATTGGGGTTGTACAGGTTGGCGGCGGGCGCTGCCACGGCGGCGTAGGTCACGCCGTTGATGGTCTGCGCGGCCGTGCCGACGCCCAGCGTCAGCTGCTGCTCGTGCATCAGCTCGATGCCGGTGGCCAGGTCGTGCTTCATGCCGGCCAGCGTGAACGAGGTGTTCAGGCTGGTCTGGTTGGCCAGGATCTCGTTGGTCTGGTTGACGCGCTGGCGCGAGCGGCTGATCGTCCAGGTGCTGCGGTCGGCCGGGTCGACCGCGACGATCGAGTTGATGCCGGTGACCAGGCGGTCCATGTAGGTACGGCCGTAGCGCGAGACGTTGCGCACCGTCATCTGGTTGCCGATGTCCATCTCGAGCTTGGCGGTGACCATGTCGGCCTTGACGTCCTCGTAGTCGTGGACGCTGCCGTAGAAATTCTTGCGGTCGACCTTGGGCGCGGCCATCAGCGCGGCGGCCTGGGCCGGCGTCACCGTCGCGGACGACACCGCCGTGTAGCCGGGCCAGCCGATGGTCGGCACGCCGCCGTCCGGGCGGTTGTTCTGGCGCAGATGCTGCGAGTACAAGAAGAAGCGGGTCGGCGTATTCAGGCCGAACGCGATCGAGGGCGCGATGCCGTAGTTCTTGCGCTTGACCTCGTCGCGGCCGGGGACGCCGTAGTCCTGCCACACCGCGTTCAGGCGCACGGCGCTGTTGTCGAAGATCTTCTGGTTGACGTCGACCGAGGCCCGCTTGCGGCTGGCGTCGCCGATCGTCACCGAGCCATCGATGAAGTCGTCGATCTGCGGCAGCTTGGTGATCAGGTTGATGTAGCCGGCGCTGGCGGCGCGGCCGGTGTCGGCACCCGCCGGGCCCTTCACGACTTCGATCTGCTCGACGTTGAACACGTCGCGGGTCACCGCGCCCAGGTCACGGATGCCGTCGACGAAGGTCGAGGTGCTGGCGCTGAAACCGCGCATCTGGAAGGTGTCGCCGGCGGAGGTGTTGCCGTTCTCGCCCAGCTGCATCGTGATGCCGGGGGTGTTCTGCAGCGCTTCCATCAGCGACACGGCGCCCTGCTCCTGCAGCGTTTCCTTCTTCACGACCTGGATGGTCTTGGGCGTTTCCAGCAGCGTCTGCGTGATCTTGGACGAGGCGCTGACGTCGGCCTTGAACGGCACGTCCTTGGCGGCCTGCACCTTCACGGTGGGCAGTGCCTGCTCGTCCTTCTTGGCGTCGGCGGCAGCGGTCTGGGCGGCCAGCGGCAGGCTCAGCGTGGTGGCCAGCGCGGCCAGGGCATGGGGGGCAAGATTGTGCTTGCGGCTCTTGATCAGGGACATGGGAACTCCAGGGTTTCGATTTCTGTGTGCTGGCTTGCCGTTCCTGGGCCTCCTTCACAGGAGGTCGAAACGCCTGGCTTGCTGTGCGCGGCCGATGGATGCGACCGCAGAAACATTAATGATAATGATTCTCATTAATGCAGTACAAAACATTTCGGCGCGAGGGGCGTTGGCGCGTGGCATCCACGCGACGTGCCGCGCCGGGCGGCGCGGTCAGCGTTCGGGTTCGCTGATGAAGCCGACCTTGGTGAGGCCGGCCTTGGAGGCGTCCGCCAGCGTCTGCGCGACGGCCTTGTAGGCCGACTCCTGGTCGGCGCGCAGGTGGATCTCGGGCTGCGTGGACTTCTTGCCCTCGGCCAGGAAGCGCTGCTGCGCTTCCTGGCGCGTGACCATCTCGCCGTTCCAGAAGCGCTGCCCCTTGGCGTCGATGGCGAACTCGATCTTGTTCGGCTTGACCTCGTTGACCTGCGAGCTGACCTTGGGCAGGTCCAGCTTGACCGCGTGCGTCAGCAGCGGCGCGGTGACGATGAAGATGACCAGCAGCACCAGCATGACGTCGATCAACGGCACCATGTTGATCTCGGCCACGGGCGCATTGCTGCGCTTGCTGTCGAAGGAAGCGAAGGCCATGGCGCGTCTCTCAGTGGGCCGCAGCCGGCTTCAGTGGGCGCACGTTGGCGGTCTGCACGCCGGCGCCGGGCGCCTCGCCCAGCGTCAGGAAGCTGTGCAGTTCGTAGGCAAAGGCATCCAGCCGCGCCGACAGCACACGGTTGCTGCGCGTGAACGCGTTGTAGGCGATGACCGCCGGGATGGCCACGCCCAGGCCGATGCCGGTCATGATCAGCGCCTCGCCGACCGGGCCGGCGACCTTGTCCAGCGTGCCGGCGCCGCTCATGCCGATGGCCAGCAGAGCGTGGTACACGCCCCAGACGGTGCCGAACAGGCCCACGAAGGGGGCGGTCGCGCCGATGGTGGCCAGCGTCGTCAGGCCCGACTCCAGTTGCGTGGTTTCCTCGTCCAGCACTTTCTTGATGGTGCGGGTGATGAAGTCGTTGGCCGTGCCGGCCTCGGACAGCTTGGCGGCGCCGTAGCGGGCGTGGTGGGCCTGAGCGTGCAGCGCGTGGGCGCTGAGGTGCGAGAACGGATCGCGCGCACCATGCGTGTTCAACTCGGCCTGCACCGCGTCCAGCGAGCGGGCGTTCCAGAAGAAGTCCAGGAAGGTCGTGGACCGCTTGT
Organism: uncultured Roseateles sp.; assembly: GCA_946480605.1. The sequence goes on along the minus strand of CAMLKW010000020.1, from coordinate 24,041 downwards.
TGCGCAGGTACTGCGCCACGCCCTTGGCGAAGATGAAGCCCCAGGACGCGATCGACATCACGACCAGGACGCCCAGCAGGAACTTGCCGACGACGTCGGACTGGGCGATGAAATGGCCGAAGCCCGGGGCAGGCGCTGCGGCGGCGGCGATGGCGGTGGCGTCCATAGGTTCTCTTTAGCGGTCAAAGTTCGTAGGCCAGCGGGGCCAGGGTTTGCCATTCGACGGGCTTGCCGTCCTCGGTCTGGGGCGCGAAGCGCGCGCTCAGGATGTCCTTCAGCGCGGCTTGGTCGATGCGCTCGAAGCCGGACGAGCGGTGCACCGTGGCCTGCTTCAGACGGCCGTTGACGTCCACCGTGATGCGCAGCACCACCGTGCCCTGCTCGCGGGCGCGCTTGGACAGCGCCGGGAAGTTCAGGTCCGGCAGCTTCACGTAGCGCACGGCGCTGGGCGGCACCTGCTTGGGGCCGACAAGCGAGGGTGGCGCTGGCGCGGGTGCCGGCGGGGCCGGCGGCGCGGCGACCGCCTCGACGGGGGCAGGCGGTGCGGGCACGGGCACGGGCGGCGGCGCTACGAAGGTGGCCGGAGCCGGCGTGGGCGTCGGCGCCGCGGCGATCAGGGGGGCTGGCGTGGGCGCCACGCGACTGGGCTGGGCCGGTGGGGGCGGTGGCGGCGGGGCGGCCTTGGGCGGCTCCGGCGGCGCGATCATGTTCACCATCAGCACCGGCGCGACCTCGCGCACCGCGTTGCGCACGGCGTCCACCTGCATCAGCGCCCAGGCGCCCACCAGGTGAGCGGCCATGACGCCGCCGATCAGCGCGCGCCGGCCATTGGCGCCCAGTTCATCGCCGCGTGCGGGAGGCGGGGTTGCCGCCACCGACGGCCGTTGCGGCACGGGCGATGCGGTTTCGACGATGGCGGGGGAGGCTGAGGTCACGCCGGACGGACAGTGGGTGGATGCGAGCCCGGAATGCTAGCACTGAATGCGAATTATTCCTATTAACGTCGAAATGTTGCTGCCCGGTTTTGTATGCTGGGCCCCATGAAAACCTTGACCCGATGGCTGCTGCTGGCCGGCGCGCTGCTGCTGGTGGCCCACCTCTACCCCGGCGTGGTGGTGACCAGCTTCACCTCCGCGCTGTTCGCGGCGCTGGTGCTGGGCCTGCTGAACACGGTGGTGCGGCCCGTGCTGGTGTTGCTGACACTGCCGGTGACGGTGTTGACGCTGGGCCTGTTCCTGTTCGTCATCAACGCCCTGACCTTCTGGGCCGCGGCCTCGCTGCTGCCGGGGCTGCACGTGAACGGCTTCTGGGCGGCGCTGATCGGCTCGCTGATCTACAGCTTGTGCGGCATGGTCATCGACGTCGTCATCGAGCGGCTGTTTCCCTCTGACTGAGCCCTGCATCGGCTTGGCATTTGCGGGCCGAGCACCGCCCCCTCGGGGGATCGACCAGGAACTCCCTGGCCGATAGGCCTCAGTTCGGAAGCTCGACGTCCGGCGGGATGTAGCGCCCGCGGTACATCTCGCCCAGGATGGCCTGGCGCTCGTAGACCAGCGCGCGCAGCCGCGCATCGATGACCGAGGCCTCCACCTGATCGGCGTCCGGGCCGCGCGACTGGCGCAGGCCGGAGCGCATGCGGTCGATGGCGCCATTGAGGTCGCCCGCCGCCGCGTGGGACTCGGCCCGCGCGCGGATGGCCCGCAACGGCTGCCCCAGCTTCTCCCACAGCAGCGACAGCTGCGACCAGGCATAGGCGTCGTGGGGCATCAGGCTGACGTGGGTCTGCAGCGCGTCGGCCGCCTCGCGCAGCACGGGGCCGGCGCTCGCTGCCGGGCCTGAGGCCAGCGCCAGCCCCACGCGCTGCAGCAGCAGCGGGCGCGAGCGTTCGCCGCCCAGCCGGGCCAGCGCGGCCATGCCATCGGCGGGGCGCTCGCGGGCCTGGGCCAGTTCGGCGCGCAGGAAGGTCAGCTGCCGGCTGGCGGCGGCGGCCTCGGCGGGGCTGGGGTTCAGCAGCTGCAGCGTCAGCTCGGCGCTGCGCAGCGTCGCGTCGGCGCGGTCGAAGTTGCGCAGCTTGATGGAGGCCAGCGCGGCCGCGTACCGCGCGCCGAGCTGCTCGTAGCCGCCGCTGTCCTTGATGTTGCGGGCGCCGGCGTCGTAGTTCTCCAGCACCTGCCAGGCGTCCACGCGCGGGTCCATCAGCACGCGGGAGCGCGCGGCCATCAGCGCATGCTCGGCAAGTCCGCGTGGACGCGCGAAGGGCTCCAGCGCCAGGCGGGTGCGGGCATCGCCGATGCGCTCGCCGGTCAGCGGGTGGCTGCGCAGGTAGGGGTAGGCCCCGTTGTCCATCAGGTGGTAGGCCTGCTCCATGCGCTCGAACATGCTGACCATGCCGCTGCCCGCAAAGCCTGCTTCCACCAGCACGTTGAAGCCCACGCGGTCGGCCTCGCGCTCCATGTCGCGCGAGAAGTTCAGCGACAGCTGCGTGGCCGCGGCCTGGCCGCCCACGATGCCGGCGTTGGCCAGGTCGATGTTGCCGCGCGAAGCCGCCAGCACACCCAGCAGCAGGCCAGCGATGGCGACCATGCTGTTCTTGGAGTCGCCCGCGATGCGGCGCGCGATGTGGCGCTGCGTGACGTGCGAGATCTCGTGCCCGATGACCGAGGCCAGCTCGTCGCGCGACACCGTCATCGCGATCAGGCCCAGGTGCACGCCGACGAAGCCGCCCGGCAGCGCGAACGCGTTGACGCTCTTGTCCTCGACGAGGAAGGGCTCCCACGCGAAGCGGCTCTGCGTGTCGTCGCTGATGTGGCCCAGCTTGCGCGCGGCCGACACCAGCGGGTTCCAGATGCTGTCCAGGTACTCGCGCAGCAGCGGGTCCTGCACATAGGCCGGGTCGATGCGGATCATGCGCATGTAACGGTCGCCCAGCTGCCGCTCGGCGTTGACGTCCAGGTCCTGCGAGACGGAGTCGCCCAGCGCCGGCAGGTTGACCTGCGCGTTCAGCGGTGCGCCGGGCAGCGCCAGCGTGGCGGCCGCGAGCAGGGAGAGCAGGGGGCGGGTGGCGAACGACTTCTTCATCAGGCAGGGGCTCCGGCCAGCGCAGGCTGGCTCTGTCTATGATGCCTGCAACTCGATGCCCGAATGTTTCGTGAGAATGAAGCCCCTCGCCCATTCTTGCGCTGCTGAACGTGCGCAAGTCTGGTCGGTCCCCCGAGTGGACGGCGATGCATGCGGCATTGAGCCGCATACACATCGCCTCAGGCGGGCCGGCTTGGGAGAGGCCCGGCGCTCGGCCCGCAGAATGCAATCCATGACCACACCGCTGACACATTTCGACTCCGAAGGCCAGGCCCACATGGTGGACGTGTCGGCCAAGGCCGAGACGCACCGCGTGGCCGTCGCGGCCGGCGAGATCCGCATGCAGCCCGAGACCTTCGCGCTGATCGCCGGCGGCACGGCCAAGAAGGGCGACGTGCTGGGCGTGGCGCGCATCGCGGCAATCCAGGGCGCCAAGCGCTGTGCAGACCTCGTGCCGCTGTGCCACCCGCTGCCGATCACGCGCGTGAAGGTCGAGTTCGAGCTCGACGAAGCCGGCAGCCGCGTGCTGTGCCGCGCCCAGGTGGAGACGCTGGGTCGCACCGGCGTCGAGATGGAGGCGCTGTGCGCCGTGCAGGTCGGCCTGCTGACCGTCTACGACATGTGCAAGGCCGCCGACCGCGGCATGGTCATCTCCAACGTGCGCGTGCTGGAGAAGCAAGGCGGCAAGAGCGGTGACTGGAGCGCCGCCGAACCAGCCGCCTAGGAGCCTGTCGGGCTTGGGCATGGCCCTGCGTTGCACGACACGACCTGCAGGCAAGGCGCCCAGCGCAAGCTGCGCCGGGGTGCAGCGAGCATGGGCAACGCCGCCTGCGGGCTGTGTCGCGCAACCCTTCGGGCCGCCGTCTGGGGCTGCCAGGCCGCATTGCACGCTCGTTGCGTGGCCTGCCACGCGGCCTCGCGTGCGCCTTGCCTGGCAGCCCCAGACGGCGGCGCAGGGCCATGCCCAAGCCCGACAGGCTCCTAGGTTCAGCGCAGCGCGCGCCAGTCGACCACGCCGGAGGCGGCCTCGCATTGCGGCATGGCGGCGCCCGGCACTTGGGACGTGCAGTTCTCGAACCAGGTGGTGCCGGTGGAGCTGCGGAACTCGCGCAGGCGATCGGCCACGAAGCGTGCCGCCTCGATGTCGCCGGCTTTCTCCAGCGCCATGGACCAGTGCATCAGCAGCCGCGCATCCACCAGGCTGAAGGCCGTGCGCCGCGCCGCGGCGAGCGTCAGCGGGCCGGGCTCCAGGCTGGTCGCCGCGGCGTAGTCGGCCTGGTGGCTGAAGAACAGCGAGCGCTGACCGGCGGCGACGCGCTCCGTCAACGGCACGGCGTCCTCGCTGGGCTTGTAGATCGCGACGATGCGGCTGTAGTCCCATACCGCGTAGGCACTGCCCACGATCAGCAGGCCACCGACCCAGGCCCAGGGGCTTGTTGACGTCGTGGCGTGGGAGCTGCCATTGGCCGGCAGCGCCAGCCCCAGCGCGAAGCAGGCCGGCAGCAGGAAGTAGGCGTACCACAGCGGGTACTCCAGCAGGCTGTGCAGGCCAATGGTCAGCACCAGCATCAGCGCCGCGCGGCGCAGCGGGGCGTCGTCGCCGGAGGCCTTCCAGGCACCGCGCCACGCCTGCCACAGCGCCAAGCCCAGCAACACCAGCACGGCGCCGGCCCAGGGCAGCCCCAGCTCCACGGCCAGTTGCGACGGCAGGTTGTGCGTGTGGTCGAAGAAGGCGATGGGGCGGGTGGGGAACGGCGTCAGGCTCCACGCGAAATTGAACTCGCCCCAGCCCACGCCCAGCCAGGGGTTGGCCAGCGTCAGCGCCCAGGCGTCACGCAGGATGGCCAGGCGCGACGGCGAGCCCGCGCCCTCCGACAGCCGCGACGCGGCACCGAAGGCGTGGCCGCTGTCGGCCCACTGCGCCATCAGCCACCAGCTGAAGGCCAGCATCACGGGCGTGGCCAGCAGCGACAGGCGGGCGCTGCGCGACAGGCGGCGATCGACCAGGCCCCACAGCGCCAGCATGGCGATGCCGATGAAGCCGGTGCGCGACGCGCTGAGCACGACGGTGAAGACGAAGGCGAACAGCAGCGGCGGCAGGGCGCGGCGCATGCCGTTGCGCTCGGTGATGAATACCGCAGCAACCGCGGCCCACATCATCAGGCTGGCGAGGTGGTTGGGCTGGCGCAGGTTGCCGACGGCCCGCCCGACGATGCCGGAGCGCGCGATGAGGTTGCCGTCGGCGCCTGCAGGGACGAACACCTGCACGAGGCTCACGGACACGCTGAGCAGCCCGGTGGCCAGCAGCCCCCAGCACAGCGCCTCGGCCGCTCGCTGACGTGCATGGGCAGACAGGCCTTGCGCCAGCAGCAGCACGGCCAGGCCGGCGCCGATGATGGCCGTGGCGCCCAGGCCCAGCGACAGCGGCAGCGAGCGCCAGACCACCGACGTCATCGGCGCCACCAGCAGCAACGCCAGCGCCACTGCGGCGGGGCTCTTCAATCCGGCGCGCCAGTGCGGCGTGCTGCGCGCCCACAGCGCCAGCGCGGCGCCCCAGCCGGCCAGGGCCAGCAGCTGGTTGTAGAGCGTGGCGGCGGGGGTCTGGTTGAAGGCCAGCAGCGGCGGCAGGGCGGCGGCGGCCGCGAGCGCGATGGCGAGGATGCTCATCTCGGCAGATGCAGCCGGCGACCTGTAGCCTGTCATGAAGCGAGAAATGATGGATTGGGCCCGCACGGGGCAGAAGCAGCGCGGCTCAAAGCCAGCCCTGCTGCCAGAAACGCGGACGCGGGTGCTGGCTGGCGGTCGCGACGGGACTGTGGCTGGCAATGCGCGCCGGATCGTACTGCCATTGACGCCAGGCTTCTGCGCACAGCCAGAGCTGCGATAGCAGCACCAGCACCAGGGTTGTGCGATGCAGGGCGCGAGGCGCCGTTGCCGGGGCCGCCGTCCCGGACTGCGACCCCAGCAGCAAGCCGTAGACGACGGCGATCCATACCTGTGACAGCGGCATCACGAAGTTGCCCGAAAAACCGGCGTCGATCAGCGCAGCCAGCAGTGCCGCGCCCAATGCGCTGGCCATCGGCGGCGTGCTGGACGGCGCTCGCCGAAGCGCGGTCGAAACCCGCCACAGCGGCGCCACCAGCAGGCACAGCAGCAACAGCAGCGACGGCAGCCCGAACTCGGCGGCCCATTGCAGGTACAGGTTGTGGGGATGCGCACCCTTGGGATGGATCAGGGCCGCAAAGTGCATGGGGCCGGCACCCAGCCAGGGATCTGCGCGAACCAGATCCATCGCAGCAGACAACAGCAAGTCCCGGGAATGGCTGCTGGTGAGTTCCTGGACGCTGGCGAAATGCGTGACCCAATGGCGCCCCAGTACCGCGGGCAAGGCGACGAAGAGGACGACGTGAACGGCGAGACCGGCCAGCACGCACCACAGCAGCCGCCGCCACAGCGCCGATACGCCCGTCCAGAAGCACCACAGGCCCGCGACCGCCAGGGCCAGCAGGCTGGCGCGAGCGAGATCCAGGAACAGCCAGCTGAAATGCAGGCTCACTGCCACCAATGCGGCGCGTCGCTGGAGCCGGCCGGGCGCGGCCAACGACCAACCCAGCAACACCGGCAGTGCGAGGGTCTGGACATGGTTGAAGAAGCGCGGGTTGTCAAAGCCCAGGTGCAGCAGCCGTGCGTTTAACGGTGCGCCATCGGCCAGCGCAACGGCGTAGATGCCGGTCGTCAGCAGAAAGTAGGCACAGCTGCCCGCGAGCAGACCATCAAAGGCCCATGTGATGGAGCCCGCTCGGGCGGCGCGGCAGACCAGCACCGCCAGGCCGGCGAGCCCCAGCATCAGAGCGGTTTCCTGCGCCGCGGCAGCGGGGTGCCGCGACGCAAGCATGGAAGGCACTGCGAGCACGAGGCAGCCGATGGCGCAGGCCTTCAGCCAGGGGGGCAGCAAAGGCGCGTGCCTCGCCTCGCCGGCCAGGGCAAGCAGGGCCGCCACGGCCAGCAATCCCACCTGCAGCACGCGGCCACCGTCGTGGGCAGACACCGTAGGCAGCAGCAATGGTGCGAGGGCCAGATACGCAACCGCGGTCAACAGTGCGGCGGCAGCGGGCAGGCTGCCGGAGGGGCGTTCCATTTCCAGGCAGTGTGATCGACAGAAAGACGAAAAAGGGGCCTAAGCCCCTTTCTCGATGCGTTGGTCCAGGATCAGGTGCCGGTGCTGTTCTTCTCGATGGCGGTCTTCAGCGTGGCGTTGGTGATAGTGCTGTCCGCCTCGATCTTCCAGGTCACCGCCGAGTTGCCGAGGGTCGGCGTGAAGACAATGGTCTTGCCGCCAAGGTCGTTGCCAACTTTGCCAGCGGCTTCGAAGGTCAGGGTGATGACGCCGTTGCCAGTGATGGTGGCGCCGGCCACTTCATTGGTTTTGGTGAACGTCGCGGCCGACAGGATGCCCGTCTGATTGCAACTGCCCAGCGAGCCTTCTTCCTGGCCGCACAGGGCCACGGCGTTCTTGAAGGAGTCGACGGACGACAGCGCGTTGCCGACCTTGGCCTTGGCGGTGTAGTCCTTGTATTGGGGAATGGCCACGGCGGCCAGGATGCCGATGATCGCGACAACGATCATCAGTTCGATCAGGGTGAAACCTTGTTGGGCGCGTTGCTTCAGTTGCATGTCAGTACTCCAGCGAGTGTGGGTGGGTGGGCACTCCCCCTGAATGCAGGGGGCGTGCCAGGTCTGGGCGCTTGGTTTGGCGTGTGAAACCGCACATTCCGTCCCCGGTTCTGACAAAAAACGTCACTCTGGGCTGACGCATTGCGTCACTCGGCGGGTTGGGAGCGAAAAACGTCAGCCAACGAAAACGGCGCCCGCAGGCGCCGTTGGCATGAAAGCTGTCGGCCTTCAGAGTTCCATCTGCTGGCCGGCCTGCAGCGCGGTGATGCGGTGCGGGCTGTCCAGCGCCTGCACGCCTTGCATCACGGCCTCGACCTCGCCAGGCTTGATGTGGGTGATACGCACATCCACGTCGCCGGCCAGTTGCTGGAGTTCGCGGCCCAGGTCGGTGGGGCACAGGTGCTGGCTGATGTGGGCGAGCGCGGCCTCGTCGTCGCTGAACGCGGTCTCGATGACCAGGTGGGACAGGCGCAGCTGGGCCAGGCGCTGCCACAGCGCGGGGTTGGGGCCGGTGTCGCCGGTGTAGACCCAGTGGGCATGCTGGCTGGCCGCGCCGCCATCGACGGCGAAGCCGACCGCAGGCACGGTGTGGGCGGCCGGCAGCACCTCGACGGCGCGTCCGCCGAGGTCCAAGCGGTCGCCGATCTGAAAGGGGTGCAGGCTCAGCACCGGAGCTTCGCGGCTGGGCAGCTTGGTGAAGTCGGGCCAGATCGCACCGTTGAAGACGTGGCGGCGCAGCGCGTCCAACGTGTCGGGCAGCGCATGGACCCGGATGGGCGGGCGGCCGGCGGCGGCGCGCAGGCGCAGCACGGCGTCGGCCAGCAGCGGAATGCCCAGCACGTGGTCCAGGTGGGAGTGGCTGAGCAGGATGTGGTCAAGGCGGGCCAGCGCCTCCAGCGGCAGGTCGCCCACGCCGGTGCCGGCGTCGATGAGCACATCGTCGTCGAGCAGGAAGGCGGTGGTCTTGTAGCCGGCCGCAATGGCGCCGGAACAACCCAGGACGCGGATTTTCATCGGGTGCTTGGCTGGTGTTCGAGGCCTCGCGTCAGGCGAGGCAGAGCCAAGAATGTAAGCACCCGATGGCGGTGTCGGTCGGTCGGAATACCGACTTGGGGAGATGCCTAGCGGTAGGAAATCACACGTCGCCGCGAAGCCGGCGACACCTCCAGCGGCTGCCACGGAACCGGCTTGGCGGGGCCGTCGGCAGCGCCCCCTTGAGGGGGCTCGCGCAGCGAGCAGGGGGTGGGCCGATCAACCCTGGATGAACTGCATCTGCGTGCCGGCCAGCTCGATCAGGTCGCCACTGCGCAGCGCGATGGATTCGCCGGTCAGCGGGATGCCGTTGACGTTGGGGCGCTGGCTGCCCTCGACATGGGCGAAGACGTAGCCCGTGGGCCGCTTGGTGATGGAAGCCACCTGCACACCGGGCTTGCCCAGCGTCGTGACGACCTTGGTCAGCGCGACCTCGCGGCCGGCGGCAGCGCCGGTCAGCACCTTGATGGAGGCCGGGCCGATCGGGGCGGCACTGCCCAGCGCGCCGAACGAGGAACCGGGGCCTGCTCCCACAGCGGGAGGGAAGCCGCCCGGCTTGAGGATCATGGTCTTCTCGTAGTCGCCGCCGTCGTTGAGCAGGAACTTGATCTTGTACTTGCCTATCTCGACGGTGTCGTTGTCGGCCAGCAACTGTTTCTTGATGGCCTTGCCGTTGATGTAGGTCCCGTTGGTGGAGTTGAGGTCTTCGATGAAGACATCGTTGCCGACCATCTGGAGCACGGCGTGCTCGCCCGACACCGCGAGGTTGTCGATGACGATGTCGTTGTACGGCCGCCGACCCAGCGTGGTCTTGTCCTTCGTGATCTGTACCTCCTTGATCACGACGCCGTCGAGCGAAACCACCAGTTTGCCCATGAATGACCTCAATGTTCTGTTGTTCGCGCCTTGACTCGTCAGGCGTGGAGTCAGTTGCCGCCGCGTCGGCCGAAGGGCCACCAGCCCCGCCCTTCGGTACGTTGACGGCCCTCTGCGCGGGCCAGGATGAGCGCGATGTTATCCCGGCCGCCATTGTCATTGGCCGCGTTGATCAGGGACTGGGCAGCTTCCGGCAAGGCCGCGTGGCCGTTGAGCAGGCCGGCGAGGCTTTCGTCGTCCAGCATGTCGGACAGGCCGTCCGAGCAGAACAGGTAGGTGTCGCCGGGCTGGACCTCGTGCAGGTGCATCTCCATCAGCACCGTGTCTTCCACGCCGACGGCGCGCGTGACGAGGTTCTTGTTGCTGGAGAAGGCGGCCTCTTCCACGGTCAGCAGGCCGGCGTCGATCTGTTCCTGCAGCAGCGAGTGGTCGCGCGTGATCTGCATCAGGCGCCCGCCACGAAGGCGGTAGCCGCGCGAGTCGCCCACGTGGCCCAGCAGCAGGCCCTCGGGACGGAACACGCCCAGCACCAGCGTCGTGCCCATGCCGGCATAGCGCGGGTTGGTGTTGGCGGCATTGAAGATGGCCCGGTTGGCGTTGTCCACGCAGATGTCCATGGCGCGGCGGACCTCGCCGGCGCGGGCCTCGCGGCCGGCGTCCTTGAGCCAGCGGCCCAGCTCGCTGCTGACGAAGCTGGTCAGCATCTGGCTGGCGACCTCGCCGGCGTTGTAGCCGCCCATGCCGTCGGCCAGCACGGCCAGGCCGGCCGCTTCGTCGAGCGCGACCGAATCCTCGTTGTTGTCGCGCGCACGGCCCACGTCGGTGGCGCTGAAGAACTCCAGGATCATGAGGCTCGGGCGGGGTCTTGGGGCTCGTGGGGCTCGCCGGGCGGGGCGGGGGAGCGGCGATTCTGCCCTGCTTCCTCTGGCGTCAGGCGCAGTGTTTGTGCGAAGGCCGGGTCCTGCGCGGGGGCGGGTTCAGCGGACGAGGCAGGCTCGCTCTGCAGGCCCATGACCAGCACGGCGTCGAGGTCGCGCGCCATCTGCTCCCCGGAGGGGTAGCGCAGCTCGGGGCGCTTCTCCAGCGCCACGGCCAGCACCAGGGCGAGCGCCTCCGGCAGGCTGGGCCGGTGAATCCGCACGTCGGGCGCCGGCTCGGTGGCGATCTGCTGCATCAGCCGGGCCATGGAGTCGCTCTGGTGCGGCAGCACGCCGGTCAGCAGCTGGTACAGCAGCACACCCAGCGAGTAGAGGTCGCTGCGCCCGTCCACGGTGAGGCCGGCAAGCTGCTCGGGCGACATGAAGGACGGCGTGCCCAGCACGAGCCCGGTGCGCGTGCGGCTGCCGTCGCCGACCCGGGCGATGCCGAAGTCCATCAGCTTCAGGCTGCCGTTGACGCGGTCCACCATCACGTTGGCCGGCTTGATGTCACGGTGGATGACGCCCTGGCTGTGCGCGTAGTGCAGCGCACGCGCCAGCCGCGCGCCCAACTGCACCACCTCGCGGACCGGCAGCAGCTGGCCGGCCTTGGTGAACTGGCTGAGGTCGCGGCCCAGCACGTATTCCAGCGCAATCCAGGCGTCGCCACCGTCCTGGCCGGCATCGACGACCTGCAGGATGTCGGGATGCTCCAGCGCGCCGGCCGCGCGGGCCTCGCGCATGAAGCGGTCGCGCACCTCGGCCAGGTCTTCGGCGGAGAACTCGCGACTCAGGGCCAGTCGCTTGATGGCGACCTGGCGACCGGTGGAGCGCTGTGTGGCCTTGTAGACGATGGCCATCGCGCCGCGGCCGATCTCGGCGCCGATCTCGAAGTCGCGCAGGTCCGGCGCGGCGGCCACCTGCTTCTCCTGAGCTGATGCAGCACCCGGCGCCTGGGTCTGCTGCACGGCCGGCAGCGTGGACAGCTCGCCGGGCGGAGCGTCCGCGCCGCGGCCGACGAAGCGTTTCCAGAAGCCGGGTTTGCCGCTAGCCATGACGGCGATCTTAGGCGGAGCTCGCGCGACCCGGCGGCTGGCGGGCGTGGTTTGCAGGCGAAAAAAAGCCGCCCGAGCGGGCGGCTTGCTGACGGGCTGCTGTCCGTGAATTACAGCAGGCCCTTGAGCAGCTTGCCCATCTCGGACGGGTTGCGTGTGACGGTGAAACCGCACTCTTCCATGATGGCGAGCTTGGCGTCGGCCGTGTCGGCACCGCCCGAGATCAGCGCGCCGGCGTGGCCCATGCGCTTGCCCGGAGGGGCGGTGACACCAGCGATGAAGCCGACGATGGGCTTCTTCATGTTGGCCTTGCACCAGCGGGCGGCTTCCGCCTCGTCCGGGCCGCCGATCTCGCCGATCATGATGACGGCGTCGGTGTCCGGGTCGTCGTTGAAGGCCTTCATCACGTCGATGTGCTTCAGGCCGTTGATCGGGTCGCCACCGATGCCGACGGCCGAGGACTGGCCCAGGCCGATCTCGGTCAGCTGCGCGACCGCTTCATAGGTCAGCGTGCCGGAGCGCGAGACCACGCCGATGCGGCCCTTGCGGTGGATGTGGCCGGGCATGATGCCGATCTTGATCTCGTCGGGCGTGATCAGGCCGGGGCAGTTGGGGCCCAGCAGCAGGGTCTTCTTGCCGCCGGCGGCTTCCTTGGCCTTCATCTTGTTGCGCACTTCCAGCATGTCGCGCACGGGAATGCCTTCGGTGATGCAGATCGCCAGGTCCAGGTCGGCCTCGACGGCTTCCCAGATTGCGGCGGCGGCACCTGCCGGCGGCACGTAGATCACGGACACGGTGGCGCCGGTCTGCTGCGCAGCTTCCTTGACGGAGGCGTAGATGGGGATATTGAAGATCGACTCACCGGCCTTCTTGGGGTTCACGCCAGCAACGAAGCAGTTCTTGCCGTTGGCGTATTCCTGGCACTTTTCGGTGTGGAACTGGCCGGTCTTGCCGGTGATGCCCTGGGTGATGACCTTGGTGTCTTTGTTGATGTAGATCGACATGGTGTGGAACTCCTGGGCTTAACGGACGGCGGCGACGATCTTGGTGGCCGCTTCGGCCATCGTGTCGGCGGCGATGATGGGCAGGCCGGATTCGGCCAGCATCTTCTTGCCCAGTTCTTCGTTGGTGCCCTTCATGCGCACCACCAGCGGCACGCTCAGGTTCACGGCCTTGCAGGCGGTGATGACGCCCTCGGCGATGGTGTCGCACTTCATGATGCCGCCGAAGATGTTGACGAGGATGCCCTTCACGGCCTTGTTCTTCAGCATGATCTTGAAGGCCTCGGTGACCTTCTCGGCCGTGGCGCCGCCGCCGACGTCCAGGAAGTTGGCCGGCTCGCCGCCGAACAGCTTGATGGTGTCCATCGTGGCCATGGCCAGGCCGGCGCCGTTCACCAGGCAGCCGATGTTGCCGTCCAGCGAGATGTAGGCCAGGTCGAACTTCGAGGCTTCGACTTCGGCCGCGTCTTCCTCGTCGAGGTCGCGGTAGGCGACGATCTCGGGGTGGCGGAACAACGCGTTGGCGTCGAAGTTGAACTTCGCGTCCAGCGCCATCAGGTTGCCCTTGGAGTCGCAGTTCAGCGGGTTGATCTCAACCAGCGACGCGTCGGTGTCCATGTAGCACTTGTAGAGCTTGGCGAAGATGTCGACGGCCTGGTCAACCGAGCCGCCGGTCAGGCCGATGGCGCCGGCGATCTTGCGCGACTGGGCTTCGGTCAGGCCGGTCAGCGGGTCGATCATCTCGGTGATGATCTTCTCGGGCGTGCTGTGGGCCACCTCTTCGATGTCCATGCCGCCTTCGCTCGATGCGATGAAGGCGACCTTCTGCGTGCCGCGGTCGGTGACCAGCGAGACATACAGCTCATTCTTGATGTCGGCGCCGTCTTCGATGTACAGGCGGCGGACCTTCTGGCCTTCCGGGCCGGTCTGGTGCGTCACGAGTTGCATGCCCAGGATGCCCTCGGCCTTCTCCTTCACATCGGCGATGGTCTTGGCGACCTTGACGCCGCCGCCCTTGCCGCGGCCGCCGGCGTGGATCTGCGCCTTCACGACCCAGACCGGGCCGCCCAGCTTCTGGGCTGCTTCGACGGCCTCTTGCACGGTGAAGGCCGGGATGCCGCGCGGCACCGGCACGCCGAACTGGCGCAGGATTTCTTTGCCCTGGTATTCGTGGATTTTCATGGCTGGGTCTTTCGGGTCGGGGAAGTCAGGAAGCGGTCGTGCCGGCCTCTGGGGTCGCCAGATGCCAGCGCGGGTAGAACTTGGCCACGATCGCACCGTCGCGGCGCAGCGCATGGCAACGGTCGAGCTGGAAGGGGGGCGTGCCAGCGGCGGCGTCGCCCTCGCGCGTGTCGATGACGGAGCCGGCCATGGCCTGAATCACCGCCGTCGGCAGGATGCTGCACAACTCGGTGAGATGGGTACAGCCGCGCGTGCCGCCCAGTCGCTCGGTGACGGCCTGGCGAAAACCCTTCAACAGGTTCAGGCCCACCAGCTGCGCATAGGCGTCACCATGCTCGTCGCAGGCACCGGGATAGGGCATCCAGCGGGTGTCCGACGTGGCGGCGTTGATGGTCAGCTGCGCATCCACCGTCAGCTGCAAGTGCATCTCGTGGATGGGGTCACCGGCCTTGCGGGGCAACCCGGCCAAGGGCACATCGTGCGTCTTGGTATCGATCAGGCTGGCTTCGACATCGAACAAGCCATCATCGCGCGCAAACACCTGCACATCGAGGGCGCGGCGATGCAGCGGACGACGCTGAATGGACGATTGGACGGCGGGCATGGAGAGCGCAGGCTGAACGACCCGGGCCAGGCCGGGAAGACGGTTTGGCCGGTTTTTTCGGCTGCTTTGCCGACGAGCCGTGAGCTCGTAACCGGATGAACCGCCGTTCTGGCGGCAGGCGGCAATGTAGCACGGAGGGTAAAAACTACCCCTGCGCGCTCGATCAAGCACCTCTTAGGCTCTCAGCAAGCGGCGCACCACATCGGGGGCAAAACCGCGGGCCAGCAGGAACCGGGTCTGGCGCGCCTGCTCGATGGCCTCGCGCGCCGGCTCGGCGCCGAAGCGCTTGTGCCAGACCTCGCGAGCCCGCTCCAGCTCGGTTTCGCGCAGCGTGGCTTGCTGCTCCTCGTCCAGCTTCAGCCCATGCTGAGCCAGCTCCTGCTGAATGCGCTGAACACCGAAGCGACCTGCCCGATGGTGCAGACGAGACTCGACGAAGCGGGTTTCATCAAGGTACCCCGCGGCGGCCAGGACGTCGAGCAGCGCATCGACCGCGGTTTCGACAGCTTGCCCGTCGACCTCAGGGGCGGGTTCATCGCCCTCGCCTTCACCGGATTCTCCGGCCTCGGCGCCAGGCTGCAGCTTGCATCGCTGCCGCCGTTGCTCGATGCGCAGCAGCTTGCGGCGCAGTTCGGAACGGCTGTGCTCCCGCTGGCCCAGCAGACCGATGGCACGGGCCTTCAGTGACAGCGTCCCGCGCACCGCCATGCTGTGGACACCGGGGGCGCCTTACTCCTCCGCCGGCTTGCTGCCCAGCGGAGCGACACCCACGGCTTCGCGGATCTTGTTCTCGATCTCGTGGGCGATGTCCGGGTTCTCGCGCAGGAACTCGCGCGAGTTGTCCTTGCCCTGGCCGATCTTCTCGCCGTTGTAGGCGTACCAGGCGCCGGACTTGTCGACGATCTTGTGCGCGACGCCCATGTCGACGATCTCGCCCTCACGGCTGATGCCTTCACCGTAGAGGATGTCGAACTCGGCGGTCTTGAACGGCGGGCTGACCTTGTTCTTGACGACCTTGACCTTGGTCTCGGAGCCGATGACCTCCTCGCCCTTCTTGATCGAGCCGATGCGGCGGATGTCCAGGCGGACCGAGGCGTAGAACTTCAGCGCGTTGCCACCGGTGGTCGTCTCGGGCGAGCCGAACATGACGCCGATCTTCATGCGGATCTGGTTGATGAAGATGACCGTGCAGTTGGTCTTCTTGATCGTGGCGGTCAACTTGCGCAGTGCCTGACTCATCAGGCGGGCCTGCAGGCCGGGCAGCTGGTCACCCATCTCGCCCTCGATTTCGGCCCGGGGCGTCAGCGCGGCGACCGAGTCGACGACGATGAGGTCCACGGAGCCAGAGCGCACCAGCGCGTCAACGATCTCCAGCGCCTGCTCGCCGGTGTCGGGCTGGCTGATCAGCAGGTCGGTCAGGTTGACGCCCAGCTTCTGCGCGTACTGGATGTCCAGTGCGTGCTCGGCGTCGATGAAGGCGCAGGTGCCCTGCAGCTTCTGCATCTCGGCGATGACCTGCAGCGTCAGCGTGGTCTTGCCGGAGGATTCGGGGCCGTAGATCTCGATGACGCGGCCGCGTGGCAGGCCGCCAACGCCCAGTGCGATGTCCAGGCCCAGCGAGCCGGTGGAGACGACCTGGATGTCTTCCAGCACCTCGCCTTCGCCCAGCCGCATGATGGAGCCCTTGCCGAACTGCTTCTCGATCTGGGACAGAGCGGCTTGCAGGGCCTTGGCTTTTTCGGTGTTCAGGGCTTTGACGGGGGCGTCCATGCGAATCTCCAGGTGAATGCGGCAATTATGGGGCAATCTGTATGTTTGTACAGTGTTCTGAATCCCCGATCCAAGGCGGCGGCGGCCTCAGGCTTGATGAGCATCCTAGAGAGCATGTGGCTCATGAGATGAGCCACCGATGCAGCGCCTAACATCGGCGCCGGAGACAAGAACATGCGCATCCTCATCGCCGAAGACGATCAAGTGCTGGCCGATGGCCTGCTGCGGGCGCTGCGCGCCTCGGGCTATGCGGTGGACCGCGTGTCCAGCGGCACCGAGGCCGACTCGGCACTGGCGACGCACGAGTTCGACCTGGTCATCCTGGATCTAGGCCTGCCGCGGCTGCACGGCCTGGAGGTGCTGCGCAAGCTGCGCGCGCGCGGCTCGACGATGCCGGTGCTGATCCTGACGGCGGCCGATAGCGTCGAGCAGCGCGTCAAGGGGCTGGACCTGGGCGCCGACGACTACATGGCCAAGCCGTTCTCGCTGCAGGAGCTGGAGGCGCGCGTGCGGGCGCTGACGCGGCGTGGCCTGGGCACCGCCAGCAGCGTCATCAAGCATGGCCCGCTGACCTTCGACGCCACGGGCCGCGTGGCCTATATCAACGATCAGATGCTGGAGCTGTCGGCGCGCGAGCTGTCGCTGCTGGAAGTGCTGTTGCAGCGCGCCGGGCGGCTGGTCAGCAAGGACCAGCTCGTGGAACGGCTGTGTGAGTGGGGCGAAGAGGTCTCGAACAACGCCATCGAGGTCTACATCCACCGGCTGCGCAAGAAGATCGAGCAGGGCCCCATCCGCATCGCGACGGTCCGCGGCCTCGGCTACTGCCTGGAAAAGATCGCGTCATGAGGCTCCCTGCCGGCCGGGTAAGGCCGTCGACCCTCTGCGAGGGTCGGGCCTTGCTTGGGAGCGGCCGGGCGCTGCGGTCCGCCTGATGGCGCCCAAGGACGGCGCCAGCCCGCAGCAGGGCTCGCTGTTCGGCGAGATCCTGGACTGGATGCTCGCGCCGCTGCTGCTGATCTGGCCCATCAGCGTCGCGCTGACCTGGTTGGTGGCGCAGGGCATCGCCGGCCGGCCCTACGACCGGGAACTGGGCGAGGTGGCGCGCAGCCTGGGCCAGCAGGTGGCCGCCACCGAGGCTCCCACGCGAGGCCGTGACCGCTATGCGCTCGCGCCCGAGGCCGCGGCGCTGCTGCGGGCGGACGCGTCGGACACGGTCTTCTACCAGGTGCTGGGCCTGCGCGGCGAGCTGCTCAGCGGCGACGCCACATTGCCCGTGCCCACCGAGGAGGCACCCACCCCGCCCGGCGAGCTGCATTTCCGCGACGACGAGGTGGGCACGGACGCCGTGCGGGTTGCCTATCTGTGGGTGCAGCCGGAAGGCCAGGCCGCCACGGGCAAGGCCCTGCTGGTGCAGGTGGCCGAGACGCTGGGCAAGCGCTCGCGCCTGACCAACGAGATCATCAAGGGCGTCATCCTGCCGCAGTTCGTCATCCTGCCGCTGGCGGTGCTGCTGGTGTGGCTGGCGCTGGCGCGCGGCATCTCGCCGCTGAACGAGCTGCAGCGGCGCATCCGCTCGCGCGAGAGCTCGGACCTGTCCCCCATTGATGAGCAGCGCGTACCCGACGAGGTGGCGCCGCTGGTGCAGGCCATCAACGACCTGCTGGCGCGGCTGGACTCGTCCATGAGCCGACAGAAGCACTTCCTCGCCGACGCCGCGCACCAGCTGAAGACGCCACTGGCCGGCCTGCGCACCCAGGCCGAACTGGTGCAGCGCGAGATCGACGCGGGCCGCTCCACCCCCGATGAGCTGAAGCGCTCTCTGGCGCAGATCGCGCGCGCCAGCGAGCGCGCGGCCCACATGGTCAACCAGCTGCTGGCGATGGCGCGGGCCGAGGACGCCGAGCAGGCCCTGCGCCGCGAACCGGTCAACCTGGCCGAGATCGCGATCGACACCGTGCGCGACTTCGTGCCGCGCGCGCTGGAGCGCCGCATCGACCTGGGCTACGACGGCGTGGGGGCCGACGACAGCCGGCTGCGCGTGCACGCTCAGCCCGTGTTGATCGGCGAGCTGATCCGCAACCTGGTCGACAACGCGCTGCTGTACACGCCGGCGGGCGGTCTGGTGACGGTACGCGTCGTGGAGGACCCGTTCGGCCAGGTGGTCGTGCTGCAGGTGGAAGACACCGGACCGGGCATCGCGCCCGGCGAGCGCGAGAAGGTGTTCCAGCCCTTCTACCGCGCGCTGGGCAGCGGCGTGGAGGGCTCGGGCCTGGGACTGGCCATCGTCAAGGAGATCGTGCAGCAGCACGAGGCCGAGCTGACGCTGGACGACACCCGCGTGCGCCGCGCGGCGGGCGGCGAGTCGCCAGACGGACAGGGCCCGGGTGCGCGCTTCACGATCCGCTTCCCGGCGACGGTCGTCGGGGTTGTCTGAGCCACGCACGGAGCGGGTCTTCGGGGCCGAGCGCCGGGCCGCCCCAAGCCGGCCCACCTGGCGATGTCTGCGGCTCAATGCCGCGGGCATCGTCGTCCCCGCGGGGGCTGAGGCCGGACACATGGCGCCCGGTGGGCGGCATGCGCCTGCCGAAGAGCCGCGGCATTGCCGCGGTGCGGTCTGCAAGACCGGCCAGACGCACCGTGTTCAGCGGCGTGCGGCTGGACGAGGGGCTCAATCTCAGGTCTTGACCAGCTTCCTGGCCCGCGCAATCGACATCAGCATGCCCAGCGACAGGCCCAGCGTCACCATGGCCGTGCCGCCGTAGCTGATGAAGGGCAGCGGCACGCCCACCACGGGGAGGATGCCGCTGACCATGCCCATGTTGACGAACACATAGGTGAAGAAGCTCAGCGTCACCGCGCCGGCCAGCAGGC
Organism: uncultured Roseateles sp.; assembly: GCA_946480605.1. The sequence continues at coordinate 4,981 of CAMLKW010000020.1, read as the reverse complement.
GGCCGAACAGCGTGGGCGCGTCGGACGCGATCATCAGCCCGCGCAGGATCAGCGCCGTGAAGCCGGCCAGCAGCGCCAGCGCACCCATGAAGCCGAACTCCTCGCCGAAGGCCGCGAAGATGAAGTCGGTGGTGCGCTCGGGGATGAACTCCAGGTGAGTCTGCGTGCCCTGCATGAAGCCCTTGCCGGTCATGCCGCCGGAGCCGATGGCGATCTCGCCCTGGATGATGTGGAAGCCCTTGCCCAGCGGGTCCTTGGTCGGGTCCAGCAGCGTGCAGACGCGGTGGCGCTGGTACTCCTTCAGCACCGGCCAGGTCACGTCGGGCTGGCAGATGCGGTCCTCGCTGAGCACCAGCGTCGTGATGCCGGCTGCCGCCAGCACGACGGCGGGCACGATGAGCTTCCACGGCAGGCCGGCGAAGAAGATCACGTACAGCCCGGCGGCCAGCACCAGGATGCCGGTGCCCAGGTCGGGCTGCTTGGCCACCATCAGGAAGGGCAGCAGCAGCAGCGCGAAGGCGGCGATGAAGTCCCGCCAGCGCAGGATGCCTTCGCGGCGCTGGAACCACCACGCCAGCATCAGCGGTGTCGCGATCTTCAGCAGCTCCGACGGCTGGATCTGCGTGATTCCGACGTTGAGCCAGCGGGTCGCGCCCTTCTTGGAGATGCCGAACAGCGCCGTCGCGATCAGCAGCGCGATGCCCACCGTGTACAGCGGCACGGCCAGCGCCATCAGCCGCTGCGGCGGCACCTGGGCGACGATGAACATCAGGCCCAGGCCCAGCGCCATGTTGCGCGCATGGTCCACGAAGCGGGTGCCGTGGTCGTAGCCCGCCGAGTACATGCTCACCAGCCCCCAGCCGCACAGCCAGAAGATGGCCAGCAGCAGCGGGATGTCGAAGCCGCTGAGCCAGGGCTTGAGCCGGCTCAGCAGCGGCGGGCGTTCGATGACGGTCATCGCGAAGCTCCGGGGCTGGGGGCGGACGCCACCGATGCCGCCGATGCCGCGACCGCGGCGGCGGAAGCCGCCTGGCCCGGCAGCGGCACATCGGCCGCGCGGCGCGGCGTGCCGATCGGGGCGAAGGTCTGGCCCAGCTGGGTCTTGGCGATGTCTTCCTCGCTGGGATAGGTGCCGCTCAGCAGGTAGTCGAACACGCGGCGCGCGATGGGCGCGGCGGCGCCCGAGCCCCAGCCGGCGTTCTCGACGATGACCGCCAGCGCCACACTGGGCTGCTCCACAGGCGCGAAGGCCACGTACAGCGAGTGGTCGCGCTTGCGCTCGTCCGCCTTGATGGCGCTGTAGCGCTCGCCGGCCCGCAGGCCCACGGCCTGCGCGGTGCCGGTCTTGCCGCCGCTGGTGTAGGGTGCACCCATGAAGACTTGGCGCGAGGTGCCCTCCAGCGTCACGCCGTGCATCGCGTTCTGGATGACGGCCACATCCTCGGGCCGCAGCGGCAGCGGCTCCAGCGCGTCGCTGGCGACACGGCGCTGCTGGTGGCGCGCGACGTCTTCGACCTCGCGCACCAGCCGCGGCTTGAAGCGCTGGCCGCCCGACGCGATGGTCGCGTAGGCACTGGCCATCTGCAGCATCGTGAAGTTGTTGTAGCCCTGGCCTATGCCCAGCGAGATGGTTTCGCCGGCATACCAGCGCTTCTGCTCTGGCGTCTTGAAGCGCCGGTCGGTGCGCTTCCATGTCGTGGACGGCAGATCGCCGGTGACCTCGCCCAGCAGGTCGATGCCGGTCCGCCGCCCCAGACCGAAGGGTTCCAGCTCATCGTGGATCAGGTCCACGCCCATCTCGTTGGCCAGGCTGTAGAAGTAGACGTTGGAGGACGACACGATGGCCGCACGCATGTCCTTGGGGCCAGGCCGGTCGGCCTCGGGGCTGCCGAAGCTGCGGCCGCCGAAGTTGTAGACCAGGTTGTCCATGATGATCGTGCCCGGCGCACGCTTGCCGCTGGTCAGCGCGGCCATGGCCATCAACGGCTTGAACGTGGAGCCGGGCGGATAGGTGCCCCGCAGCGCGCGGTTCAGCAGCGGCTTGTCGATGTCCTCGTTCAGCTCGCGCCAGCTGTCCGTGTCGATGCCGTCGACGAACAGGTTGGGGTCGAACGTCGGCTTGGACACGAAGGCCAGCACCTCGCCGTTGCGCGGGTCGATGGCCACCAACGCGCCGCGGCGCTCGCCGAACAGCTGCTCCACCAGCGCCTGCAGCTTGATGTCGATGGACAGGTTCAGCGTGTTGCCGGGCGTGGGCGGGCGATGGTCCAGGCGGCGCACGGCGCGGCCGCCGGCGCTGGTCTCGACCTGCTCGAAGCCCGTCGTGCCGTGCAGCTCGCGCTCGTAGGCCTGCTCCAGCCCCAGCTTGCCGATGTACTCGGTGCCCCGGTAATTGGCGAGCTCCTCCTCCTCCCAGTCGTCCATGGCCTTCTTCTCGGCCTGGTTGATGCGGCCGATGTAGCCGATCAGGTGGGAGCCGATCTCGCCCAGCGGGTAGGAGCGGAACAGCCGCGCCTTGATCTCCACGCCGGGGAAGCGGAAGCGCTGCGCGGTGAAGCGGGCCACCTCCTCGTCGGTGAGCTTGGTGCGGATGGGCAGCGAGTCGGTGTGCTTGGCCTCCTCCAGAAGGCGCTTGAAGCGGCGCTTGTCGCGCGGCTGGATGTCGACGATCTGGGCCAGCGCCGCGACGGTCGCATCCATGTCGGCGACCTTCTCGGGGTTGATCTCCAGCGTGTAGGCCGAGTAGTTGCTGGCCAGCACGACGCCATGGCGGTCCTTGATGAGGCCACGGTTGGGAACGATGGGCACGATGGCGATGCGGTTGGACTCGGCGCGCTCGGCCAGGTCGTCGTGCTGCACGATCTGCAGCCACACCAGCCGCGCCACCAGCAGCCCGAAGCAGAACAGCACGAAAGCGACGGCCGCCAGCACGCGCAGCCGGAAGCGCGCCAGCTCCTGGTGGAGGTTCTTGAGGACGACCACTTCTAGAGGGGACGGTGCGCGTCGCGGTCCGGCGCCCGGCGCTGCGGCGCGAGCAGCAGTGCGCTGGCGACGGGCCACAGCGCGGCCTCGAACATCGGCGACAGCAGCACGCTCCAGCCCGGCCACATGCCGCCCACGGCCATGCGCACGATCAGCGTCAGCGCGTGCGCGGCGATGAACAACGGCAGGATCTGCACGGCCTGCCCGATCAGGCTGAACCACGCCAGGCGACGGTGCAGCGTGATGGCACCGAAGCTCAAGGCGCTGTAGGCCAGCGCATGCTGGCCCAGCACGGCGCCGTCGTGCACGTCGATGAGCAGGCCGAAGGCGAACGCCCACAGCACGCCCACGCGGCGCGGCTGGTGCACGCCCCAGAAGGCCAGCACGACGGCCAGCACGTCCGGCATGGCCGGCAGCCGGCCCATGGGGATCATGTCCAGCATCAGCGCGACCAACAGCGACAGCGCGATGAACCAGGGGTTGGCGGGCAGCAGCAGCCGCTCCGCGGCGCGCGGCATGATCATGGCGTGGCTCCCGAAGCCATGTTGGCCGCCTTCTCTGCGCGCTCGGCCTTCTTCGCGGCGCGGGCGTGGGCCTTGGCCTCGGCGGCCGATGCGGCCTCCGCCGCAGAGGCCACCTCAGCCTCCTTCTTGGCCGCCAGATGGCGATCCAGCGGCAGCAGCACCAACACATGGCGCGCACTGTCGGGCTGGGCGATGGGGGTCAGCTGCACCTGCGCGAAGCTGGAGTCGCCGCGCCGCTCGACGGCGGACACGCGCGCCACCGGCAGGCCCGGCGGGTAGATGCCGTCCAGGCCCGACGTGATCATCGCGTCGCCGACCCTGATGTCCGCGTTGGCCGCCAGGAAGCGCAGCTCCATGCCCGCGCCGTCGGCGCGGCCGGCGGCGGCGTTGCGCATCTGCGTGCGCGCGTTCAGCAGCGGGATGGCGGCGTCCTTGTCGGTCAGCAGCGTCACCTCGGCGGACAGCGGGTAGACCCGCGTGACCTGGCCCAGCACGCCGGCCTCGTTGATGACCGGCGAGCCGGCGGCCAGCCCTTGAGTCGCGCCGCGGTCGATGACGACACGGCGCGAGAACGGGTCCGGAGCCTCGAACAGCACCTCGGCGGCCAGCGACGGCACCGTCAACGCCGGCTGCAGGCCCAGCAGCTTGCGCAGGCTGTCGTTCTCGGCCTGCAGCGCCGCGACGCGAGACAGCCTCTCGGCCTGTTCGGCCAGCTGGCGCCGCGCCAGATCCTCGGCGGCCATCGCGCGCTGCGTGCCGCGCAGGTAGTCGCCGGCCGTCTCCCAGGCGTCCACGGGGGTCAGCAGCAGACGCTGCACCGGCTGCAGCACCAGCGCCAGCGCGGCCCGGGCGGGCTGCATCAGCTTGAAACGGCCGTCGGCCACCATCAGCAGCAGCGCCAGCGCCGAGCACAGCGCGAGCTTGGTCAGCGCCGACAGACCCTGGCGGAACAGCGGGGGGGGAGAGCGATCAAGGGTGCCGAGGGGCATTGCGCGCCTGGCGGCTCAGGTGGGATTAGTCGGAGGTGAAGATGGAGCCCAGGCGCTCCATGCGTTCCAGAGCCATGCCGCAGCCGCGCACGACGCAGGTCAGCGGATCCTCGGCCACCAGCACCGGCAGGCCGGTTTCCTCGGACAGCAGGCGGTCCAGGTCGCGCAGCAGCGCGCCGCCGCCGGTCAGCATCATGCCGCGCTCGGCGATGTCGGCGCCCAGCTCGGGCGGCGTCTGCTCCAGCGCGTTCTTCACGGCGGAGACGATCTGGTTCAGCGGGTCGGTCAGCGCTTCCAGGATCTCGTTGGACGAGATCGTGAAGCTGCGCGGCACGCCCTCGGCGAGGTTGCGGCCCTTGACCTCCATCTCCTTGACCTCGGAGCCCGGGAAGGCGGAGCCGATGTTCTTCTTGATGGCCTCGGCGGTCTGCTCGCCGATCAGCATGCCGTAGTTGCGGCGGATGTAGTTGACGATGGCTTCGTCGA
>CAMLKW010000019.1 GCA_946480605.1 uncultured Roseateles sp. | reverse complement strand
CGATCGCCAGTTGCACGGTGGTGATCTTCTCGGCCTCTTCGTCGGGGATCTCGATGCCGAACTCGTCTTCGAGGGCCATCACCAGTTCGACGGTGTCCAGCGAGTCAGCGCCCAGGTCGGCGACGAATGCCTTCTCGTTGGTGACGTCGGCTTCCGCCACGCCCAGTTGTTCGGCAATGATCTTCTTGACGCGTGCTTCGATATCGCTCATGACTCCTCCAGGAGGGTTTTGCAAAAAACAGCCCGGCATTCTACGGGCTCTAGGGTGACGCCCCTAAGTCGGGGCGCCGACGGTGGCCTGGGAGGGTCCGCAGGCCAGGGAATTCAGGCCATGAACATGCCGCCGTTGACGTGCAGTTCGCTGCCGGTGATGTAGGCCGCGCCGGGCGAGGCCAGGAAGGCGACGGTGGCCGCGATCTCCTCGGGCGCGCCCAGGCGGCCCAGCGGGATCTGGCCCAGCAGCGCGGCCTTCTGGGCCTCGGGCAGGACCTCGGTCATGTCGGTGGCGATGAAGCCCGGCGCGACGCAGTTGACGGTGATGCCGCGGCTGCCCAGCTCGCGGGCCAGCGAGCGGGTCAGGCCCGCCACGCCGGCCTTGGCGGCCGCGTAGTTGGCCTGGCCAGGGTTGCCGGAGGCGCCCACGACGGACGTGATGTTGATGATGCGGCCGGAGCGCTGCTTCATCATCGGCTTGATGGCAGCGCGCGAGAGGCGGAACACCGCCTTCAGGTTGGTGTCGATGACGGCATCCCAGTCGTCGTCCTTCATGCGCATGGACAGGCCGTCGCGCGTGATGCCGGCGTTGTTGACCAGCACGTGCAGGCCACCGTCCTTTGCGACGATGTCGTCCACGGCCGCCTGGGCCGCGGCGCCGTCGGTCACGTTCAGCACGATGCCCCGACCGCCCTGGGGGCCCAGCGCCTCGGTGATGCCGGCGGCGCCGGATTCGGCCGTCGCGGTGCCGACGACGCGCCAGCCCTGAGCGGCCAGGGCCAGCGCGATGGCGCGGCCTATGCCCCGGCTGGCGCCGGTGACCAGGGCCACGCCCTTGATTGCGGATTCCGTCATGTCAGCCACCTCCCAGCAGCGCGCGGGCCTCGGCCAGCGAGGCGGGATCGAACACGCAGGCGGCCTGCAGCTCGGGGGCTATGCGCTTGGCCATGCCGGTCAGCACCTTGCCGGGGCCGGCCTCGATGATGTGGTTGACGCCACGGGCCTTCAGGGCCTGCACGACCTCGACCCAGCGCACCGGGCCGAAGGCCTGGCGGTATAGCGCGTCACGCAGCGCATCGCCGTTGTCGGTGACGGCCACGTCGATGTTGTTGATGACGGGGAAGGCGGCGGCCTTGAATTGCACCGACGCCAGCTTGTCCTTCAGCCGCTCGGCGGCCGGCTTCATCAGGCTGGAATGGAATGGCGCGGACACCGGCAGCGGCAGGGCGCGCTTGGCGCCAGCCGCCTTCAGGATCTCGGCGGCCTTCTCGGCACCGGCCTTGCTGCCGGCGATGACGGTCTGCTTGGGATCGTTGAAGTTGACCGCCTCGATGGCCTCGCCGGTCTCGGCGGCAGCCTGCGCGCAGCCGGCGCGCACGGCTTCACCGTCCAGGCCCAGGATGGCGTACATCGCGCCCGCGCCCACCGGCACGACCTCCTGCATGGCCTGGGCGCGGAAACGCACCAGCGGCAGCGCGTCGGCCAGGCTCAGCGCGCCCGCGGCGACCAGCGCCGTGTACTCACCGAGGCTGTGGCCGGCCGCAGCCACGGGCCTGGCCCCTGTCTCGGCGACGAACGCCCGCCAGCAGGCGATGCCGGCCGTCAGCATGACGGGCTGGGTGTTGGTGGTCAGGTCCAACTGTTCCTTGGGGCCGGCGTGGATCAGCGCTCCGATGTCCTCGCCGAGGGCGACGGAGGCTTCTTCCAGGGTCAGGCGGACTTCGGGGTGGTCGCCCCAGGCGTCCAGCATGCCGACGGCCTGCGAACCCTGCCCGGGGAAGACGACTGCAAAGGGTGCGGTCATGGGAGGAAAGATCAGTAGTTGAGCAGGGCTGCGCCCCAGGTGAAGCCGCCGCCGACGCCTTCCAGCATGACCAGGTCGCCGCGCTGGACGCGGCCACTGCGGACCGCGACATCCAGCGCCAGCGGCACCGAGGCGGCCGAGGTATTGCCATGCTCGTCGACGGTGACGATGAGCTTGTTCAGGTCCATCTTCAGCTTCTTGGCCGTGCCCTGCATGATGCGGATGTTGGCCTGGTGCGGGATCAGCCAGTCGATGTCGGCGTCGGTCTTGCCGGCCTTCTCGAGCACGGAGCGGGCCACCTTCTCCAGCACGCCCACGGCGAGCTTGAAGACGGCCTGGCCGTCCATCTTCAGGAAGGGGCTGCCGATGACCTGGCCGCCGGCCACGGTGCCGGGCGTGCAGAGGATGTCGGTGTGGCGCGCGTCGGCATGCAGCTCGGCCGCCAGGATGCCGGGCTCGGCGCTGGCACCCAGCACCACGGCACCGGCGCCGTCGCCGAACAGCACGCAGGTGGTGCGGTCCTTGAAATCCAGGATGCGCGAGAACACCTCGGCACCGACGACCAGCGCCTTGTTGGCCGCGCCGGACTTGATCATCGCGTCGGCCACGCTGAGTGCGTAGACGAAGCCCGAGCAGACCGCCTGCACGTCGAAGGCCGCGCAGCCATGCACGCCCAGCTTCTTCTGCAGCAGGCAGGCGGTGGACGGGAACACCATGTCCGGCGTGGACGTGGCGACGATGATGAGGTCGACTTCCCCGGCCGTGATGCCGGCGGCCTCCAATGCAGCCTGCGCTGCCGGCAGCGCGAGGTCGCTGGACGCCTGGTCTGGCGCCGCGAAATGGCGCGCACGGATGCCGGTGCGCTCGACGATCCAGTCGTCCGAGGTCTCGATGCCGTCGGCCGCAAGGCGCTCGGCCAGCGCCTGGTTGGTCACCCGGTCGGCGGGCAGGAAGCTGCCGGTGCCGAGGATGCGGGAATGGCGGGGAGTTTGCGTTCCAGTGGGGCTCATGCGGCCTGGGCGGCGGGCGCCGCCTTGTCTCCAGCATCGCCAGGGTTCGCTTGCAGCGTGCCGACGATGCGATCGTGTACCCGGTCCAGCAGCCGGTTGCGGGCGGCATCATAAGCGCGGGCCAAGGCGTTCTCGAACGCGAAGGCGTCGGCCGAGCCATGGCTCTTGAACACCAGCCCGCGCAGGCCCAGCAGCGCCGCGCCGTTGAAGCGGCGGTGATCCACGCGGTGCTTGAAGCGGTTCAGCACCGGCCGGGCAATCAATGCACCCAGCATGCTGAGCCAGTCGCGCGTGAACTCCGTCTTGATGAAGCCGCCCATCATGCTGGCCAGGCCCTCGGAGGCCTTCAGCATGACGTTGCCGACGAAGCCGTCGCAGACGACGATGTCCGTCGTGCCCTTGAAGATGTCGTTGCCCTCGACGTTGCCGTAGAAGTTCAGCTGACCCGCGCTGCCGGCGGCACGCAGCAGTTCGCCGGCCTGCTTGATGATCTCGCTGCCCTTGATGGCCTCTTCGCCGATGTTGAGCAGGCCCACGCTGGGCTCCTCGATGCCCTCGACGGCCGACACCAGCGCGCTGCCCATGACGGCGAACTGCAGCAGGTTCTCGGCCGTGGAATCGACGTTGGCGCCCAGGTCCAGCACGGTCGTGAAGCGGCCGGCGGCATTGGGCATCACCGCCGCGATGGCCGGGCGGTCGATGCCCGCCAGCGTCTTCAGCAACACCTTGGCCACCGCCATCAGCGCGCCGGTGTTGCCGGCGGACACGCAGGCATGGGCCGGCGCGGGCTCGCCGTCACGGCCGTCCTTGAGCTGCTGGATGGCGACGCGCATGGACGAGTCGCGCTTGCGGCGCAGCGCCACCTCAATGGGGTCGTCCATGGTGACGATTTCGCTGGCCGCGACGATGCGGCAGCGCGGCCAGGTCGCGGCAGCGGTCAGTGCTTCGGGCTTGCCGACGAGGATCAGTTCGGCGCCGGGGTGCTTGTCGAGAAAGGCGCGGCAGGCAGGCAGCGTGACCGAGGGGCCGTGGTCGCCACCCATGCAGTCGACGGCGAGACGAACGGGATCGGGCAGGGGCGCGTGGGTCATCGAGACTGAGGCAATTCAGAAAAGACCAAACCCGGCACAGCGCAGGGCGCAGGCCGGGTCGGCAGATTCATCGGTGCGCACCGCCACGCGGCGGCGCGGAGCGTCATCAGGCCGCGTCGGCCTTGCTCTTCAACACCTTGCGGCCACGGTAGAAGCCGTTGGGGCTGATGTGGTGACGCAGGTGCACTTCGCCCGTCGTCGGCTCGACGGCCGTGCCCGGGTTGACCAGGGCATTGTGGGAACGGTGCATGCCGCGCTTGGAAGGCGACTTCTTGTTTTGCTGAACGGCCATGAAATTCTCCAGACTCTGCGGGGTTCGGGGTTGCGACCCCAAGGAGAGAGACTTGCGCTCGATCTCCAGGCCGCAGAAAAGCCCACGAGTGTAGCAGCGAAACCGCATCCCGCCAAGCTGCCTGCAACCGGCTGGGCGCGAACGCGTATTTACCCACGGCCTCAGGCGCTACCGCCGCGCTTGAGTGCGGCCAACTTGGCGAAGGGGTTGGGCCGCTCGTCCTCGACGTCCGCAGCGCCTTCGTCCTGCGCCTGGGGCAAGGGTTCGGGGCAGCTGTCGTGCCGAGGCACGAGCGGCAGCTCCAGCAGCAGTTCGTCCTCGATCAGCTCGCGCGCGTCGAGGTGGCGCGGCAGGGCCAGCACGTCATCGTCGCTGTCCACATCCAGCGCCTCGGCCTCCGCCTCGGTGTCGACGAAGCGGATCCAGCGGTCGATGGCCAACGCCTCGGTGACCGGCTTGAGGCAGCGCTGGCAGGTCAGCGCCACTTCGCCCTGGCAGGACACGTGAAGCCACATCTGCGGCTGGCCGCCTTTGGGCTGGCGGACTTCGCCTCGCAAGCTCCAGCGCAGTGCGGGCCAACCCGTGGCGGGCGCCTCCGGCGCGGCGGAATCCGCCAGACGCTGCAGCGAGGCGGCCGGCCACTCACCTTCAAGGCTGCCGCCTTCACGGACAAAGACGGCAAGGTCGAGCTTCTCGGGAACAAAGGCGCGCGGTTTCATGGCGCGAAGTTTAGGCCGGCGAGAATGAACCCATGCCCCAGTTGATCCTCGCTTCCACGTCCCGCTACCGGCGCGAACTGCTGAGCCGGCTGCGGCTGCCCTTCGATGCCGTGGCCCCCGACGTCGATGAAGCCGCGCTGCCCGGCGAATCCCCGGCGGCCCTGGCCGAGCGGCTGGCACTGGCCAAGGCGCGAGACGTGGCGACTCGCTTCCCGGGAGCCGTCGTCATCGGCTCCGACCAGGTGGCCGACCTCGCTGGCGAGGCCATCGGCAAGCCGGGCTCGCACGCGGCCGCTGCTGCCCAGCTGCGGCGCATGAGCGGGCGCGAGGTGGTTTTCCAGACGGCCGTGGCCGTCGTGGCACCCGGCCTGGCGGCCATCGACCGCGCCGAGGTGCGGGTGCGAGTGCGCGAGCTGAGCGATGCCGCCATCGAGGCCTATCTGCGCGCCGATGAGCCCTATGACTGCGCCGGCAGTGCCAAGGTCGAAAGCATGGGCATCGCCTTGCTGGATGCCGTCGAGTCGGACGACCCGACGGCCCTGGTCGGACTGCCGCTGATACGGACCTGCGCGCTGCTGCGCCGCGCCGGCCTGGAGCCGCTGGCATGAGCGCGAAGGGCCGATTGATCCTGATACCCAACACGCTGGATTTCGGCGTGGACGACTCGCTGGACCTGCGCGAAGTGCTGCCGCAGCGCGTCATCGAACAGGCCGCGCGGCTGACGCACTGGGCCGCCGAGAGCGCGAAGACGACCCGGGCGCTGCTGAAGCGCGTCGATGCCGTTGCGCCGCTTGCGCAGCCGCTGCAGGCCATACAGATCACCGAACTGCCCCGCCCGCCCAAGGGCGGCAAGCCCGCCGGCGACGATGCGGCGGCCTGGCGTGCGCTGCTGAAGCCGGCGCTGGCGGGCCATGACCTGGGCCTGATCTCCGAGGCAGGGCTGCCCGCCATCGCGGACCCGGGCGCACGCCTGGTGGCAGCGGCCCACGAGGCCAGCATCGAGGTGCTGCCGCTGTCGGGCCCCAGTTCGCTGCTGCTGGCGCTGGCGGCCAGCGGCCTCAACGGCCAGAGCTTTGCGTTCGTCGGCTATCTGCCGGTGGACGCCGGCGGGCGCACGGCCCGCATCCGAGAACTGGAAGCCCTGTCGGTCAAGGCCGGGCAGACACAGCTGCTGATCGAGACGCCGTACCGCAACGAGGCCTTGCGCCAGGCGCTGCTGGGCACCTTGAAGCCCGGCACGCGGCTGTCCATCAGCGTGGGCCTGACGCTGCCCGGCGGCTGGACACGTACCGCCACGGTGGCGGACTGGAAGCGGGGCGGCACGGCCGCCCTGCCCGACCGCATCCCTGCGGTCTTCGCACTGCTGGCTTAGGACTCGGCCGGCGCCGGCTTCTTGGCGCCGAACAGCGCCGCCACCTGCTTCTTGGGCTTGATGTAGTTGGACAGGCCCTTGGCCGGCGCGGAGGCCCTGGCCTTCTCCCAGGCCGGCGGCTCGTCGCGCGAGCCGGATTCGTAGGGCTTGTCGAAGAAAGGGTCCGCCGACGGCGGCGCAGGCGTGCGCAGGGCAGGACTGGTCGAACGCGACGGACGCTCCTCGCGCTCCCCCGACTCGTCGCGGCGGCGGCGCTCGAAGCGCGGCCGCTCGCTCTCGACCTCGAAGGCGTCCAGGTCGATCTTGCGCTTGATCAGCTTCTCGATGTCGGCCACCAGCCGGGCGTCGGACTTGGTCACCAGCGTGACGGCCAGGCCCGAGGCGCCGGCACGACCGGTGCGGCCGATGCGGTGCACATAGTCCTCGGCGTTGAAGGGCACGTCGAAGTTGAAGACGGCCGGCAGGTCGGCGATGTCCAGCCCGCGGGCGGCCACGTCGGTCGCGACCAGGAGGTCCACCTCGCCACGCTTGAACGCGTCCAGCGACTTCAGCCGCTCGTCCTGCGACTTGTCGCCATGCAGCGCCGCGGTGCGCAGACCGTCACGCTCGAAGGAGCGGGCCAGGCGGGCGACGCCCAGCTTGGAATTGCCGAACACGATGGCCTGACGGATGGCACGATCCTTCAGGATCTGCTTGATGATGGCGCGCTTGTCGTCGTCGGTGGCGCTGATGAAGCGCTGCTCGACCGTCGACGCGGTCTGGTTGGGGCGCGCGGTCTCGACGAGGATGGGGTCCTGCAGATAGCTCTGCGCGAGGCGCTTGATCTCGGGCGAGAACGTGGCCGAGAACAGCAGAGTCTGACGCGCCTTGGGCAGGAAGCTGAGGATGCGCTGCAGGTCCGGCAGGAAGCCGATGTCCAGCATGCGGTCGGCTTCGTCGAGCACGACGTACTCGACCTGGTTCAGCACGCAGTTCTTGGCCTCGATGTGGTCCAGCAGCCGGCCCGGGGTGGCGATCAGCACCTCGACACCGGCCTTCAGCGCCGCCGTCTGCGGCTTCATGTCCACGCCGCCGAAAACGACCACCGAGCGCAGCTGCGTGTGCTTGGCGTACTTCTTGACGTTGTCGGCGACCTGGTCGGCCAGTTCGCGGGTCGGCGCCAGCACCAGCGCGCGCACCGGATGGCGGGCCGGCGACACGCTCGGGTTCTCGTGCTTGAGCATGCGCTGCAGCAGCGGGATGGAGAAGGCCGCCGTCTTGCCGGTGCCGGTCTGGGCCGCACCCATCACGTCGCGGCCCTCCAGCACGATGGGGATGGCCTTGGCCTGGATGGGCGTCATCGTCAGGTAGCCGGAGTCGGCCACGGCACGAAGCAGCTTGGGGTCCAGCGCGAGGGTGTCGAAACGTGCGGGCGCCGCGTCCGCGGCGGCCTCTGGGGTGTCTTGCATCCGGCGATTATCCCGGATGCGCCAACTATTCGCGTCCCGACAGCGGCGGACGCTGCTGGGAGCGCGCGCTCAACACCATCCAGCGCGGGGTACGGAAGCGCACGATGCGCCAGTACAGCAGCACGTAACAGGCCACGAACAGACCAAGCATGATCTGCAGCATGGCCGTGTCGTCCCACCACAGCGTGGCCGGCACGACGGACAGGCTGCACAGCACCCACAGGTAGGGCGCCGTCAGGGCATTGCGACGCGTCAGCACCGCCGCGTCCTTGCTGCCCAGTGCCCAGCGCATCAGCCGGCGGTAGATGAGGCTGTGCAGGTGGATGCCGTCCGGCATGCCGGCGGGGCGGCCACGCACGACCTTGCGCCGGTAGATGGAGAACACTGTCTCCCAGACCGGGTAGGCGCACAGCAGCAGCGGGAACATGGGCGACACCCCGGGGTTGCGCACCAGCAGCAGAATGGCCAGCTCCGCCAGCATGAAGCCCAGGAAATAGGCGCCACCGTCGCCCAGGAAGATCAGGCCGTTGGGGTAGTTCCACAGGAAGAAGCCGAGCGCCGCGCCGACCACGACCACCGCCATCGCAGCGATCACCTGGTCGCCCACCTGCAGCGCGACATAGGCCAGGCCGGCCAGCATGATGGCCGTGCACATGGAAGCCAGGCCGTTCATGCCGTCGATGATGTTGATGGAATTGGCCACGCCGGCCACAACGAAGATCGCCAGCAGCGCCGCCCCCACGGCGGTGGAAGCGACCCAGTCCAGGCCGGGAATGCCCGTCGACGGAATGGTGGCGCCCAGCAGCCCCACACCCAGCGCCGCGGAGACGGCGGTTGCAAGCAGGCGCCGCAAAGGGCTGACCTTCTTGGTCAGGTCCTCCATCAGCCCCGCTGCGAAGGCCGGCACGGCGCACAAGGCCAGCCACAGCACCGGTTCCATGAACTCGCGCTGGCGCCAGGCCAGCAGCCCGGTGGCAATCAGGAAGCCGGTGAAGATGCCAATGCCGCCCACACGCGGCACCGGTTCCGAATGGAACTTCTGAGGGCCGCTGCGGTCGAAATCCGCCGACAGGGCGCCATGCAGATGGGCCGAGCGGACGAGCAGCAAGGTGATGACCAGCGCGAAGCCGAAGCTCGCAAAGAAAACGATGAGCATGGGGGCGATGGCCTGTCTCTGGGGCCGGCGGCTGCGGAGCGGTACTCCGACCCGGGCGCCGCGAACGCGGGGCGTCAGTGTAGTCCCCCTAACCCCCGACCCGCGTCCGGCGCAATCGGCGCCGCCCCTAGAATCCGGCGCTTTCATCGATGGCGGCTCCGGCCGCCGTGTCCAGAAGTCCACTGCGAGCACGCATGAATCTCACGTCGTTTTCGCGCTCCAGCGCCGCTCGAACCTTGATCCGCTGGGGCCGCATGTCGCTGTGTCTGGCCGGGTTGACTGCAGGCTTGGCGGGCCCGTCCATGGCGGCCGACCTGGTCGACAACCGCAGCAACAGTGCCAACAGCACCAACGCCTCCAGAGAGGTCGACGGCGGCCCCGTCCGGTTGAACGGCACCGCACGCGAGCGTGAGCGCGACCGGGACGACGGGCGCCAGCGTCGCGACGAGTTCGGCCAGGATCCGCTGCGCAAGTCTCCACCTCCGCCCCCACCCAGCGAATTCGAGACCTATGTGCAGACGCTGGTCGGCCTGGAGCCCGTCATTCGCCGCTTCGGTGTCGACCTCATCGCTGGCGAGAAGCTGCCGCGCGCCGATGCCGAGACCGTCGCGGAAATCCCGGCTGACTACATCGTCGGCGTCGGCGACGAGCTGCGCGTGACGATCTGGGGCAGCGTGGACGCCGACCTGCGGCTGACCGTGGACCGATCCGGCACCGTCAGCATCCCGCGCGTCGGACCGGTGCTGGTGGCCGGCCTGCGCTACGCGGAGCTGGGCCAGGTGCTGCAGCAGCGCGTCGCCCAGGTGTTCCGCAACTTCAAGCTCAGCGCGGCGCTGGGCAAGGTGCGCAGCGTGCGGGTGTACGTGACCGGCTTTGCCGTGCGCCCCGGGGCCTACACCGTCAGCGCCTTGTCCACGCTGGTCAACGCCGTGATGTTGTCCGGCGGTCCCTCCGTGGCGGGCAGCATGCGCCGCATTGAGCTGCGCCGAGTCGGCAAGCCACCGATGGCGTTCGACCTCTATGACCTGCTGGTGCGTGGCGACAAGAGCGCCGACCGCACGCTGCAGGCCGAGGACGTGGTGCACTTCACCGCGGTGGGCGAGCAGGTCGCCATGATCGGCAGCGTCAACCAGCCGGCGATCTTCGAGCTGAAGCCGGGCGAGACGGTCACGGACCTGCTGGGCATGGCTGGCGGCTTTGCCGCCGTCGGCGAGCGCAGCCGCGTACTCATCGAACGCCTGACCGACCGCAACGACGTCCGCGTCGTCGAACTGAAGCTCCCCGCGCAAGGTCAGGACAAGCCCCGCGCGGGCGACGTGGTACGGGCGGTCAGCGCCATCACCGCCGCCCAGCCGCAAAACAAGCGCAACAAGCGCGTGCGCGTCGAGGGCGAAGTTCAACGCCCGGGTGAGTACCTGCTGGCACCGGGCAGCACGCTCGCCGATGCCGTCAGCGCCGCTGGCGGCATGACGCCGGGCGCCTATCTGTTCGGCGCCGAACTCAACCGTGACAGCGTCCGGATCCAGCAAGAGCAGAACTACGACCGTGCGCTGCGCGACCTGGAGACGGAGTTCACCCGCAAGTCCAGCACTCAGAAGGCCACGACCAGCGACGAAGCCGCTGCGCAGACCGCGCAAGCTGCCAACAGCACGCGGCTCATTGAGCGGCTGCGCAGCGTGCGGCCCAGCGGCCGGATCGTGCTGCAGTTGCCGCCCACGGCCTCCACCTTGCCCGACGTGGCGCTTGAAGACGGTGACCGTCTGCTGATCCCGTCGAGACCCAACACGGTCGGCGTGTTCGGCAGCGTCTTCAACGGTGGCAGCTTCCTCTATGGCGAAGGACGCACGGTGCGGGACTTCCTGCAGCTCGCCGGCGGCGCCACACGCGGCGCCGACACCGCCAGCATCTTCGTGCTGCGGGCCAACGGCAGCGTGCTCAGCGCGCGGCAGAACTCGGGCTGGGTTCTGACCGGCAATGGCCTGGATGCGTCCAACGCCTTGCCAGGCGACACCATCTTCGTGCCCGAGGAGCTGAACAAGACCACGTTCACCCAGGAAGCACGCGAGTGGACGCAGATCTTCTACCAGTTCGGCCTTGGCGCCGCGGGCCTGAAGGTGCTGAAAGACTGATGGCGAACATGATGACCGATCAAGCAGACGATATTGCGCTGGGCGACTACACCGCCGCGCTGCTGGCACGCTGGAAGCTCGTGGTCAGCGCCCCCCTGGCCGCTGCGCTGCTGGCCCTCGGCGCCAGCTATCTCGTCAAGCCGACCTTCACCGCGACGACGAGCTTCCTGCCGCCGCAGCAGCAGCAGGCAGGAGCCGCCGCAGGTGCGCTGGCCTCGCTAGGCGCGCTCGCAGGGCTGTCGGGCGCCGTTCGCAACACCGGTGACCAGTACGTGTTCTTCCTGAAGACGCGCAACATCGCCGATCGAATGGCCGAGCGCTTCGACCTCAAGACCGTGTACGACGAAGAGTTGATGCACGACGTGCGCCTCGAACTCTCCGAGCGCACACGGGTGAGCCTGGGGAAAAAGGATGGCGTCATCGCCCTGGAGGTGGACGATCACGACCCCAAGCGGGCCGCCGACATGGCAACGGCCTACGTCGAGGAATTGCGCAAGCTGACGGCCGGACTCACGCTGACGGAAGCACAGCAACGCCGCGCCTTCTTCGAGGGTCAGCTGAAGCAGGTGCGCAGCAAGCTTGACGCGGCACAGGCCGCGATGCAGGGCAGTGGACTGTCCACCAGCGCCATCAAGGCCGAGCCCAAGGCCGCAGTCGAATCGCTCGCCAAGTTGAGGGCCGAGCTTACGGCGGCAGAGGTGCGCCTGCAGGTGCTGCGCAACAGCTTTGCCGACTCGGCGCCAGAGGTTCAGCAGCAGCTCGCCGCCATTGGCCGACTGCGCAGCGAAATCTCCCGCAGCGGCGAGGCCGAGTCCACGGCCGCCGGCGGTTATGTCGGCGCCTATCGGGAGTTCAAGTACCAGGAAGCGCTGTTCGAGCTGATCGCCCGTCAGTACGAACTTGCACGCATCGATGAGAGTCGCGATGGCGGGCAGCTGCAGATCATTGACGCGGCGCAGGTGCCAGAGCGCAAGTCCAAGCCCAAGCGGAGCCGCTTCATGCTGGCTGCATTTGCTGCGGCCGCCTTCGGCGTGGTGCTGTTCGTCGCTCTGTCGGTGCATCGCGAACGCGCTCAACCGGCCGCCTGACCCAAACCCGCCACCGCCGACGCGCCGCTTACAAATCGGAGCCGTCGCAGGCACAAACGCCCGATACCCATGAACGTTTTCGCCCAACCCATCACCGGCCGCAAGATCCGTTTCGCGCTGGCCGGCTGCGGCCGCATCGCCAAGAACCATTTCGAGGCCGTGCGCAAGCTCGCCGATCACTGCGAGTTGGTCGATGTCTGCGATATCGACCCCAAGGCGCTTGCCGAGGCCACGGCGGCCACGGGCGCCCAGGGCCATGCCAGCCTGGCGGCGATGCTGGCCGCCACCAAGGCGGACTGCGTGGTGCTGACCACGCCCAGCGGTCTGCATGCGCGCCAGGCCATCCAGGTCGCGCAGGCGGGCTTCCACGTGATGACCGAGAAGCCCATGGCCACGCGCTGGCAGGATGGGCTCGCCATGGTCAAGGCCTGCGACGACGCAGGCGTGCGCCTCTTCGTCGTCAAGCAGAACCGCCGCAACTCCACGCTGCAGATGCTGAAGAAGGCGGCAGCCGCCGGCCGGTTCGGACGCATCCACATGGTCAACGTCAACGTGTTCTGGACGCGCCCGCAGAGCTACTACGACAGCGCCGCCTGGCGCGGCACGTGGGAATTCGATGGTGGTGCGTTCATGAACCAGGCCAGCCACTACGTGGACCTGCTGGACTGGATCGTCGGCCCCGTCGAAAGCATCATGGCCTACACCGGCACGCTGGCCCGCAACATCGAGGTCGAGGACTCGGGCGTGGCCGCCGTCAAATGGCGCAGCGGCGCCATGGGCTCGATCAACGTCACCATGCTGACCTACCCCAAGAACCTGGAAGGCTCCATCACCATCCTCGGCGAAAAGGGTTCGGCCATCGTGGGCGGCGTGGCCGTCAACGAGATCAAGCACTGGGAGTTCCAGGACGCAGACCCGATGGATGCCAGCATCCAGGACGCCAGCTACCAGACCACTTCCGTCTATGGCCTGGGCCATCCGCTGTACTACAAGAACGTCATCGACGTGCTGCGCGGCGAGGCCGAAGCCGAGACCGACGGCCGCGAGGGCCTGAAGTCGCTGGAATTGCTGATCGGGCTGTACCAGTCGGCCCGCGACGGCCGCCGCGTCAACCTGCCGCTGCAGTACTGAGGTGAACATGCCCTCACGTTCGCTTTGCTCACTGCCCCCCGCGGGGGCACGTCAGTGCCTTTGGGCGGCCGGGCGGTACTGACATGGCCGTCACCATCCACCCCTCTGCCATCGTCGACGCCGGCGCGCAGATCGGCGACGGCAGCCGCGTCTGGCACTTCGTGCACATCTGCGCGCAGGCCCGCATCGGCGAGCGCTGCTCGTTCGGGCAGAACGTCTTCGTCGGCAACGATGTGCTGATCGGCAACAACGTCAAGATCCAGAACAACGTGTCGGTCTACGACGCGGTGACGCTGGAGGACGACGTGTTCTGCGGCCCCAGCATGGTGTTCACCAACGTCTACAACCCGCGCTCGGCCGTCACGCGCAAGGACGAGTACCGCCGCACGCTGGTGAAGCAGGGTGCGACGCTGGGCGCCAACAGCACCATCGTCTGCGGCACCACCGTGGGCCGCTACGCCTTCATCGGCGCTGGCGCCGTCGTCAACCGCGACGTGCCGGACTTCGCGCTGATGCTGGGCGTGCCTGCTCGCCAGGCCGGGTGGATGAGCCGCCACGGCGAACGGCTCGAATTCGTGGATGGACAGGCCACTTGCCCCCACACCGGCGATCGCTACCGCCTCGCCGACGGCCGCTGCGAACTGATTCAGGACTGAACATGCAATTCATCGATCTGAAGAGCCAATACCAGGCCCTCAAGGCCAGCATCGATTCGCGCATCCAGAAGGTGCTCGATCATGGCCAATACATCATGGGCCCCGAAGTGGCCGAGCTGGAAGCCGCGCTGGCACAACTGACCGGCGCCAAGCACTGCATCACCGTCTCCAGTGGCACCGAGGCGTTGCTGATCGCGCTGATGGCCGAGGGCATAGGCCCCGGCCATGAGGTCATCACGACGCCGTTCACCTTCGCCGCGACGGCCGAGACCATCGTGCTGGCGGGCGCCAAGCCGGTCTACGTCGACATCAAGCCGGGCGACTGCAACATGGATCCTGCGCTGATCGAGGCGGCCATCACCCCGCGCACGCGGGCCATCATGCCGGTGAGCCTTTATGGCCAGGTCGCCGACATGGACGAGATCAACGCGATCGCGGCCCGCCATGGCCTGTCGGTCATCGAGGATGCGGCCCAGAGCTTCGGCGCCACCTACAAGGGCCGCATGAGCTGCAACGTGTCGAAGATCGGCGCCACCAGCTTCTTTCCCAGCAAGCCGCTGGGCTGCTATGGCGACGGCGGCGCGCTGTTCACCAGCGATGACTCTCTGGCGCAGGCGATGCGCGAGATCCGCGTGCATGGCCAGAGCGCACGCTACACGCACACCCGCGTCGGCGTGGGCGGCCGCATGGACACGCTGCAATGCGCGGTCGTGCTGGGCAAGCTGGAGCGCTTCGCGTGGGAGATCGAGCAGCGCAAGAAGCTGGGCGACCGCTACGCGGAGTTGATCAAGGCCAGCGGCATTCCCGTCGAACTGCTGGAGGTCGCCCCGGACCGTGACTGCGTCTGGGCGCAGTACACCGTCAAGGTGGACAACCGCGCCGCCGTCATCGACGCGCTGAAGGCGCAGGGCATCCCGACAGCCGTGCACTATCCGCGCCCGCTGCATCGCCAGCCCGCCTACGAATCGTCGGACTGCCCTGCCGACAGCATGCCCCACAGCGACCGTGCATCGCAGCGCGTGATGAGCCTGCCGATGAGCGCCGACCTGACCGAAGCCGAGCAGGCACGCGTGGTTGCCTGCCTGGCGGAAGCCTTCGCCACGGCCTGAACCTGTCGTGTCCCCCCAGGCCCGGACCATGAGCGACATGCCCACGCCATCGGCCGGCCGACCGGGTTTCGTGCGCTCGGTCATTGCGCTGGTGAGTGGGACGGCGCTTGCCCATGCTGTTACGGCGGGGGCCTTGCCGGTCCTCTCACGGCTGTACTCGCCCAGCGATTTCGGCCTGCTGGCCGTGCTGTCGGGCGCGGTGTCTCTTGTCGCCGTGGCGGCCGGCCTGCGCTACGACATCGCGGTCTCGATACCCGACGATGACGGCGACGCCTTCCATCTGCTGGTGCTTGCCGCGCTGTGCACTGCCGCGGTGTCCGCGGTCCTGGCACTCGTGATCGCCGTGGCGCCGCAGTGGGTGGCCGCGGTGATCGGCCAGCCCGCGCTTGCTCCTTTCCTGTGGATCCTGCCTGTGGGCGTCGTCTGTGCGGCGATCTACAGCGCGCTGCAGTTCTGGCATGGCCGCCACCAACGCTTCACGCTGCTTGCGCGGACGCGGATCGCGCAGGCTGGCGCCAGCTCGGGCGGCCAGATCGGTCTGGGCTGGATGGCGGCCGGCCCGGCGGGCCTGTTGTCGGCCTTGATCGTGAACCCCGGTCTTGCCGTCATGGCGCTCGGCCTGCCCTTGCTGCGCCAAGCACCCCGAATCCAGTGGGAGCGCTTACGGATGGTCGCGCGGCAGTTCAGCCGCTTTCCCAAGTATTCGACCCTTGAGGCGCTTGCCAACAGCGCGACGATCCAGTTGCCGGTCATCATGATCGCGGCACTCGCGGCACCATCGGAAGCCGGACTGCTGGCGATGGCCATGTACGCGATGCAAGCGCCCATGGCGCTGATGGGCTCCGCCATCGGCCAGGTCTATGTGGCCGGCGCCCCTCGGGAGCACCGAGCCGGCCAGTTGGGCCAGTTCACCGGACGGATCATGGCTGGCTTGATGAAGGCCGGCATCGGGCCGCTGGTCTGCGCCGGCATCCTGGCGCCCGCCCTGCTGACGCTGCTACTCGGCAAGCAATGGGAGCGTGCGGGTGACATGGTGGCCTGGATGACACCCTGGTTCATCATGCAGTTCCTCTCTGCGCCAGTCTCGATGGCCCTGCACGTCGCCGGGCATCAGCGCCGCGCGCTGCTGCTCCAGGTGGTGGGCATGGCCATCCGCGTCGGCGCCGTCCTGGTTGCCGCGACCGCCAGCAGCTCCCATGTGGTCGAGGCCTTCGCGCTGAGCGGGTTCGTGTTCTACAGCCTGTATTTCGCCGTGATCGTCCAATCAGCAGGCGTGTCCGCGGCCGGTCTCGTTCGCGCGCTAGGACGTGCGCTTCCCCAGGCTGCCGCCTGGATCCTCGCAAGCCTGGTGGTTGTCTACGTGCTTGCCCACTACGCGCCCACGCACGGCTGACGGCACGCCATGATCTTCCGATGGTTGACCGACACGCGCATGGCTGCCGCCATCCTGATCGCCGCCTTGGCGGCCATCTACGTGGGCCTGCCGCTGGCGGTGGACTCGCTGTTCCTGCCCAACCCCTATTTCGTGCAGTTGGCTCAGATCAGTGCCGTTTCCTGCGTGGCCATCGCGGCGGGGTATTGGCTGCCGCTGTTTGATCGACGTTTCCGTGCTGGTGTGCCGCGCCTGTGGATCGAGTCGACCGGCTTTCACACGCTGGTGTGGAGCACCTTTGGAATCTTCCTGGTCATCACGCTGGCCACGGCCGACGCCATCCCGCTGATCTCTGCCTTCCAGGGCGTGGGTGCTGGTGATCTGGCGCAGCAGCGGGGGGATTTCCTCAAGACACGCAGCGGTGCCGAGGCGGCGCTGATCTATATCAGCACGCTGTTCGTCAGCGCCTTGCTGCCGTACAGCCTGGCGCTGCTGTTCATCGAGAAGTCCCGCTTCAGGTTCCTGCTGCTAGGCCTGTTCCTGGCCTACTCGCTGAGCTTTCTTCAGAAGGCGCTGTTCCTCAACGTGCTGTTCCCTCTGCTGTATCTCGCGGCCCGGGGACGCAGTGGAAGCGCGCTGCGGGTGCTGGGTCTCATCGGCAGTTGTCTGGTCCTGCTCGTGGTCATCACGCAGTTGGCGTTCGGCGGATCGGATGGCCCGGCCTCGGGCGTGACCAACGCCGCCAACACCGACTACTTCGCCGCCACGTACCTGCCCGGAGGCACGGTGGAACACCTGGTCTGGCGCAGTACCGCGGTGCCCATGTTCTCGGCCTCGGACACGCTGGTAGTGCACGACGAGCAGTTCGGTCGACAACCACTGTGGGGCGCAACCAGTTCATTCTTTGCCGGCCTGTTCGGTCTCGAGCGCATCAATCTGGAGCGCCTGGTCTCCGAACACCAATGGGGCTGGAGCGACATCGCCAACACCAACTCCGTCTACATCACCGAGGCCTGGGTGAACTTCGGCTGGATCGGCATCGTGCTGTTCTCGGTATTCGTCGGGCAGGCGCTGCGCTGGTTCCGCCACTCGACGGATGAGGCCTTCAAGGCGCTGTGGCCCATCTTCTGTTTTGCCATCTTCACCAGCGGCCTGATCGGGACGCTGTTGAGCAACGGCTATGCACTCATCTTCGGCATCGCCTTGTTTGCGCGGATTGGCAAACGGCGGCGCGCATCGCGCCCCACCGCGCCTTTAACGGATCGCGCCCTCGAACGGAGTTGACGGGGACGGCCCCATCGGCTGTGGCCTGCAAAGTCACCACGAACCATAACGGCCGCCCAAAGCTCAGATATAACGACTTATCGTGCAGTTGAATAAAGTCGATTGAAATGCGTCCGGTGTTCGTCCCTGCCAATTCTCCGCGCTGCGGACACGCAATTGCAGAAAGTGGTCATGTGCCCGCTGCGTTTGCTTTCATGCTGATTTTTCCAGCGTTCTTCTTTTACCAAACGCTCGTCAATTCAGAGTTCTTCGGGCCGGTGCTCGGCGGCTATTTCACCGCTGGCGCCGCAATTGCAGCGCCGCTGTTGATCGCCAGTGTCTGGCGCCATCGCCTTCCGCTACTGTCGAATTGCAGCGTGACCGGCGTCCTGTTTGGCGCTTTTCTCACCCTTTTCAGTCTCGCGACGATTGGTGGCTTGCAAGCGGGAGCCGACGAGGAAATAACTTCGTCACACGTCGCCTACATTTTCAAGTTCGCTGTGCTTTTCTTGGTTGCACGCTTCGTGCACGCACAAAGCAAATGGTTTCGCCGTTTCGGCGCCATTATTTTCGTGGCAACGATCGCACTGGTGCTGGCAACCGGCAAGGATGGCCGATTCCTCCAGGCAGCGGTGCTGTCAGACCTGACGGCGCTCCCCTTCCTGCTGGACTACCAAGGCCTGGCCTACGCTTTCATCGTCATTGCGATCTATGTCATTCCGCAACTGCGCCTCGAAATCCGCTGGCTGCTTTACGCGGGCTCGTTGGCGGCCCTGTTCCTGATCGGCGCCCGCTCGGAGTTCGCCGGCTTCATCGCGATCGCGCTGGTCGTCGAGTACTGCCACTCGCGGGTCCGCACGACACTGCTCGTTGGCGTGGCTCTCGGCGTGCTCGGGGTGGCAGTCGTGCTGTTTCTCAACTGGGATTCGATTGCCGACCATCGGATCTTCGGGCTGCTCAAGATCAGCGCCGACCAATCTGCAATCGAGCGGTCGGAAATGCATGCCGCCGCACTGCAGACGATTGATCGGCACCCCTTCATCGGCGATTACGCCAGCTACGAAGCAGGCCACTACGCCCACAACATCCTGTCCGCCTGGGTTGACCTGGGCCTGCTCGGATTTATCGCCATCGTGCTTCTGCAGGCACTGCCCCTCACCAAACTGCTGCTCAGCTTCCGGCGCGACTCCCGGGATCCTTTTTATATCCAGGTACTGGCATGCCAGCTGTTCTCCACCGTGCTGCTGATATTCGCCAAGAATTACACCTACCAGATGATCCCCATCGCCACAGGGCTTTATTGCCGATATCGCGCCCTGCAACGCGAACAGAACCGCAACAAATAATCAATCCGGGCTCATCAGCAAATGAATATCGACGTCTCGGTTGTCATCGCCGTCAAGAACGAACAGGTCTACCTCGAATCGGCAGTTCTCAGCGTCCTCCAACAGTCCGGCATCCAGCATGAGGTCATCGTCATCGACGACGGTTCCACGGACGCAACGCCGGACATTCTTTCGAAGCTGCGGGAACAGCACCCGCAACTCGTGACCCATCGCAATCCGAAGGCGGGGAAATGCTCGGCCTTCAACTACGGCATCAGCCTGGCTCGGGGGCGCTTCGTCTGCATCTTCGCCGGCGACGACATCATGCCGCCAGGCAGCCTCGCCGAACGGTTCGCACGGGTGAAGAATCTTCCGGACAGCGGCGCGGTCGTCGGCCTGTGCAAGCTCGTCACGATGTCGGATCAGAAGCGTTTCGACGGCCACCTGGTGCCTCGAAAACCGGGGCGCGGCGCGCTCTCCGGCGTGTCCCCGCTGATGAACCAGATCGCGCTGCATCGGATGTTCCCGGTCCCGGAAACGCTGCCGAACGAGGACACGTGGATGGAGATCGCCGTGCTGCACTTTCACGACATGACGGTCGTGCACTCCGACATCGTGGGATGCGCCTGGCGCGTACATCAGGGAAACAGCATCAATATGATGTCGGGCTTTGACGAATACAACCGCAAGATCAGCATTCGGCTGCGAGCCTATGCGCTGTTTCTGGCCCAGCACCGGGCCGTTCTCAGCGCCTCAAGCCTGAGCGAATTGCAGGCACGGGTCGACTGCGAGGAAAAGCGGCTGCGCGGCGATGTGATGGGTGTGCTGACCAGCAAGGTCGGCCTCGTTGATCGGCTGCGCGCGCTTTCCATCACCAACGCCACGCTGTACGGCGTGCGCAAGCGGCTGTACGGCCTGCTGTCCGGCTGGTGATGCGGGCCCGACGGCCAGCTCCATCAGTTGCCTCGACAATGTGAACAATGAATCAGCGCCCTTATCAAATCTGCGCCCGCTGCATCATGGACACGTCCGACCCGAACATCCGGTTCGACGACCGTGGCCATTGCGACTACTGCAACAACTACGACGCCACCATTGCCCCCAACTGGCACACGGATGAACGCGGCAACGCCAAGCTAGCCGCCCTCGCCGACACCATCCGCGCCGCCGGCAAGGGCAAGGACTTCGACTGCATCATCGGCCTGTCCGGCGGCCTGGACAGCTCCTACGCCGCCTATGTCGCGAAGGAGAAGATGGGGCTGAGGCCGCTGCTTTTTCACGTGGACGCCGGCTGGAACACCGACCAGGCTGTGGGCAACATCGAAAAGCTCGTCGATGGCCTCGGGCTGGACCTCTACACCGAGGTGGTCAACTGGGAGGCCGTCAAGCGCATGCAGGTGGCATTCCTGCGCGCCGGCATCCCGGACCAGGACCTGGTGCAGGACGCGGCCTTTTTCTCCGGCCTGTACAAGTTCGCGCGCCAGTACAAGATCAAGCACATCATCACCGGCTCGAACTTCTCGACCGAGTGCTGCCGCGAACCCGAGGAATGGGGCGGCTACCTCGGCATCGACAAGCGCCTGTTCGGCGACATCTGGGCCCGCTGCGGTGATGGCCGGCCCAACGACGAGTTCCCGCTGGTCGACATCCTGGTCTACAAGATCTGGTACCAGAAGGTGCTCGGCATGACCGTGCACCATCCGCTCAACCTCGTGCCCTACGTGAAGAAGGATGCCGAGGACGAGCTGGGGCAGCGCTACGGCTGGCAACGCTTCCAGCACAAGCACCACGAGTCGCGCTTCACGCGCTTCTACGAGGACTACTGGCTGCCGCGCAAGTTCGGCTTCCACAAGCGCCGCGCGCACTTCTCCAGCCTGATCATGACCGGCCAGATGCCGCGCGAGGCCGCGCTGGAGCGCATCGCCAGGCCGGAGATGGACGAGCACTTCCTCAAGCAGGAGTTCGAGTACGTCGCCCACAAGCTGGACCTCACGGTCGACGAGTTGCAGCAGATCTTCGAAGCGCCGAACAAAACCTTCCGCGACTACAAGAACAAGCGCGACCTGATCGGTTTCGGCGCCAACGCCATGCGCCGGCTCGGCCTCGAGAAAAGGTTCTTCCGATGATCCGTGTCGTCGACTACGGCGTGGGCAACATTCAGGCGTTCATGACGATGTTCAAGCGCCTGGGGATAGAAGCTGCGCGCGCGCGCACGGCCGATGAGCTGGCTGGCGCCACGCGGCTGATCCTGCCCGGCGTCGGCGCCTTCGACACCGCCATGACCCTGCTCGAACGCTCGGGCATGCGCCAGCGCCTGGACGAGATGGTGCTGGAGTGCCAGGTGCCGGTGCTGGGCATCTGCGTGGGCATGCAGATGCTGGCCAGCGGCAGCGACGAGGGCGAACTGCCGGGGCTGGGCTGGGTGCCCGGCCGCGTCAAGGCCTTCTCCGCGCAAGCGCAGTGCCGCGAGCTGCCCATGCCGCACATGGGATGGAACGACCTGCAGGTCACGCCCGGCCACAAGCTCTTCACCGGCTTCGAGCCCGAACCGCGCTTCTACTTCCTGCACTCCTTCTACTTCGATGCCGAGGACAAGGCGGACGTCGCCGCGACGGCGGAATACGGCCTGAACTTCGACTGCATCGTCTCCAGGGGCCACATCCACGGCGTGCAGTGCCACCCTGAGAAGAGCCACCACTTCGGCGCCCAGCTGCTGAAGAACTTCGCGGAACTCTGACCCCATGCTCCGCCCCCGCATCATTCCCTGCCTGCTCGTCCACAAGGGCGGCCTCGTCAAGACCCAGGGCTTCAAGTCGCCCAAGTACGTGGGCGACCCCATCAACGCCGTCAAGATCTTCAACGAGAAGGAATCGGACGAGTTGATGGTGCTCGACATCGACGCCGCCACGAACAAGGCCGAGCCCAACTACGCCTTGATCGCCAAGCTGGCCGCCGAGTGCCGAATGCCGCTGTGCTACGGCGGCGGCGTGACCACCGCAGAACAGGCCTCGCGCATCATCGACCTCGGCGTGGAGAAGGTCTCGGTCAGTTCGGCCGCCGTCGCCGACCCGGCGCTGCTGACGCGCATGGCCGAGGCCATCGGCCGCCAGAGCGTGGTCGCCGTGCTGGACCTGCGCAAGAAGACCGGCCTGTTCAGCAAGGGCTACGAACTCTGCACGCACAACGCGCGCACGGCCCACAAGCTCGACCCCGTCGCCTTCGCCCAGCAACTGCAGCAGGCCGGCGCCGGCGAGATCGTCATCAACGCCGTGGACCGGGACGGGATGATGCAGGGCTACGATCTTGACCTGGCCCGGCAGATGCGCGCCGCGCTGAAGGTGCCGCTGACGATGCTGGGCGGCGCTGGTTCGCTGGACGACATGAAGGCGCTGATCACCGCCTGCGGCGTCGTCGGCGCCGCGGCCGGCAGCCTGTTCGTGTTCAAAGGCTCCTACCGCGCCGTGCTGATCAACTACCCCACGCAGGCGCAGAAGGACGACATGTGCCGCGCCGCACTGTCCGCACATCGCCAGCACTGAAGAATTCCATGTTCGACGACAAAACCCTGCTCATCACCGGCGGCACCGGCAGCTTCGGCAACGCCGTGCTGCGCCGCTTCCTCGACTCCGGCCTGCGCGAGATCCGCATCCTCAGCCGCGACGAGAAGAAGCAGGACGACATGCGCAAGAAGTACGCGCATCCCAAGCTCAAGTTCTACATCGGCGACGTGCGCGACCCGCGCGCCGTGTCCGGCGCGATGCGCGGCGTTGACTACTGCTTCCATGCAGCGGCGCTGAAGCAGGTGCCGTCCTGCGAGTTCCATCCGATGGAGGCCGTGCGCACCAACGTGCTGGGCACCGAGAACGTGCTGGACGCCGCCATCACCGCCGGCGTCAGCCGCGTCATCTGCCTGTCCACCGACAAGGCCGTCTACCCCATCAACGCGATGGGCATCTCCAAGGCCATGATGGAGAAGGTCATGGTCGCCGCGTCGCGCAACCTGGAAGGCACGGGCACCGTCATCTGCGGCACGCGCTACGGCAACGTGATGGCCTCGCGCGGCTCGGTGATCCCGCTGTTCGTCGACCAGTGGCGCGCCGGCAAGGCGCTGACGCTGACCGACCCGGCCATGACGCGATTCATGATGACGCTGGACGATGCGGTCGAGCTGGTGCTGTATGCCTTCGAGCACGGCCGCAACGGCGACATCTTCGTGCAGAAGGCGCCGGCCGCCACCATCCGCGTGCTGGCCGAGGCGGTTCTCGCCGTGCTGGGCAAGCCCGACCATCCCATCCGCGAGATCGGCACCCGCCATGGCGAGAAGCTCTACGAGGCGCTGCTGAGCCGCGAGGAGCGCGCCGGCGCCGAGGACCTGGGCGGCTATTACCGCATCCCGCCCGATGGCCGCGACCTGAACTACACCAAGTTCGTCGAGCAGGGCGAGGCCCGCATCCAGGCCGCCGAGGACTACACCTCGCACAACACCGAACGGCTGGACGTGGCCGGCATGCAGGCCCTGCTGATGAAGCTGGACTTCATGCGCCGCATCGCCGCCGGCGAGCAGAACGTCACGGCGGAAGACTGAGCATGCGCATTGGCATCACGGGCGCGTCCGGCTTCGTCGGCCGCAACCTGCAATGGCGGCTGCGCGAGGCCGGCCACACCGACGTGCGCCTGGTATCGCACCGCGCCGAGGACGCCGAGCTCATCGAGCAGCTCACCGGCCTGGACTTCGTCTTCCACCTCGCCGGCGTGAACCGCCCGCAGGACCCCATCGAGTTCGACGACGGCAACGCCGACTTCAGCCTGCGCCTCGTATCCATCCTGGGCAGCCTGCCGGGCCACCGCCCTGCCGTGGCGTTCGCCTCGTCCACGCAGGCTACGCTGGACAACGTCTACGGCCGCAGCAAGCGTGCCGCCGAGGATGCGCTGCTGCACTACCAGCGCCAGTGCCGCGTGCCGGTCTACATCTTCCGGCTGACCAACGTGTTCGGCAAATGGTGCCGGCCCAACTACAACTCGGTCGTCGCCACCTTCTGCCACAACATCGCACGCGACCTGCCGGTCACGATCAACGATCCGTCCTCGCCGCTGCGCCTGGTCTACATCGACGATGTGCTGGACCGTATGCTGGCGCTGCTGGGCCCCACGCCACCGCAGCCGGGCTACGTCGACATCGAGCCCGCCTACGACACCACCGTGGGCGAACTGGCCGACGCGCTGCGGGGCTTCCGCGCCACGCGCGACGGCCTGATGACCGACCGTGTCGGCACCGGCCTGACGCGCGCGCTCTACGCCACCTACGTCAGCTACCTGCCGCCGGAGTCGTTCGCCTATTCCGTGCCCCGCCATGCAGACCCGCGCGGCACCTTCGTCGAGATGCTGAAGACGCCCGACTGCGGCCAGTTCAGCTACTTCACGGCCGGCCCCGGCGTCACGCGCGGCGAGCATTACCACCACACCAAGACCGAGAAGTTCCTCGTCATCAAGGGCACGGCCCGTTTCGGCTTCCGCCACATCGACTCGGGCGAGACGCACGAGCTGGTCACGCGCGGCGGCGAGGCACGCGTCGTCGAGACCATCCCGGGCTGGACCCACAACATCACCAACATCGGCGACGACGAACTCATCGTCATGCTCTGGGCCAACGAGGTCTATGACCGCGCACGGCCTGACACGACCGCCATGAAGGTCAAGCCATGAGCCATCAGAAACTGAAGGTGCTGACCGTCGTCGGCACGCGACCCGAGATCATCCGCCTGTCGCGCGTGATGGCCGCGCTGGACGAGCACTGCGACCACATCCTGGTGCACACCGGCCAGAACTACGACTACGAGCTCAACCAGGTCTTCTTCGACGACCTCGGCGTTCGCAAGCCTGCTCACTTTCTGAACGCCGCCCAGGGCGGCGCCGCGCAGACCATCGGCAACATCATTGGCGGCATCGACAAGGTGCTGGAGCTTGAGCAGCCGCAAGCCATGCTGGTGCTGGGCGACACCAACAGCTGCCTGGCCGTCATCGCCGCCAAGCGCCGCAAGATCCCCATCTTCCACATGGAAGCCGGCAACCGCTGCTTCGACATGCGCGTGCCCGAGGAGACCAACCGCCGCATCGTCGACCACACGGCCGACATCAACCTCACCTACAGCACCATCGCCCGCGACTACCTGCTGCGCGAGGGCCTGCCGCCCGACCAGGTCATCAAGACCGGCAGCCCGATGTTCGAGGTGCTGAACCACTACCGCGACGGCATCGCCGCGTCCGACGTGCTCACGCGGCTGGGCCTGGGCGAGCAGGGCTACTTCGTCGTCAGCGCGCACCGCGAGGAGAACATCGAGTCACCGCGCACCTTCGGCAAGCTGGTGGCCATCCTGAACGGCGTCGCCGAGGACCATGGCCTGCCGGTCATCGTGTCCACGCACCCGCGCACGCAGAAACGCATCGACGCCGAGGGCATCAGCTTCCATGCCGGCATCCGGCTGCTCAAGCCGCTGGGCTTCCTGGACTACGTGCGCCTGCAGGCCTCGTCCAAGGCCGTGCTGTCGGACAGCGGCACCATCAACGAGGAATCCTCCATCCTGAACTTCCCCGCGCTCAACCTGCGCGAGGCGCATGAGCGCCCCGAAGGCATGGAGGAAGGCGCCGTCATGATGACCGGACTGTCGCTGGACCGCGTGCGCCAGGGCCTGCAGATCCTGCAGAGCCAGCCGCGCGGCGACGCGCGCGGCCTGCGCCTGGTGGCGGACTACAGCATGCCCAACGTGTCCGACAAGGTCGTGCGCATCATCCACAGCTACACCGACTACGTGAAGCGCGTCGTCTGGCGCGAGTACGACTGAGGATGCGCGTCCTGGTCGTCAGCCAGTATTTCTGGCCCGAGGTTTTTCGCGTCAACGAGATCGTCTCCGAGCTGAGCGCCCGCGGGCACCAGGTGACGGTGCTGACCGGCCGTCCCAACTACCCGGGCGGACAGGTCTTTGACGATTACGTTGCCGATCCCCAGGCGTTCGCCGAGTACCACGGCGCCGAGGTCATCCGGCTGCCGCTGCGCCCGCGCGGCCAGGGCGCCGTGCGACTGCTGCTGAACTACTGGAGCTTCGTGTTCTGGGGCTGCCTGCTGGGGCCGTGGAAGCTGCGTGGCCGCTCCTTCGATGCGATCTTCTGCTTCGAGACCTCACCCATCACATCCGCGTTGCCGGCCGTGCTGCTGCGCCGCCTCAAGCGGGCACCGCTGCTGCTTTGGGTGCTGGACCTGTGGCCCGACACGCTCTCCGCCGTGGGCATGGTGCGCTCGCAGTGGGGCTTGAACCTGGTGGGCAGCCTGGTCAGGTTCATCTACAAGCGCTGCGACCTGATCCTGGCCCAGTCGCGCTCGTTCTTCGCACCCATCGAGCGCTGGTCCGAGGCGCCGCACAAGACGCGCTACTTTCCGCAATGGGCAGAGGCCGCCTTCGACGGCGGTGCCGCTGAAGTTGCTCCGGAGCTGGCGCCACACGCGAATGCGTTCAAGGTCATGTTCGCCGGCAACATCGGCGAGGCCCAGGACTTTCCGGCCATCCTGTCCGCAGCCGAACGGTTGCGCCACCGCGAGGACATTCACTGGCTGATCGTCGGCGACGGTCGGGCCGCGGCCGAGGTGCGGCAGCAGATCGCCGCGCGCGGCCTTGCAGGCACGGTGTTCATGCTCGGCCGCCACCCGCTCGAGCGCATGCCGGCCTTCTTCGGCGGTGCCGATGCGCTGCTGGTGTCGCTGAAGGCGGAGCCGATCTTCGCGATGACCATCCCCGGCAAGGTATCCGCCTACCTGTCGGCGGGCAAGCCGCTGGTCGCCATGCTCGATGGCGAAGGTGCCCGCGTCATCGACGAGGCGCAGGCCGGCCTGACCTGCCCCGCCGGCGACAGTGCGGCACTCGCCGCGCGGGTCGAGGAACTGGCGAGCCTGAGCGCGCAGGAACGCACGCAGATGGGACTCCGCGCCCAGGCCTGCTGCCGCGAACAGTTCCACCGCGGGCGCCTCATCGCGCAGTTGGAACAGTGGCTGCAGAAGCCCTGACGGGCTGAATCATGGGCAGGCTGCGCATCCTCTGCCTGAGCCCGTACTTCCTGCCCGGGCGCCACGGGGGTGGCTCCGTGACGGCATTGGCCAGCCTGGTGGCGCACCTGAAGGCCGATGTCGAACTCGTGGTCGCCACGGGTGACCACGACCTGCTGGCCACGACCCCCTACCCGCCCGCACTGCAGCAAGAGGCCCGCTCGCAGTCGGGCGTGGACATCCACTACCTGCCTCGTGGCTGGCGCGCCGCGCTGCCGCTGTGGCGCCTGCTGCGCCAGCGCTGGGACCTGATCTACCTGAACAGCTTCCTGTCCCCCACCTTCTGTGCGCTGCCGCTGCTGTTGCGCCGGGTGGGCTTCAGCCGCACGCCCGTGCTGGTGGCACCACGCGGCGAGCTGATGGCGGGGGCGCTGCAACAACGCCGCTCCAGCAAGCTCGCCTATCTCCAGGTGCTGCGCAGCTCCGGGCTGCTGCGGGGGGCCCAGTTCCACGCCACCAGCGAGCAGGAAGCCCGCGAACTTGACGCCCTGGGCCTGACGCCGGTGGCGCTCGCTGCCGACCTGCCGCCGCAGGTGCCCACACTGCCGCCGCTGCAAGCCTGTGTGCCGGCACCGCTGCGCGTCGTCTTCCTGTCACGCATCGAGGCCAAGAAGAACCTGCTGTTCGCGCTGCAGTCGCTGGCCCGCGTCGAGCTGCCGATCAGGTTCGACATCGTCGGCCCCGTCAACGATCAGCACTACTGGACGGCCTGCAGGGCCGCCATGGAGGCCCTGCCCGGGCACATCCAGGCCCGATACCTCGGCCCCGTGGAGCCCGCCCAGGTGCTGCCGACGCTGGCCGGCCACGAATTGTTCCTCTTTCCAACGCAGGCCGAGAACAATGGCTATGTCATCCATGAGGCGCTGCTGGCCGGCTGTGCCCTGCTGATCAGCGACCAGACACCGTGGCGCGAGCTCGCCGATGCCGGCGTCGGGGAGGACCTGCCGCTCACGCACGACGCCTTTGCCGCCGCCGTGACTCGGTTCGCGCAATTGCCGCCAAGCCAACGCCTGGCCAACCGCGAGCGCGCCCGCGCCTACGGCATCGCCCGCCTGGACGCGAGCGAACAGGCCCAGGCGACACTGCGGATGTTCACCAAGGCCAGCGGCTGAGCCGGCATGTCAGCGCCGGTTCAGGCGGGCGACCAGCGGCTTTTCCACCCGCCGGTGCAGGCCGACGCCGGTCCCCACCGCTGCAATCAGCAACACGGGGTACAGCACCGCGCCCCACACCGGCCCCTGCAGCCCGAGCACCATCGCCAGCTTGCAGCCGGCGCTGATCAGCGGGTAGTGAACGAGATAGATCGCATAGGACGCATCGCCCAGCAGTTGCAGCAGCGGGTGCGCACCAAACACACGGCCCTGGCGCTCGGACGCCACCAGGCCCAGCAGCAGCAGGCAGGAGCCCACTCCCAGCACCGGCGTCGGCTTCAAGCCTGTGACGGTATCGAAGACGCAAGCACCCGCGAACACGAGAGCACCCGCGCACGCCAGCAACGGCCCCCGCAGCGCCAGGCCGCGCCGATCGATCAGCGCGCACAGCACGCCACCGGCGAACAGCAGCAGATAGATCGCGCTGCCCGGCAGCCAGGCCAGCACGGCAGCCACGGCGGCCAGGCCCAGCCATCGGCTCAGGATGAAGGCGCCGAACAGCAGGTAGAACACCACCTCCCACTGCAGCGACCACGCCACCGAGATGACGGGCGCCGTGTCTGCCGGCACCAGCGACAGCGCCTTGACGACCTCCAGCGGCGTCAGTTTGACGATGCGGTATGCGCCCGCGTATGCCGCGAGGAAGACGACCCAGTAGATCGGATAGATGCGCACAAAGCGCCTGTGGAGAAAGCGCCCCAGGCGGGCCGGCTCGTCGACGTCGCCAGCGTGGACCCTCGTGACGATGAAGCCGCTGAGCACGAAGAAGAAGTCGACGCCCGCATGCCCCCAAGGCAGCAGGAACACCTCGACGCCGAAGTACGCCTTGACCGCCAGCCCCAGGTGAAAGCCCAGGACCATCAACGCGGCGAGCGCCCGCCCCGCCTGTAGCGACTGCAGCATGACGGCGGCGTATCAGCCGAATGCACGCATCGTCGTCAGCATCTCGCTCCAGCCGGGCGGCCGGTAGCCGGTGGCCCGGTTGAACCGGCTGGCATCCAGCGATCGGTCGAAGGCCGGCAACGGCTCCGCGACGATGGTGTTGTCCCTGCCGTAGACGCGGGCGACCACCTGGAGCAGGTCGTGCTTGCTGATGACGGGGCCTGCCACGTGGTAGGTGCCACGCAGCTCCGGGTTTGGCAGCACGAACTGCTGGATGACGCGCGCCAGCTCCACCGTGGGCAGCGCCGAGAAGATGGCATTGCTGAATCCGGACACCGTGCCTTGCTGCGCCAGGAACCAGCCCAGCAGCGCATGGGAAGTCTGCAGTTCGTGCCCGATCATGGACGTGCGCAGCGTCACGGCGTGCTCGCCGTCGACCTCGCCCATCAGCTTGCTGCGCCCGTACAGGTCCGCGGCATCGGGCTCGTCGTCCTCGCTGTAGTTGCCGCGCACGCCGGAGAACACGCAGTCCGTGCTGATGTGGATCAGCCGCGTGCCGTGGAGCCGGGCAAGCCGTGCGAGCCGGTGCGGCAACAGCGCATTGATGGGGATCGCGACGGCCGGCGCGTCGGCACCCGCCAGTTGCTTGACCACCCCGGCGCAATTGATCACGACGTCCGGACGGACATCGGCGAACAGCTTGCGCATCGCTCCGAGGTCGACGCCATCGATCTCCGAGACGAGGCGCGCACTGGGGGCCAGCTCGGCCAGTTGCGGTATCGACGCGGCCGAGCGCACGGAGCCGGTGACCTCATAGGCGTCGTCCTGGGAAAACCAGCGCAGGACGGCATTGCCCAGCATGCCGTTGGCACCGAAAACCAGCAGTTTCTTGGTCGGATTCGTCATCGGAAGATCCACTCAGCGCAGCGCGAGATCCCGGACGGCGGTCTGCCAGTCCAGATGGATGTCAGCGAGTCGTGCCGTCAGGTGTCCCGGGGCTTCAGCGACCGTGCTCAGCCCCGAGACATAGGGCCGGCCGCCGGAGGCCGTGGGACGCAGCGCGCGCGCCAGCACCTGCCGGATGCGTGCAGACCGGATGCGTTTGCGCTCCCGCTCGGCGTCGGCGGCCAGGCACGCCATGTCCTGCCCGAGCAGTTCGCCGGCCTCTCGGGTTGCCACCTCGATCTCGGTCTGGAACTCAGGGTGCCGGGCCCGGCAGGCCCCCAGCAGCCGCGCGAAATTGAATCGCGGCACGGCAGCGGGCTCGATGAGGCGCAGCGTCTCCAGCGCAGCATGCGCCCAGACGGTCTCGACGGAGAAGAACTTGGGCACGCCCGGGCTCCAGCCGGAGGCGGCGAAGCCGCTGGTCTGTGACTCCGCGGTGAGCTTGCCCTTGTGGGTGTTCATCGCGCTGCGACCGGTGTTGCTACCGCCGGATGCCCCCGGAATGGACAGCGGGAAATCCACCTCCAGGAAGCGTCCGCCACAGGCGGCCAGGCCGACGGCGCCAGACATGTCGGGGCTGGAGCCGTGGAAGTACTGGCCCGACCGCTCCCGGACACGTTCCATCAAATGACGTCGGACCAGCCCGTGGTAGATCTTGGGCAGGCCATCCGTGCCCTGCGCGGCCTGCGACAGCGCCAACGCCAGCGCGTCGCGCGCCTCACAGAGCCGGCCGCCCCCCATGTGGCGAGCGAAATAGAGCCGGGAAGAATGGCCGGCGCCGAAATAGCGAGACCGGAAATCCGGCCACACGTAGTTGGCCACGACATTGGGCGCGATGACATCGATACCCTGTGCCAGCGCCCACTGCGCAGCTTCAAGCGCATAGGGCCCGATGGTGTCGTCGTCTCCAATCAGACATAGGAACTCGCCGCGGCAAGCAGCCACGGCGGCGTTGTGGTTGCCGGTCATGTCCAGCCGCTGCGCAGGCCGGAAGTAGTTCAGGCGCGGATCGCGGCCCGCAGGGTGTGCCGCGAGCCAGGTGGCCAACTCGCCGTCGGTGCTGGTGTCGCTGACGACGAGTTCCAGCCGTTCGTCGCCCTGAGCCAGTACCGATTGGATCGCGTGGATCGCATAGCGCGCGCGGTTGTGTGTCGGCATCGCGACGGAGAGCAGAGGCTGCTGGGCGGCCATGGAGTCAGGAGAGAGACGCAAGGTCGCCCATTTTCTCCGATCGACGCCGCCAGGCTCGCCCCCCCGCCACCAGGCAGACCAGACTCGCAAGCAGCCAGGCGCCTGCCTGCAGCGTGGCACCCGGCAGCAGCAGGCCGGCAAAGCTCAATGGGGCCGCGCAAAGCATGCCCAGCGCGGCGGCATCGAACAGACGCTCGCGCCCACCGAGCGGCAACTGCTGTGCGGCGATGAACAGCAGGACGGCGTCCACCACCACCCGGGCCAGCCACACCCAGGCGACCCCCTCGATGCCATGCCGGTCGGCCGCCCAGGCCAGGGCAGCCACGAACAAGGGCAGCTCGATCAGGTGCAGCAACGCGGTCGTGGCGGCGCGCCCCGTGCTTTGCAGCAAGGTATAGGGCAACTGCGCCAGACCGGTGACGAACATGCCGGCAGCAAAGAGGGCCGCGCACACGCGGGCCTCGCCCGCGAACCGGTCGCCGAGCCAGAGGGACAGCAGCGGATGGGCAAAGGTCGCCAGGCCCAGCGTGATCGGCAGCAGTACGACGACCAGCCCCAGCAGGGACTGGCGGCACAGCCTGGCAACCTGCTGCTGGGCCGCGATCTGAGCGGCCAATGCCGGAAAAAGCACGGCGGAGAGCGCGCCCGGCACGATCCACAGCTTCATGACGACCTCCTGCGGCGTGGCGTAGTACGCCAGCGCCGCCATCGGCACGAAGACCCCGACGATGAACCGGTCGGCCAGACCCATCAGCGGACCCAGCACGTTGCTGAGCAGCAGCCATCCGCCGGAGCGCAGCAGGTCCATGCCCGCGTCGGCCCGCCAAGCCAGCCGGCCTCGCATCTGGGGCAACACCCGCCACGCGGCCCAAGCATGCGCCAGCGTCCCCAGCAGGCGCCCCAGGACCAGCACGGCGGCAAT
Source organism: uncultured Roseateles sp. (assembly GCA_946480605.1). Next base: position 3,206 of record CAMLKW010000019.1, on the reverse strand, counting down.
GGCCACGAGGTCGGGGCCTGCGAGCTCCAGCACCAGGACCGGTCCCGCAAAAGTCCAGGCCCCAAGCAACAGGCGCAGCACGTTGACGATGCCGAAGCTGCCACGCGCCTCCAGCATGCCGCGCAGCACCGAGGTCACGATCGCGAACGGCAATGCCAGGGCCAGCAACTGCAGGCACGTCTTCGCCTCAGCGGCATCCGGGAGGCCGCTCAGCAGCACAGGCGCCCACGGCGCGGCCACGAGCAGCACCAGGCCCGCAAACAGCCCCACACCTGCCGTCATCGCGAGCCCGGAGCCGCACAAGGGCCCCACCTGCTCATCCTCCCCGCGGCCCAGCACGGACGCGAGGCGCAGGGTCAACGCACGGCCCAGCCCGAGGTCAAACAGGCCAAGGTAGCTCACCAAGGCCCAGATCAGCGTGAGCAGGCCAAATCTCGCATCGCCCAGGCCCGCAACCAGGACGGGAATCGCGAACAGCGCCAACAGCAGCGGCGCGCCCAGACCGACCAGATTCAGCAGTGACGATCGGACTATTCTCAAAGCGCTGGCGCCTGAAGACTGGGCGCGGGATTCTACGGTTGGCGCCCAAGGCCCCGACACCCCGGCTGGTAAGATCCAGGCCCATTGCGCCATGCGCAGTCGCCTCCCCTATGCGCCGCAACATCTCCTTCAGCCGCCAAGCGATCCTCGTCGTCATGCTCATGCTCGCAGGCATGGCTCCGGCTTATGCCTATATCGACGGCGGGTCGGCCCATCTGGTCATCCAGGGCCTGATCGCGGCCGGTGTCGGCCTGATCTATTACCTGAAGAATCCGCGAGAGATCTGGCGCGCCATCAAGCGACGCTGGAGGCGGGACCGCTCCTGATGCGTGCGAGCTTTCGAGATCCGGATGGCCAGGTTGAAGATGATGGTCACCGGATCCAGCGGCGCGTGCATCCGCATGCGGCCGCTGAAGTACAGGAACTGCTGAACTGCGACTGGCTGGCCGAGCTGATCCGCGATGGGCGGCTGGTCGGCGTGATCGAGCAACAGCGCCTGGATGATGGCTCTCTGATGCTGCAGCACCGCCGCATCGAGATTCCCAGCTATGCGTTCGAATGGACGCCCGCCATGCTGGCCGATGCGGCCCGGCTGACCCTGGAGGTACAGCAGCGCGCCTGGGCCCAAGGCTGGACCTTGAAGGATGCGGCCACCAGCAACGTGCTCTTCGATGGCAGTCAGCCCGTCTTCTGCGATCTGCTGTCCTTTCAACGCAAGGACCCGAGCGTCACCGGCTGGGCCGCTTACGGCCAGTTCGTGCGTCACTTCATCCTCCCGCTGCTCGCCGTGGCGGAGCTGGGGCGCTCGCCGCGCGACATCTTCCTGGCGCACCGGGACGGCCTGCGCGCCGCGGAACTGGCGCCTTTCATCCGCTGGCATGCGCATCTGGGCCTGGCCATGTGGCTGCATGTGTGGTTGCCCGCCCGCCTGGAGCGGCGGCGCATTCAGCGCGCCACCCAGGCGGCCCGCCCCGCAGGCGCCAAGGGCGCGGCAGACGGCACGCCCTGGCTGCTGAGCAACCTGCGCGGCCTGGTGGACCGGCTGGAGGCCGGCTGTCGTGGCGTGAGCACCTGGAGCGAGTACACCGGCAATCGCAACCATTACGACGACATCGAACTGACAGCAAAGCGCCGCGCCGTGCAGGCCCTGTTCGCCGATGGCCGCTCGCACCCGCAGGTGCTGGACATCGGCGCCAACAGCGGCGAGTTCTCGATGATGGCCATCCGCGCCGGGAGCCGCGTCGTCGCCTTGGACGACGATATCAACGCGCTGGACGACCTGCACCGCGCAGCTCGTCAGGCTGGTCAACCGGTCCAGTGCGTGCATGCCAACTTCGCGCGACCGACACCGGCGACCGGCTGGCGGCTGGGCGAGACGCTGGACCTGCCGCGACGCTTCGCAGGCCGTTTCGACCTCGTGCTGGCGCTCGCCGTGATCCACCACCTGACGGTGACCGAGCGCCTGCCGACACCGCAGCTGTTCGAGGCGTTTGCCGAATCCTGCACCGGCATCCTGCTGCTGGAGTTCGTCCCTCGTGACGACCCAAGGTTCATCGAGATTGCCGGAACGAATCTCGGCCTCTATCAGCACTGGGACCTGGACTTCGTGCTCCAGTGCGCGCAGCCGTGGTTTGAGCTTCAGTCCAGCGAGCAGATCTCCGAGCACCGCACGCTGCTGCTTCTGCGCCGGCGCGAGTCCAGCGCTTCGTGATGCCCATGAACGCACTGCGCCACGGCTTCGATACCCGTCAGGCGCTGCGCTACGCGCTGCTGTGTCTGATCAGCCTGGGCGCGCTCGGCGTGGGCGACGTCGTGCTGCGCTACACCTACTCGCTGTACCTCTCCTTTGAACCCTCCGCGTTCTTGCAGGAAGGGAGCGCGCTGCTGGCGGTCGTGGCCGTCTTCGGCATGCTGGGAGGCTGGATCGACCACCGGGACCGCCCCGCTTCCATCGGCGCGCGAGTCATGCGCGCGCTGCTGCTGACGCTGATCCTCGTGGCCCTGTTCCAGGTGTTCCGTCAGTCGCTGGCCACGCGGCTGCCGCTGCCGGGATGGGCCAAGGCCGCGGCGATGCTCACCTGCGCCGTTGCGGGCGGTGTCGCGGCCTGGCGCATGCCCGCAAGTTCAGCGGCCCGGCTCGGCAATGCGGCATGCCTTGCGATCGCGACGCTGTTCGCACTGCAGCCCGGCATGGCGACGTATGCCAGGAACGCAATCGCGTCGTCCGTGACGGGTTCCAAGGCTGCGGCACCCGCCGCGCAAGCGACGTCCCCCGTGTCGAAGCGGACCGTCGTCGTCGTGTTCGACGAATGGGACATGGAACTGTCCGAGCGCGAGGGGCTGTTCCAGCAGGCCACCATGAAGTCGCTGCTCTCGGCGAGCTTCTCTGCCAAGAGTGCGCTGCCGGCCGGCCCCAACACGCTGGAGTCCATTCCCAGCATGCTGCTTGGCCAGCCGTTCGGCGAGATTGAACGTGGCGGACCGGGCTTCCTGGTGACCAAGAGCGGCAACCGCCTGGACTCGAAGACACCGACGCTCTTCACGGACCTGCAGCAGGGCGGCTTCAGCCACGCCATCGTGGGCTACTACCACGACTACTGCGCGGTGTTCCCCTCGGCGCGCCAGTGCCATTCGGAGCCCGTGCAGTTCTTCTCCGGCTGGCACGC